>JBDKRC010000219.1:0-17292 GCA_039683575.1 Armatimonadia bacterium | reverse complement strand
GGACGGTCGGCTGACTTGGAGGCATACGCCGTGTTGCCGTCATAGCCAACGTTCACCCGCCCGCCGTTGGGCTGCGGTTCGCTGGCATAGTCAGAGACGGGGTCGCCCGCGTCAAGACAGGGGCTGGTCTCCCCATCCAGCACCCACGCCATACCGTCCCACCGCCCATACTGCGATCTGAGCCGAAAGTCCCCACCCGCCGCGTTGGCAAAGAGCGGGTCTACCGACACGTTGCCGTTCGTGCTGGTCGGGTCGCTGGCGAAGTTCACGAAGTTCGTGGTGTGGCCGTATACGTTGCAGTAGCTGAGGGTGACAGAGGATGGGACGGGGGCCCACGCCGTATCGATTTCCAACCCGGTGGCGCCGTTGAAGGCGATGATGGTGTTGCTGAGGGTAACCCAGGTGCTTCGGTAGCAGTACAGCCCCCCGCCGCGTCTGGCGGTGTTGCCGCTGATGGTGTTGTTGATGAAGCTCGGCGAGTTGTACTCGCAGAGCACTCCGCCGCCTGTCGCCGTGGCGGAGTTGTTGCTGATGACGTTGCCACTGACGATGGACGGTGAGCCGACCAGGAGCAGGCCGCCGGCGTCGCCGTAAGTGGCCGTGTTGCCACTGATGAGATTGCCGGTGATGACCATCCCCTTGTTGAAGCAAGCCACCCCGGCCCCAGAGTACGAGGCGTTGCCGGTGATCGTGTTGCCCACGAGGGTGACTGTGCGCGAATCGCAGTAGACGCCGGCCCCATAGGTGGTCGCCTCGTTGTCGCGGACGGTGTTATTGGCGAACATCGCCGGGCACATGAGAGCCGCCGCACCGCCGGTTTCTGCTGTGTTGCCGGTGAAGAGATTACTGGCGATGTACGGCGACCCCGTAGTGGAGCAGCATAGTCCACCGCCCTTTCCCAGCATGGCGCAACTATTGTTGCTGAAGGTGTTGTTGGTGATGATTGGCGAAGCGCCGTCGCCAGAAACCGACATGCCGCCGCCATAGGCGTAGTCCGGGGTCCTGTTGCCGGTTATGACATTGTAGGTGACGGTTGGGGAGGCGCCGTAGTAGCACATTATGCCGCCGTAGGACCCGCCAGTGATGGTCAGGCCGCTGAGCACCGAGGTAGCCGTCTCGCCGCTGCCCATCCTCACCACCGGCCCCCCGTTGCCCCCATTGATGATCGTCGCCGCGACCACCGCCGGATTGGTCGGGTCGGTGCTGCGAACCGTGATTGCCTTGCCGTTGAAGTTGATCCGCTCGTTGTACGTCCCGGTCGCCACCACGACTTCATCGCCGCTGCTTGCAGCCTCTATCGCCGCCTGAATGGTCGCGTGATCGGCGGGTACGTTGATCGTGGCCGCCCCGGCCACGCCCGCGGTCAGCGCCGCGACCGCGCACAAACATAACCAAACGCGAAGCACCGGCATGTGCATCCCTCCCTATAGTAAACGCCTACCATTATAGTGTTTCTTTACCATTGACAGAAGGTACCGCGCGAAGTTCCTCACCCCATTCGGCCGCCGCCGCCAACTGATAACTGACAACTGACAACTGTTTATGCTATACTCAGCCCCGTTAGCGGCCCCCTTGGGTTCGCCCTGACTTTTCGTGTCCGGATTAAACAGCCGGACTATCCGCAAATTGAAACGGAGTTGTCCTCCATGACTGACCGTGGCATCCGCCTGCTGCAGCGACTTGTGTTCTATACCGATCCGTGCGACCTCGCCGGAGAACTGGAGGCCCTGCGCGCCGAGCAGAAGGCGATCGCTGCCACCTCCGACGCCGCCAAGGCCGAGGCTGTCGAACTGCTCGCCGAGAGCGCCATTGATCTGTGCTCGGTTATGGCCGACTGGCACTTGAAAGATACCGAACGCCATGGCGACCTGGCCCTCACCGATGAGGCGCTGCAGGCCGAAGCCAACGCCAACCTCGCAGTCGTCGAGGAACTCGGTGCCAAGGACGTGGCCGATGCGGCCCGCGCCAAGATCGCCAAGATCCAGAACTCAAACCTGGCCAAGCTGACCCGCATGAGCATGGCCGGCGAGTGCAACACCTGGTGGGGCAATGACTTCGCCAGCGGCCTGCGCGAGTCCATGCGCTACGGCGCGGCGATGTGCACCACCAACCCGCAGCTTGTGAACATCGCTCGTGAAGAGCACCCCGAGTACTGGACCCCGATCCGCGACCAGCTCCAGGCGCGCTATCCCGACTACACCCCGACGCAGCTCGCCTACGCGATGACCATCGAGGTCGTGCTGTTCAACGCCCGGCTGCTCCGCCCGATCTGGGAGCTCACCGCCGGCGCCATGGGCTACTGCTCGCTGCAGCTTTCCCCCAAGGAAGCGTTCAACGCTCAGTCCATGATCGAAGAGGGCAAGTGGGTCTGGCAGCAGTTGACCTGCGGTCTCGACGGCATCCCCAACTGCGTCTTCAAGCTGCCCGGAACCAAGGCTGGCATCGAAGCCTGCCAGGAACTGACGAACTGCTGCATGGGCGTCAACATCACCGTAAACTTCTCCCTGCCCCAGCAGATCGCATTCGCAGGCGCCATCGAAGCCTACAGCAACACGCCGGTCTCGTACCGCACGCAGATGGACGGGCGCCTGGACGACCCGATCGGTGACGAACTGAAGGCTGCTGGCGTCGAGGACTGGGCAGAGGTCAAGACGTGGGCGACCACAGTCATCCGCCAGCGCGAGTATAAGCTGCTGTGCCTGCCCCCGACCGAGGGCGGCCTGGGCTTCACGCAGTCCATCCCGCTGCCGGCTTCCGGCCGCGGCCCCTGGAACATCGACCGCTCCATCACCAGCGGCCCCGTGCCGATCTTCCTGACCATCTTCCCGCCCCGGCAGGAAGAGTACGACGCAATCCCGCGGGAGATCAACCCCGAGGGCATGTGGGAAGAAGTCCCGGCCGGTTACATGGACAAGTTGTACAAGAGCGAACTGTTCCGCAAGGCCTACGAGCCCGACGGCATGACCGTGGAAGAGTTCGATACCTACCCGCCGGTAGTCAAGACGCTAACCGGCTTCAGCGAGCAGTATGACAAGTTCGTTGAGTGGGTCTCGGCCAAGAGCTAGCCTCATAAGCAAACAAAAAGAGCCGGGCGACCAAGTCGCCCGGCTCTTTTTTTGTGCCTCAAACGCGTCATTTCGGGGGGCCAAATGCGCAAACGAAGTTAACCAATGTAACGATTTGGGCCGTTTTTGGGCTCAGATCGAACTCCGCATACCACATTGGTGATTAAGCTGGCTGGACGAAGCTGGCGAGTATCTTCTTGACTCCCTTGGCCGGGAAGGCGATCGTCAGTTCGGGGTCATCCCCGTCTTTCACCGACACAACCATACCCTGACCAAACGTCTTGTGCATGATCTTGCTACCGGCATGATAGGCAGGCCCCGGCTTCTTCGGCGCTGCCTCTTTGGCCGGCTTGCGGCGTGAGCTCGCGGGCGTGGGTGCAGCCGGCGGTGGGGCCTTCGGTGCGGCTGTAACGGCGGTGGCCTGATCGCGCTCGGCGGTCAGCTTCCCAGCCGCCTTGGCCCGGTTCACGAGAGCCTCGATGTCAATCCTGCGGGTCCCCGGCTCGCGGGCGGTGGCCTCGTCCTCGGTCTTCGGCCGCGGCGGGAGCATGAGCCCGGCGAGGTCGCCACGGCGCTCTATGAGCTCCTTGGGCAGCTCTTTGAGGAAGCGAGAGGGCACCTGGCGGCGGCGACTGCCGAAAATCATCCGCGACCCGGCATGGCTCATGTAGAGCATCCGCTCCGCGCGGGTGATGCCGACGTAGCACAGCCGGCGCTCCTCCTCGATCTGGAACTCGTCCCCCATACTGCGCTCGTGGGGGAAGAGGCCCTCTTCCAGCCCCACCATGAAGACAATCGGGAATTCCAGCCCCTTGGCGCTGTGGAGGGTCAAGAGCGAGACCTTGCTGCCAAGCTGCTCGGCCTGGTCAATGTCGGAGATGAGGGCGATGTGCTCCAGGAAGACCTGGAGCGAGGATTCCTCGCGGCGCTCCTCGAAGCGACTGGCCACGTTGACGAACTCGCCGAGGTTCTCGGCCTTGGACTTGTCCTCGGCCTTCTGCGAGTTCTGGAGCGTGGGCAGGAGCAGTGTCTGCTCAAATACCTGCCTCACCAGTTCAGCCAGCGGGACCTCGTCCACGAGAGAACTGAGCTTGTTCATCAGGTAGTAGAAGTCAGTCGCGGCACCGATGGCACGGGCGCTTAGCTCCTCGATCTCAGGGGCCCGGCGGCAGGCCTCGAAGAGCGAGATGCCCTCACGGTGCGCGAGGCGGTCGAGGCAGGAGATGGTCTTGTCGCCCAGCCCGCGGGCGGGGACGTTGATGATCCGGCGGCAGGCGATGCCGTCGTCCGGGTTGTTGAGCACCCGCAGGAAAGCGAGGGCGTCCTTTATAATCGCGCGGTCGTAGAAGCGCAGCCCGCCGACGATGTCATAGGGGACGCCGGCTTCGAGAAGCTTGTCCTCAAAGACCCGCGACATGGCGTTGGTACGGTACAAGATGGCATAGTCGCCCGGACGGGCGTTGCCGCAGCTTACCTGGGCCGAGATCATGTTGGCGACCCACTCGGCTTCCTCTTCCTCGGTGATCGCCTGGTAGAGCACGATATTGTCGCCGGGGTGGTTGTCGGTCCAGAGGCGCTTGTCGGCGCGGGCGGAGTTCTGCTTGATGACCGCGTAGGCGCACTCCAGGATCTTCTGGGTGCTGCGGTAATTCTGCTCGAGCTTGATGACCGTGGCCTGCGGATAGTCCTGCTCGAAGGCCAGGATGATGCCGACGTTGGCGCCGCGCCAGCCGTAGATGCTCTGGTCATCGTCGCCCACGACGCAGATGTTCTTGTGCTTGCCGCCGAGGAGTTGCACGAGGCGGTACTGGGCCTGGTTGATGTCCTGGTACTCGTCCACGAGGACGTACTCAAAGCGATCCTGGAGGCGGTTGAGGACCGAGCGCTGGGTTTCGAGCAGTTCGACAGCCTTCATGAGCAGGTCATCGAAGTCGAGGGCCTTGTTCTCCCGCAGGCGGCGCTGGTAGATGGCATAGACCCGCTGGGCCATGTCATCCACGGAGCCCTTCTTGCCGCGGTGGTAGCCCTGGACGTCGAGAAGCTCATTCTTGGCGTTGCTGATGCGGCTGAGGATCTCGCTGGCGGAGTACTTGTCGTCGCTGTCGCCGTCGAGAATGGACAGGGCTTCCTTGACAAGTGAGGCCTGGTCGCCCTCGTCGAAGATGCTGAAGTTGTGGGGAATGCCAATGGCCTCCCCCTCCTGGCGCAGCAGGCGGGCGCAGATGGAGTGGAAGGTGCCGGCCCAGAGCTTTTTAGCTTTCTTGCCGATGAGGCTGACGATGCGCTCTTTGAGCTCGTTGGCGGCCTTGTTGGTGAAGGTCACGGCCAGAATGTGCTCAGGATCCACGCCGCAGTCCTGAACCATGTGGGCGATGCGATAGGTAAGCGTACGCGTCTTGCCGCTCCCGGCTCCGGCGAAGATGAGCACGGGGCCCTTAGTGGTAGCGGCAGCCTTGCGCTGCTCGGGGTTTAGCTTTTCTAGTAGGGAAGGCATGGATCACCGATTACTGTGGACGCCATGGTCCGGGGTGCAGCCAGACGTCTGCGAATGGCTGACCGGTGTCTATGGCGGTGAGAACTGGGACGGCAAATGATCGAATGACTTGCAGAGCGGATGGAAGATCAGCAGGTACATCGCGAAGGTGACTCCGAGCCGCAAGCGCCTGCCAGGCGCTCGCGGCACGGGGGTTGGCAAGGTAGCGGTCACTCAGACCTGGCAGTTCAGCCAGCACTGGCTCACCCCTGCAACCAAAGGTGGAGCAAATTGCCGTGACCAGAGCAGCACCCTCAAAGCTCTCAGTCTGACTCAGTAACCACAGATCGTAGTAGTCTTTCAGACGACTGTTCAGGACGCCAAACTGGGCGATGGCATGAAGCTTCTCGGCGACTACCGTCTCTTTCGTGTAGAGAAGCAGTCGCGGCGCTGGCATGGGCAGAAGCGTTGGGAATGAACTCTCCGACGCTGCCGGGGTAACTGGGTCGCCGAAGCCGATGTCAACCTTGAATATGACCCTTGTTCGCTCCAGATTTGCACGGATAATGGCGCGAATGCCGTGATAGGTGTGGTCCCTGGTGTTTTCGCTGAGTCCTTGCAGTTGAAAGGTCAGGGCGTCCTCCTCACATACAACACTGCAGACTTCCTGAAGAGCTGTTCTTATGGTCGGTAGATCATTGCGCAGTCTCCCGAGCAGATCCACATCCTGCGTGGGGCGATCTGCCTTGCCGCGCCAGGCGAGGAAGACGAGAGCTCCTTTGAGAAGGAAACGGTCACTGTAGCTCGACTGCGCCAGCCTGTACAGGAAACGCTCCATCACAAATAGCTGGAGAACCTCCTCGAAATGCCGGTTCTCAGCATGAGCCAGGTTCCGTAGTCGAGCATGGATCGAGGCCGGCAGGTTCACAGCAGCGCCTCCAGATAGGGACGCATGACCTCAAGTACGCGGCAGACCTCTGCATACTCCACAAGCTTGTTCAGATTACGGTCGGGGCCGTCGAGATAGGCGCGGAGTGCCTCAACAGCGACATCGACTCCAATGCGGCTGCGGAATTTGAAGCAATCGGCGATAGTCTTCGCGGGGCTATACATCCGGATTTCAGTGCCGTCCAGATCGTGCTTCTCGATACCGACCTCGTGAGAAACCCCGCCAAACCAGAAGAAGCGTGTGGGCGGGTAGTCAAGGCGCGGACGGCGAGCCGAGCTATTGAGAGCTACGTAGACATCTCGAGGTATCTGGTCTGTCAGATTGTGGAAAGACAGGGCTGAGATCAGACAAATGACTCCGTCGGGCACACGCCGTTGCACGGCAACAAGGTCAGGGTGGCTGAGAGGGGGGGTATCGGCGATCTGATACACGCCGCGCGTGAGTTTGTCCAGGCGCCCCGACCGGACCATGCGATAGAAGGTGGCCGGGTTGATGCCGGCCTTCAGCGCGTCAGAGGTGCGCAGGACACCGCCGTGCTTGCGGAAAAGGAGTTCGGTGCGGGTTTCGCTCGTCATCTCAAGTGTTCTTGGTAATAATAATGCAGGTAGTTATTATCAACTACCTGCATTATTATTCACTATTCCGCTCGAAGAGTCAAGCCCGATGCTACCCGCTCTTCTTGCCGCTCTCCGGTACCCGGCTGTCGGCCTTGGCGTGGTCCCAGGCGGCCTTGATGAAGCCTGCGAACATGGGGTGGGCGCGGTTGGGGCGGGACTTGAATTCCGGGTGGAACTGCGAGGCCAGGTAGAAGGGATGGCCGGGCAATTCGATCATTTCCACGAGGTCGCCCTCGGGGGAGGTGCCGCCAAAGACGAGGCCCTTTTCGGCCAGTTGGTCGCGGTAGGCGTTGCTGACCTCCAGGCGATGGCGATGGCGCTCAGCGATCTCGGGCACTCCGTAGAGACGGTGGGCCAGGCTGCCCTCCTTGAGCTTGCAGGGATAGGCGCCCAGGCGCATGGTGCCGCCAAGGCGGGTGATGTATTCCTGTTCCTTGAGGTAGATGACTACCGGGTGGGGGGTCTCCTCGTTGAATTCCTTGCTATTGGCGTCAGTGAGGCCGCAGACGTTGCGGGCGAATTCAATGACCGCGATCTGCAGGCCGAGGCACAGGCCCATGTAGGGAACCTTGTTCTCGCGGGCGTACTGGGCGGCGCGGATCTTGCCCTCGATGCCGCGGTTGCCGAAGCCGCCGGGGACCAGCACGCCATCCACGTCGCCGAGTAGATCGTCAACAGTCTCGTCAGTGACGTCCTCGGAATCCACGTACTTGATCTCAATCTCAACCTGGTTTTGGATGCCGCCGTGTTTGACGGCTTCGGTGACGGAGAGATAGGCATCGTGCAGGTCCATGTACTTGCCGACCATGGCGATGCGGACCTTGCCCTGCGGGTTGTTGAGGCGGTCGAGCATGTCCTGCCATTCGGTCATGTTGAGCTTCCGGCGCTTGAGGTGCAGGTTGTCGGAGATGAGATCGGCAATGCCCTGGCGCTCGACGGCCATGGGGATTTCGTACAGGGAGCCGGGGATGTCGATGCACTCAACGATGTTCTCGACGGAAAGGTCGCAGAAGAGAGCGAGCTTCTTGCGGAGCTGCATGTCGAGCGGGTGGGAGGTGCGGGCGACGAGGATGTCGGGGGAGATGCCGACGCGGCGGAGTTCCTGGACCGAGTGCTGGGTCGGCTTGGTCTTCAGCTCGCCGACTATGCCGAGATAGGGAATGAGGGTGACGTGGATGTAACACACGTTCTCGTCACCCTCCTCGCGACGCATCTGGCGGATGGCCTCGAGGAAGGGCAGGCCCTCGATGTCGCCGACGGTGCCGCCGACTTCGACGAGACAGATATCCTTATCCTGACCGTAGGCCCTGATATTGTCCTTGATCTCGTTGGTGATGTGCGGGATGACCTGGACGGTCTGGCCGAGGTAGTAGTTGCCGTTGCGCTCCTTGTTGATGACATTGCCATAGATGAGGCCAGTGGTGAGGTTGGAGAGCTGGCAGAGGGGCTCGTCCACAAAGCGCTCGTAGTGGCCGAGGTCGAGGTCGGTCTCGGAGCCGTCGTCGGTGACGAAGACCTCACCATGCTGGAAGGGATTCATCAGGCCCGCATCCACGTTGATGTAGGGATCCATCTTGATGAGGCCGACGCAGTACCCCCGGTCTTTGAGGAGACGCCCGAGGGACGCCATGGTAATACCCTTGCCAATTGCCGAAACGACGCCGCCAGTAACGAAGACGTACTTGGCCATAATACACCTGCCCAATAGGAATCAAACGCGAACCGCGGTTAGCCGCGTTGCGCGCGTGCTGATGAACGTAATGTGCTGCTGAGTGTGGAGAGAAAAAAAAAAGAGGAGAGCCGCTACAGAGCCGAGCGGCCCGGTACTACGCTGGGCAGCATTCTACCACGGATGAAGGAAAAGCGCCAGAGAAAATTGGGCATGCTTCGGTGGCGGGAATCGCTTCCCGCCACCGAGGAAAACGCCAAGCCGGATCTAGACTGTTTCGGCTGCGCCAGCCGGCTTCTTCTCTTCTGGCATTTCGCAGGTCTCGGATGACTTGCCCGCCTGCGAGGGACCCTCGACACACTCGGTGAGCGAGGCGCCGGTCTCGTCGTACTCGACGCGGCCTTCCGAGGCCTTCGGCGGGCGCTCACCGGAGACGGTCTGCTCGCCAACAGTGCCAGCGGGTTTGACGGCCGCAGGAGCCGCCACTTCCTCTTCGTCAGTCAGCGGCGCCTCGTCGGAGAGGATCGGTACCTCGATCCCCTTCTCCAGGCTTGCCAGGCGGATGCGCTCGATCTGCTTTTGCAGGACGCTGATGTCGGCGAGGATGGCGTCAATGCGGACGCAGTCCACGAGGACGTCCTGATTACGGACCTTGCCCTGGCCGTGGAGGCCGTAGACCTTGGCGCCGATGGTGCGGATCAGGGCGCTGCGCTCCTTGTCCAGCTTGCGGATCTGAAGGGCCAGCCGCTGAATCGCGGTGCGCTGCTCAATGGCATCGGCGGCTGCCTCTCCACTCTCCCTGGCGCTACGCCAGAAGAGATTACCCAGCTCTCTCATTCTCGTGATGATGTCACTCATTCCCAAGCACCTCCTCGGGCGCGCCCGTTGGTAGAACGATATTCGTGATGGAGGGTGGCGATTCCTCCTCGATAGTGTGTGCCAAGTCGGGCTCTGGAGAGCCCTCCCACGCTCTCAAGCCAGCAATCGTGCCGACTATCCCTGGTCCAGCCTGCGCAGGCCGGCTTGCCTGGCCGCCTGCAGGGCTTCGGCGAGTTCTGCACGGCTGGGACGGCGGTCGAGCGGCGGATATTCCGCGGCCCGATAGCATGGGCGGTACTGCGCCATGACGTTGACGTAGATTTCCGGGTCCAGAGAGGCGATGAACTGCATCACCTCTGCTGTATCTCCCTGACGCTCGGGAAGTACAAGATGCCTCACCAACAGGCCGCGATGGGCGAGGCCCTGATCGTCGAGGACGAGCGGGCCGACCTGGCGGTACATCTCGCGGATGGCTTCGCGGGCACGGTCGCCGTAGTCGGGCGCGGCGCAATAGCGCTGGCCGGGCTCGGGCGCGAGGAACTTCACGTCCGGCATGTAGAGGTCCACGATGCCGTCGAGCAGGCGGAGGGCTTCGAGGCTCTCGTAGCCGCCGCAGTTGTACACAATCGGGAGACGCAGTCCCAATGGGATTGCCTCAGCGAGGGCTTCGAGGATCTGGGGCTGATAGTGGGTTGGCGTGACGAGATTGATATTGTGGCAGCCCTTCTGCTGCAGGGAGAGCATGATGCCGGCGAGGGTCGTGGGGCCGACGTCCTCGCCCTCGGCGCCGTGGCTGAGGTCGTAATTCTGGCAGAACACGCAGAGCAGGTTGCAGTGCGAGAAGAAGATGGTGCCCGAGCCGCCGCAGCCGACGAGGGGGCGCTCCTCGCCGAAGTGCGGTCCGTAGCTGGCGACGCGGGCGAGGGCGCCGGCATGGCAATAGCCGGTCTGGGAGCGGAGGCGCTGGACGCGGCATTCGCGCGGGCAAAGGCGGCAGGGCGAGAGGAGGTCGCGGGCAGCGGCGACGCGGGCCGCGAGGTCTTCGCGGGAGAAGTTGAGGTAGGATGGATAGGCGGCCATGTAGTTAAGGACGCTCGGTGGCGAAAGCCGTTCGTGGGGCGCGCCGGGTCCGGCGGGGTACGGTTGTCGGTTCGAGACGAACCGACCTACGCGGGCGGCCGCCACGGGTGTCGGCAGCTATAGGTGCAGGTCTTCGAGGCTGGTCATGAAGGTGGACAGTTGCTTGTATTCCAGGTCGCCGGTGAGGTCGAAGTGGACCGGGGTCAGGGAGATGTGGCCCTGCTGGATGGCCTGGATATCGGTGCCCTCGCCGCAGTCGGACTCCAGTGGGGAGCCGCTGAACCAGTAGTAGGGGCGGCCGCGGGGGTCTTCGCGCTTGTTGAGGATGTTGTGGTACTTGCGGCGGCCGAGACGGGTCAGGCGCGGGGTCTTGAGCTCGGCGGCGGGCAGATTCGGGATGTTGATGTTGAAGAAGGTGTCGGGCGGCAGGGGCCAGGAGCCCCAGAGGCCCTTGATGAGGCCGGCGGCGAAGGCGGCGGCGTGCTCGTAGAGAACCTCGGTATAGGCGCAGACGGAGACGGCGAGGCTGGGGATTTCCTGGATCGCGCCCTCCATCGCCGCGGAGACGGTGCCGGAGTAGAGGACCTCCTCGCCGAGATTGGCCCCGGCGTTGATGCCGGAGATGACCATGTCAGGCTGGGGGAGGTCACTGAGGCTGGCGAGGATGACGCAGTCGGCGGGGGTGCCGTTGCTGGCGTAGGCGCCGACGGTGCCGGGCATTTGGACGGGTTCGAGGCGGAGGGGCTTGTGGAGCGTGATGGCATGCCCCGTGGCGCTCTGCTGGCGCTCCGGGGCGATGACGAGCACTTCCGCCACCTCGACCAGCGCCTTCACCAGCACGCGCAGACCCTCTGCGAAGACCCCGTCATCATTGGTCACCAGGATTCTCATGACAGCTCCGTTTGACGCTCAGGAAAGGCAATAACTCGTGTCATCGTGACGCCATCGAGGTTGTTGATCTCGGCGAGGGCGTCTTCGGGGATGGCGGACTGCACGGTGAGTGCCATCAGGCCGACTTCGTCCGGCGCTTCATGACTGACCTGAATAGCGGAGATGTTCACTCCGGCTTCGCCAAGGAGGGTGCCGACCCTGCCGATGAAGCCGGGGCGGGAGGGGGACTTGCGCCAGATCAACAAGGCGGTGTCGGCGGGCGGCAGGTCGAGGTCGTAATCCCCGATGCCGACTATGCGAGGAATGTCGCGGTCGAGGAGAGCACCGGCGACGACAGTCTCCGGGTCGCCTTGCAGGCGCAACTCCAAGAGGTTCGTGTAGCCGCGCGCGTCCTGCCGGCGGGCCTGGGCGACTTCAATGTGGCGCTCGCGGGCCAGCAACGGGGCGTTGATGGCGTTGACCGTCTCATCGGTAATCCCGGCCATAACCGCCGCGAGAGCCGTGGCGGTGACGTAGCCGAGGTATTCGGGCGAGAGGTCCGCGGGTGTGGTCATTTCGAGGCGGCGCAGGGGTCCGATGAGCAGACCACGGGCGAGGCGCGCGAGGGCCTCGGCGAGCGGCAGGAAGGGCGCGACGACCTGCAGGGCCTCGGGAGGCAGGGGAGGGGCATTGACGGGCCAGCGGGCGGGCTTGCCCTGCAGGACCTCCACAACCTGGCGTGCCGCATCGAGGGCGACGTTGATCTGGGCCTCGTGGGTCATCGCGCCGACATGCGGGGTGACGATGACGTTGGGGAGGCTGAGCAGTTCCGTGTTGCGGGTGGGCTCTTCGGCGAAGACGTCGAGCGCTGCGGCCGCGAGGGTGCCCTCGCGCAGGGCCGCTATCAGGGCCGTCTCGTCGATGAGAGAGCCGCGGGCGGTGTTGATGAGGATCGCGCCGGGTTTGAGGCGGGCGAGTTGGGCGGCGCCGATCAGCTTCTCGGTTTCGCTGCTCGCCACGGCGTGGAGGCTGAGGAAATCGCTCTGCTGGAGGACCTCATCGAAAGACGCCAGCGCGGCACCGGCGGCGGCGGCACGCTCGGCGGTGATGTACGGGTCGTAGGCAAGCACTTCCAGCCCGAGGGCGCGGCCGCGCTTGGCGACTTCACTGCCAACGTTACCGAGGCCGATGAGGCCGAGGGTCTTGCCCTGGATCTGACGGCCGCTGCAGGACTTGCGGTCCCACTCGCCGGCCTTCGTGGAGGCGTTGCCCTGCGGAATGCAGCGGGCGGCGGCCATCAGGAGGGCGACAGCGTGCTCCGCGGCGGCCAGGATATTGCCGGCGGGGGAGTTGACCACAAGGATGCCACGGCGGGTGGCGGCCTCGACGTCTATGTTGTCCACGCCAACCCCGGCGCGGGCGATGACCCGGCAGCGGGTGGCGGCTTCGATGACGGTCGCGGTGATCTGCGTGGCGCTGCGGACGATGATGGCGTCGGCGTCGACGACCTCGCGCAACAGGTCGGGCTCCGGGAGGCCGGTGCGCACGCGCACTTCACCGGCTTCGCGAAGGATCGCAAGGCCCTCTTCGGCGAGAGCATCGCAGACCAGGATTATCGGGATGGTTGGTTCAGTCATGGTAGCTGGATTCCAGCGCGGTCAGGACTGTCTGGCGGTCGGTGGGATGGCCGAGTTCGGCGAGTTCCGTCAGCGCGGCCTCCCACGTCTGCTGCAAATCGGCCAGGCGGCATGCGCCGAGGTGGCCGATGCGGAAGATTTTGCCCTTGAGGGCGTCCTGGCCGCCGGAGATCAGGATGTTGTGCTTTTCGCGCAGGCGCTTGACGAGCTGGCCGGAGTCGAGGCCCGCGGGTGACTTGACGGCGGTTACTATGTCGCTGGCGCAGTCATCGGCGGCCAGAAGATCGAGCCCGGCGGCTCGGGCGGCGGCGCGGCAGGCTGCGGAGAGCCTGTGGTGCCGCGACTGGAACTGCGGCAGGCCCTCAGCGGTGATGAGCCGCAAGGAGGCCTGCAGGGCGACGATCATGTTCACGTTCGGCGTGTACGGCGTCTGGCCCTTGGCGAGGGCGGCTAACGCCTTGGGCAGGTTGAAGTAGTACTTTGGCATGGTCGCCACGGAGGCGGCACGCTGGCCAGCGTCGCTCAGGGTCACAAAAGCCAGACCGGGAGGCAGCATCAGGGCCTTCTGCGAGCCTGACGCGGCAGCGGTGTAGCCCGTCTGCGCCATCTCCACCGGCATCCCGCCAAGGGCGCTGACGCAGTCAACCAAGATCATCGCGCCGTTCTCGGCGGCAACGCGGGCGAGCGCCGGGCCGTCTTGCTTGACCCCGGTGGAGGTCTCGTTAAGGACGAATAGCAGAGCTCGATAAGTCTCCCGCTCCATCCGCGCTGACACCTCGTCGGGATTCGCGGCCCGACCGGGTTCTACCTGCATGAAGTCCACGTTGGCACCGAAGGCGGCAGCGATCTGGCCGATACGCTCGCCGAACTTGCCGCAGTCAATCGCGAGGACGCGGTAGCCCGGCGAGAGGGTGTTGACGATGGCAGCCTCGACGCCGCCGGTGCCGGAGCTGCTGAGGATCAGCACCGGTTCAGTGGTGCCGAAGAGCGCGCGCAAGCCGCGGTCGCACTCGTCGAGCACGGCCGCGAATTCCTCGCCACGATGGTACATGGACGGGCGGCTGAGGGCCTCGCGGACCTCCGGCGGGAGAATGGTCGGGCCGGGGATCATCAGCAGCGGGTCGTTCAAACAATCACCTCATCGGTCAGGCAGGCGTCCGGAGCGACGGTCGCCCCGGCGATGATACTGTTCGCAATGACAGCCCCGGCGCCGATATGGCTGCCGGGCCAGATGATGCTGTCCTCGATACGGGCGCCGGGGTCGATAACGGCGCCAGCGCCGATGGAGACGCGGGGACCGAGGGTTACACCCTCTCCGATGATGGCGTCCTCCTGAATATCCACACACGAGGAAACGGAGGCACCGCTGGTCTCGGTGCGGACGCTGGGTGTGAACCAACTCAGGCAGCCTTCGAGGATGTCGCCATTGGCCTGCAGATAGGTCTCGAAGCGGCCCACGTCCGCCCAGTAGCCCTCGCGGGCGGGCAGGTGGGCGTAGAGCGGCAGACCGCGACCCAGGAGGTCCGGGAAGAGCTGGCGCTCGCTGGAATACTTCTCGCCGCGCGGGATGTAGTCGAGAACCTCGGGGGACATGAGGTAGAAGCCCGAATTGACGGTGTTGCGGCCCGTCTCGTCGTGCGGGACCTTCTCTTTGAAGGCGGTGACGCGAGAGTCGTCGTCCCACTGGATCAGGCCGAAGTGCTCGATATAGGGCGTGCGGCGGAGACAGTAGGTAATGAGGGCCTGGCGGCGGAGATGGTCGGCGGCGAAGGCGGTGAGGTCTACATCGTAGATCATGTCACCATTGCAGCAGAAGAAATCGCCGGTGAGGTGGTCGGCAACGTTGGCGATGGCCCCGGCGGTGTCGAGGGGCTCGGATTCTTCGACGTAGATGAACTCGGCGCCCCAGTCGGAGCCGTCGCCGAGGTGATCGCGGAGCAGGTCGGCCTTGTAGCCGATGGCAAAGATGATCTGGCGGACCCCGGCGCGGACGAGGGGTATTATCTCGAAGGCGATCAGGGGGAGGTTGGCAACGGGAATGAGGGCCTTGGGGAGCTTGTACGTGAGCGGGCGCAGCCGGGTGCCGAGGCCGCCGACGAGCAGTACCGCTTGCTGTATGCTCCCGCCACCATTCATTGTCGCGTCTCCGCCGCGCGGATTGCGGTGAAGCGAAGCTGCAGGCCGACGCTGCCGTTGAATTCGTTGAATTCGGGCGTATGGGCGACGTCCACGCGCGACTGGTTCTCGAGCCAGTTGAGCTCGGGGCCAAGCCCGAAGCCAATGGCATCGAAAACCCGCCGCTCGTGGCCGAGAGTGAGCTTCAGATGGTTGTTGTCGCGCCCGACCTGACGGGCGGCGACGACCTCCAGATCGCGCGTTAGGAAGAGCGGAGAGGGGTTGTCCTGGCCACAGGGCTCAAGCTGGCGGAGGCCCTCCACGAGATCGGGGGTGATCTCGTCGGCCGAGAGGTCGCAATCGAGATCGAGACTGGGTCGCAGGTCCTCGGGGCCGAGGGACTCCCCGGCCAGTTCACAGAGACGGTCGCGCAGGGCAGGAATCTGCTCGCGTGAGATGGTCAGGCCGCCGGCCAGTTCGTGGCCGCCACCGCGTTCGAGAAGGTGGCCGCAGGCGGCGAAGGCGTTGGCGAGATGGAAGCCGGGCATACTGCGACCGGAGCCGCGGCACAGGCCCGCCTGCTCGTTAATGACCACGGCAGGGCGGCCGAACTCTTCCAGTATCTTCGAAGCGACGATGCCGACCACGCCGAGGTGCCATTCTTCGCCAGCGAGCACCAGAGCGGGGTAGTCCTGCTCCTCTAGCATCTGCTCGGCCTGGCGACGGGCCTCCTGGTAGATGCGCTCCTGCTCGCGCTGGCGCTGGCGGTTAAGGGATTCGAGGTTCAGCGCCAGGCGCAGGGCCTGCTCTTCGTCGTCGGTCAGGAGCAGTTCGAGGGCCTCGGTGGCGTCGCCCATGCGGCCGACGGCGTTGAGGCGCGGAGCGATGCGGAAGGCGATGTCCATGGCCGTAAGCGAGCCGTTGAGGTCGCAGATATTCATGAGCGCGCGCAGGCCGGTCTTGCGGGTCGTCGGCAGGAGCTTGAGGCCCGCGGCGCAGAAGGCGCGGTTCTCATCCACGAGCGGGGCCACGTCGGCGACGGTGCCGACCGCGACGAGGTCGAGGAAGGCACGGGCGACGGAGGGCTCCGGGATGTCGAGGCGGCTGGAGAGGGCGACCGCGAACTTGTAGGCGAGGCCGACTGCGGTGAGTTCCTTGAAGGGATAGGTGGCGTCGGCGCGCTTGGGGTTGACGATCAGCGTGCCCTCGGGGAGGGTCTCACCGGGCTCGTGGTGGTCAATGACGATGACTTCGGTGCCGCCAGCGCGGGCTTCGGCAATCATCTCGTGGTCGCTCACGCCGCAGTCCACCGAGATCAGGAGGCCGAGGCCCTTCTTGGTGGCCATGCCGATGGCGCGCTGGGAGAGACCGTAGTGGTCGTGGAAGCGGTGTGGTATGAAATAGTGAATATCGAGTCCGAGCTTGGAGAGCGCGCGGACGAGCAGCGCGGTGCTGGTGACCCCATCGGCGTCATAGTCGCCATGGACGAGGATGGGCTCTCCGGCGTCGCGGGCCTGCAGGACGCGGTCCGCAGCGGGGGCCATGTCGGGCAGGAGAAAGGGGTCGTGAAGGCTCGTGGGAGCGGGGTTCAGAAAGGTCCGGACGGCCACGGGATCGGTCAGACCGCGGGCGATAAGCACGGCGGCCAGGGCCTCAGGCAGGCCGAGGGCGGCGGCGAGAGCGGCTTCAGCGACACGGTCGCGGTCGCGCACCTGCCAGATGGGACGGAGCGATTGCGGAGCGATGGGGGGGACACCTGCCTTCGGTGGGAAGTATACGTTGGGGAGGGGGAGGTGTCAACGCGAGGGCGGCCAACAACCAGATGAGAAGCATTCACACAAAAGGGGGCTTTTCCCGATGGGTACGCCTAGGTACGCACCGCTGGCCGACTACCTGATGCGCATGCCGTCTGACCGGCAGACAGTTGAAATGACGTTTGCGGAGATAGAGGGCATCATACAAGCAGAACTACCAAAATCCTCAAGAGAGTATCGCGAG
>JBDKRC010000218.1:0-28424 GCA_039683575.1 Armatimonadia bacterium | reverse complement strand
CATCCAATCCAACATGTTTCATTTTCGGTCTGCTCCTTTCAAGGACGAATCGCTAACACCTTATTCGCCTTGAGTGGGGAGCAGACCGTTCTATGTTATCCTACCGGGTGCGGTGACGAGTTGACGGGCGGTCGCGCTCAGGGGAGCGCTCCTACCGGGTGCGGTGACGAGTTGGCGGGCGGTCGCGCTCGGGGGAGCGCTCCTACCGGCGAGGGTAGCGGGAGACGATTTCAGGAGGCAACTTCGCGGACCAAGCGGTTACCTGCCATGGTTCGCTGTTGGTTGAATATACGCGGAAGTGACTACAGGCGACCGAGATAGGGGTCGCAAAGGGATGAGGGATAGGCATGAATTATGACGTAGCTGACAAGAGTCTGGCTCCTGCCGGCGCGCTTCGGGTCGAGTGGGCCGAGATGCAGATGGACGTGCTGCGGTTGATCCGCGAGCGCTTCGAGCAGAGCAAGCCCCTGGCGGGTCAGCGGATCGCCGCCTGCCTGCACGTGACTACCGAGACGGCGAACCTGATGAAGACGCTGGTAGCCGGAGGGGCCGAAGTCGCGCTCTGCGCCAGCAACCCCCTGAGCACCCAGGACGCCGCCGCCGCGCATATGGTGGACATCGGCATCCCCGTCTTCGCCATCCACGGCGAGGACCGCGACGTGTACTACAAGCACATCAATGCCGTACTGGACATCAAGCCGACCATCACGATTGACGATGGGGCCGACCTGATCAACACCCTGCATACCACGCGGCAGGAACTCATCGCGGGCATCAAGGCCGGCATGGAAGAGACCACCACCGGCGTCATTCGCCTCCGCGCGATGGCGGCCGACAGGGCCCTGAGATACCCGGTGATTGCCGTCAATGACGCCAATACCAAGCATCTCTTCGACAACTACTATGGCACGGGCCAGTCGTCGCTCGACGGCATCCTGCGCGCCACCAACATCCTCATAGCCGGCAAGAACTTCGTTGTCTGCGGCTATGGGCAGTGCGGCAAGGGCGTCGCCCAACGCGCGCGTGGCGCAGGCGCGCGCGTGATCGTGGTTGAAGTGGACCCGCTGGCGGGCCTGCAGGCTGTCATGGACGGCTTCCAGGTCATGCCGATTGCGGAGGCCGCCAAGATCGGCGATGTGTTCATTACCGTGACCGGCGACACCTCAGTCATCCGCCGCGAGCACTTCGAGGTCATGAAGGACGGCGCGATCCTCTGCAACTCCGGCCATTTCGATGTGGAAATTGACATCAAGGCCCTCGCGGAGATGGCCAGCGCCCCGCGCGAGATCCGCCATGAGAACCGCGAGTACACCCTTGCCGACGGCCGCCGCCTGTACGTGCTGGGCGAGGGTCGCCTGGTCAACCTCGCCGCGGCTGAAGGGCATCCCGCCGCGGTCATGGACATGAGCTTTGCCAACCAGGCGCTCTGCTCCGAGTTTGCGGCCCGCTGTGAGTGCCTCTCCGTGGACGTCCACCCGGTTCCCGGCGAGATCGATGCCGAGGTCGCGCTGCTGAAGCTGCGCGCCATGGGGATCGATATAGACAAGCTGACCGACGAGCAGGCCAAGTACCTGTCAAGCTGGCAGCACGGGACGTAGGCTGTACTGATTAGGCCAGACCAGGGACGGGCCCTCGGGTCCGTCCCTTTTCGCTGGTCTTGCCGCATGTGCAAGAGACGCTCAAGGCCTGCAGGTGGCCTGCTCTCGACTAACGAAAATGTTGTTGAACGACCCGTACGGAGGCCCCGCCATGTGCTATCGCCCCCTGCTGTTGGCATTGTTGCTGCTACTGCTGCTGCCCGCAACGCTGGCGCAGGCGAAAGTGGAGTACGCCTACGATATGCAGTGGGGCGGTGTGGGTACCGCCGACGGGCAGATGGAAGAGCCGATGGGTGTCTACGTGCGCGGCGACAGAATCATCGTTGCCGACAAGAGCAACTGCCGCGTGCAGGTCTTTGGCCTCGATGGCAACTTCATCTGCAAGTTTGGGGGGCCGAGCTTCGGCAGCGGGACCACGGGCCTGTCCACACCAGCTTTCGCGCTGCTCGACAACCTGCTGAACATATACGTTCTCGACACCGGCAACTGGCGTATCGTCAAACTGAACTCCGTTGCCCAGTATCAAAGCGAGTGGGGCTCTGAAGGCACCGGTGTCGGCCAGTTCTCGGTCTCTGTCGGCATGGCGATAGACGCCGCCAATGACTACATCTACCTCGCTGACCAGTTGAACCATCGCATCATCAAGTTCACCACGGGGACCTACCCTACGCTGCCCGGCGGCGGCCATTACGTGATGAGCTTCGGCTCGCAGGGCACAGGCAACGGGCAGTTTGACCGCCCGTGCGCCATCGCAGTTGATGACTCCGGGTACGTGTATGTAGCCGACACCTGCAACAATAGAATCCAGAAGTTCAGTTCGACCGGCGTCTACCAGACCGCATGGGACGGCAGCGCAGGCGGCGGCACGCTCTATTACCCACAGGGCCTCTGCACCGCAGGGACGAACGTTTTCGTCGCCGACACTACACACAACATGATCAAGAAGTACGACAATCAGGGCAACTTCCAGATGTCGTTCGGGACTTACGGGAGCGGGAAAGGCCAGTTCAATGATCCGTGCGCCGTCGCTGTCGACAGCCTCGGCCGGGTGTATGTCGCCGACCGTGTGAATGACCGCATCCAGCGCTTTGTTCTCAATGGCGTGCCCACCGCTCCGACCGACGTCGTCATCAAGCCGGGCGCACCTCGCGACGATCAGAGTCTCTCGTGTCGTGTGACCGGTGGCAGCGACCCGGATGGCGACCCCCTGACGTACGATTACCGCTGGTATTCGAGTTGGAACAGAACCACCTGGACCGCCGGTGGCAGCGCCGCAACCGTGGGGTCCCTCGCAACCAGTGCGCGGCAGTACTGGAGGGTTTCAGTGCGCTGCAATGACGGTCACTCGGTCAGTCCGTGGCGCTGGTCGCTGCCGGTCAAGATTCGCCTGACGGATCTCGGCAACTTCGGCGTCATCGCGCCGCCGAGCGTTAAGCAGGCCGTCTCCCTGCAGGTTAACCTGCCTGATGCAGCGGTCGTATCGGGACAACTGCGGAACATGGCCGGCATCGTTGTGGCCCAGTTGCCGAGGCGTGAGTTGCCAGCAGGGCAGAACACTCTGTGCATGCCGGTACGTCGCGCGGACGGGACCAAACTGCCGTCGGGACAGTACCTGCTGACGGTTTCGGCCGCTGCCACCGGTGGCGAGTTGTATTCACAGGTTGTGCCGGTGTCAATTCGCTAGACAGAGCCGCTAACAGTCAACTCGAAGCGGCGGAGAAAGTCTCCGCCGCTTCCGCTTTCTCTGCAGGGCCCACAGCAGCGCCAGCGGCAGGATTTGCCACTGGGGTGGTCGAACTGAATACGTCCAGCTTCTGCGAGAGCGAAAGGTCATTTTTCCATCAATGATAAGCGTCTTTGTAACCGCGCTTGCCGTTAGCCTCATTCTCACTCTGGCCATCAACCGCTGGGAGCGCTGGCGTCTGTCCCGTCCCGGCGGGCCGTATGCTGCCGCGGACTTCATCGGCCTGATCACACTGGCCGCGCTCACGGCGGCTCTATGGCAGGTCCTGCCGGCTCACCCGCAACTGCAGCATCTGCTGGGCGCGGCGCTGGCGGTGTTCTTTGTGGCGGCGATCACGGACCTGTGGCGCCCGGCCCGGGGCCTGCGTTTCGCGGCAGCGATCATCGCGGCGTTGTATCTGTGCGTCCACGAGCTGTGCATAACGAGCCTCAAGGTCCCCTTCAGTCCCACGTACGTGGACCTGCTGTGGCTGGGCCCGGTGCTGACGATGCTGTGGCTGGCGCTCTCCGGGGCGCTGTTTGCCCGGATCGGAACCATCCCCCGCATCTCGCTGGGTGTGGCCACGCTGGCCTCGGCCACGCTCTACGGCGTGTGTCTGCTTGAGCCCGAGGTCACCGGGGAGACCGCGCGGATCTTCACGCTGGCGCTCACCGGCGCATGCCTGGGGATGTTCTTGCAGCCGCGGTATCTCACCTATGGTGCGGCCACCGCCGGGTCGTACCTGCTCGGCTTCCTCATCGCCGCCGCCTCGATCATGGGTGCGCTCAAGCATACGGCGCTGCTGGTGGCGCTGCTGCCCCTAATGATCATCGGGGTGCCGCTATTTGCCGCGCTGTACGCGTGGCTGGCAGACCTGGTGAAGGGTCGCCGCCGGGAGTTCTGGGGCGGTCGTCACCCCCACCTGCATGAGATTCTCACCCGGCAGGGGTACAGCGAGTCGCAGGTGGCCGCGATTCTGCTGCTGGGCACGGCGGTGCTGTGCGCGCTCGCGCTCCTGCTGGTGGCGCTCATCGAACTGACCTTCGTGCTCAAGCTCCTGATCGCCCTGCTCGTGATCATGGGGGCGATGGTCGTGCTGTATGTGATGCTGCGAATGATGAAGCCCGTGCATCCGCCCAAGCTTCCCGATGAGATCCATCTGCTGGGCGTGCGCGTGGACCGCGTGACGATGGAAGAGGCCATGCGGCGGGTGGAGGGGTTCATCCGCGAGGATACGCCGCACATGGTTGTCACCAGCGACGCGACGGGGCTGATGCGCGCGCAAGACGATGCGGAGCTGAAGGCGATAGTCAATGAGGCGGACCTGGTGACGGCGGATGGGGCGGGGGTCATTCTGTCAGCGCGGCTGCTGAACATGCCGCTGGACGTGCGGGTATCGGGTTGTGACATGGTGGGCGAGATCAGCAAGGTCGCGGCGAAGCTGGGGCGGTCGGTGTATCTGTTTGGGGCGTCGCCGGGAGTGGCGGAGGCGGCGGCGGAGAACCTGCGCAAGATGGCGCCGGGGCTGGAGATCGCGGGCTGCCGGGATGGGTACTTTGGGCCGGAAGACGAGCCGGGGATCATCGCGGAGATCAAGGCGAAGCATCCGGCGGCGCTGTTCGTGGCGCTGGGCATCCCGCGGCAGGAGAAGTGGATCAAGGCGCACATGGCGGAGCTTGGCGTGCCGGTGTGCATCGGCATCGGCGGGAGCTTTGACGTGATCTCGGGGCTGAAGAAGCGCGCGCCGAAGTGGATGCAGCGCACCGGGCTGGAGTGGCTGTACCGGGTATCGAAGGAGCCAAGCCGGCTGCCGCGGCTGGTGGCTCTGCCGAGGATTGTGGTGATGACGTTTGGGCAGTTGCTGGCGGGGCCGGAGGAGTAGGGGCAACGGCGTTGATGGTTGATCGTTGAATGGTAGAAGCGGGCAACATCGCTCACGTTGCCTGTAGGAGCGGTCATCAGACCGCGAACGTCTACGACCAGACCTGGGGGCAACGGGGGGCAACGATGCAAAATCGCGGTCTGGTGACCGCTCCTACAGGCAGCCGGGATGGTGAGGCTGAGACTATTTGGTGAAGAGGTTCTGAAATGGCAGATATCGTGATTGTTGGTTCGCTGGCGCTGGATAGCATTGAGACGCCGTTTGGGAAGGTGGAGGACTGTATCGGCGGGGCGGGGGTCTATGCCTCGACGGCGGCGAGCTTTTTCAGCAGCATCGGGCTGGTAGGGGTTGTGGGGGACGATTACCCGGAGGAGTCGCTGAAGTTCCTGTGCGAACGCGGCGTGGACTGCGGCGGGGTGAAGACGGTGCCGGGAGGGAAGACGTTCCGCTGGGCGGGGAAGTATGAGTACGACATGAACTCGGCGGAGACGCTGGATACGCAGCTTGGCGTGTTCGGGGACTTCGCGCCTGTGGTGCCGGAGGCATATCAGTCGGCGCGGTATGTGTTCCTGGCGAACATCCTGCCGTCAGTGCAGCTTTCGGTGCTGGACCAGGTGGATGCCGGCTGCTTTGTGATGGCAGATACGATGAATTTCTGGATCGAGAACGCGCGTGAGGACCTGCTCAAGGTGATGCAGCGGGTGGACCTGATGCTCCTCAATGATGGAGAGATCCGGCAACTGACCGGGACGCCGAACTTGGCCAAGGCGGCGCAGGAGATCCTGGCGATGGGTCCGCGGTATGTGGTCATCAAGAAGGGGGAGTACGGGGCGACGCTGGTGAGTGAGGAGGGGAGCTTTACCTTGCCGTGCTACCCGCTGCAGGAGGTCCTGGACCCGACGGGGGCAGGGGATTCGTTTGCGGGCGGGTTCATCGGTTATCTGGCGTGGGCGGATAAGTGCGAGGACCCGGACCTGCGGCAGGCGATGGCGATCGGTACCGTGATGGCGAGCCGTTGTGTGGAGAGCTTCGGGCTGGAGAGGCTGGCGGGGACGAGCACGCAGGATATCTACGACCGGTATTTCGCGCTGAAGAGCATGGTGGAGTTCCAGGAGCTTCCGGCGGGGCTGTGAGGGCGGAGAGGCGTGAAACGTGAAACGTGAAACGTGAAACGTGAAACGTGAAAGGCAACGGCAAAGGCGCTCCTATCGACGGCGAGAGGCGGGCAGGATGCCCTGCGATGAAGGCATCGCTTCGCGTACCTACGGCTCGGCAAAGGCATATAAGGCACCGCAAACCCAGGAGATGATGATGTACAAGCTGATGCTGGTTTGGGTGATGCTGATGAGTGTTAGCGTGGCGACGGCGGCGGAGCTGACGCTTGTGCTGGAGGGGGCACCCAAGGCGCGGGTGCTGTTGCCGGATGCTCCCGCCGATCCTGCCAAAGCCGCTGCTGATCCGCTGACGGCCGCTGCAAACACCTTCGTGGACTGCGTTCGCAAGTCCTCAGGCGCTGAGTTGTCCATCGTGCGCGAGAGCGAGGCTAAGGTTTATCCTGGCGTTACTATCGCCGTGGGTGCGACCGCGCTGGCGAAGGCGGCCAAGCTGCCACCGAAGGGGCTGGATGACGACGGGTTTGTCATCTCAGCCAGGGGCAAGAACATCATCATCGTCGGCCCGACGGACTGGGGCAGCGAGTTTGGGCTGTATGACTTCCTCGAGCGGTTCGTCGGCGTGCGCTGGCTTTTGCCGGGGGACAATGGGACCGATGTACCTGCACACAAGACGCTGAAGGTCCCTGAAGGGCTCGTGCGTGAGGAGCCGGTGTTCATGTCGCGGCTCTTCAGTGGGCTGCGCGGACCGGCGCAGAACCAGTGGGCGCGCTGCAACCGGATGCACGGGAAGGTCAGCTTCCACCATAGCCTCGGCGAGAATATCTTCAAGCCTGAGAAGTACAAGGCCGACCACCCCGAGTTCTTCCCGATGAAGGACGGCAAGACGCGTTACCTGCCCGCCGATGGCATGTACCATGGCTGGCAGCCGTGCTTCAGCGCGCCGGGGACGGTGGAGATGGCCGTACAGACGATTTGCGAGTACTTCAAGGCCAACCCCGAGGCGCCGTCGTTTTCCCTCGGCGTCAACGACAGCAGCGGGCATTGCCGGTGCCCGGAGTGTCTGGCGCGGATACCAGAGAACAAGAACTTCCTGGGGATGTACGACTACTCTGACATCTACTACGACTGGTGCAACAAGGTCATCGAGGGCGTGCTCAAGCAGTATCCGGACAAGTGGTTCGGGTGTCTGGCCTATAGCGAAGTCGCCGCGCCGCCCACAGCGGTCAAGGTCCACGAGCGTCTCATCCCCTACATGACCTACGACCGCATGAAGTGGATCCACCCGGAGATTGAGAAGGCCGGGCATGAGGCGACCGAGGCGTGGCACAAGGCCAGCCCGACGCTCGGGTGGTATGACTACATCTATGGCACGCCGTACTGCCTGCCGCGCGTGTGGTTCCACAAGTCCGGCGAGTACCTGAAGTATGGCCAGCAGCAGGGCGTGAAGGCGCACTATGCGGAGATCTACCCCAACTGGGGCGAGGGACCCAAGCCGTACATCTTCATGAAGCTGTGGTGGAACCCGAACCAGGACGTGGACAAGCTGCTGAACGAATGGTACGTACGCTGCGTCGGTGCCAAGGCCGCTCCCGCTCTCGCCAAGTACTACGCCATCTGGGAGCGCTTCTGGACGAAGGACATCCTGAACTCGAAGTGGTTCAGCGTGCCGGGCGGCCAGTACTGCAACTTCGGCCATCCCGGTTACCTCGCCGACGTTAAGCCCGAGGACATCGCGGAGAGCCGCCGGCTGCTCGACAGCGTGATCGCCAACTGCGCGACTGCCGACCAGAAGGCCCGCGCTGAGCTACTGGAGCGGGCTTTCCAGTACTATGAGGCGTCGGCGCTGGCGTATCTGGCCAATGAGAACGCGCCCTCGCAACTGGACACAGAGGAGCAGGCGCTCGCGGCACTGCGCAATTCCGCCACCGGGATGGCGATGGCCCACAAGCGGCAGTACCTCGCCATGGAGGTCTTCCCCAAGGACCCGGTGCTGGTGAACCCGCTCAGCCTCGACCGCTTCCCGGCGCTCAAGGGCGATACGTGGGGTGGCAATGGCGTGTGGGCCGTCATGGACTGGGTCATGAAGGGCGACAACGCCGTGCGGCGGCAGGTCATGGAATACACCAAGTCCGACAGCCCGCTGCTGGCCCAGCAGGCGCAGTTCATGCTGTCGGTGGCCGATGGGACGACCGAACTGCTTTCGACGAATCCGTCGTTTGCAGAGGGCAAGGGGGCGGGCTCGACCGGGTGGACGTACTGGGTGAAGGGCGATGGCGTGGATTCGCCGCCATGCGGCAAGATGCTGCGGGCGGAGGATTTTGGGCGCACGGACAAGACCAGCCTGCTGTGTGACGGCATGGCCCGGGGCGGGCCGGTGCAGACCATCAAGTTCAGCGGCCCCGGGAAGTATCTCGCGATGGCGTGGGTGTATGTGCCCAAGGACCAGAACACGCCCAGGGGCACCGCCGAGCTGGCGCTGACGCCGCTGGATGACAAGGGGCAGAATCTACAGGGCTTCAGCGCCAAGATCATCCCGACGCCGGGCCAGTGGAAGCTGCTGGTGGTGGGCGGAGATATCGCGGAGAAGATCGGTGAGAAGACGGTAGGGAGCCTGCGCGTGGTTCCGATCGTGGACAGCTTCAAGGACGGCAAAGTGTATTGGGATGATGTGAGTTTGCACCGGCTGCAGTAACGGCGGGAACGGCGGGTGACCCCGTTGGGGTCAAACGGCCCGAGTGCGGCCGGTTGGGGCCGGAAGGCCCCAGTGCGAGCATGACATGATTTGAGCCCCGAAGGGGCGCCAGCGGTTTCTGCCGCCCCTTCGGGGCTCAAGGTGATTAGGGGCGGGTGACCCGGGGCTTGCGCCCCGGGCTAGAGGCCGGTCGGCCCTTCGGGCCTGCGGAGGGAACGGGGAACGACGGGTGACCCCGTTGGGGTCAGGACGGGGGTTCTGGCGGGGTACCAGGGGTTTGACCCCTGGCTATAGTCGGTGACCCCGTTGGGGTCAAACGGCCCGAGTGCGGCCGGTTGGGGCCGCGAGGCCCTTCCACAAGGTGCTATGCGACTGTCTCCCAGATGAGCATGCTTTCGACCCAAAAGACGGCCCACGCGCTGCGCCACTTTACCATGTGTGGCGGGCTTTGGGCCGTCTACAGTCCTAACGCTACCCCGGCGGCGGCTATCTTCTCTGGCTTTGCCCTCAGCATGATGGGGCTGAGTGAGACCCAGGTCGCGTTTCTGGTCTCGCTGGCGGGCTTCGTGGGGCTGTGGGAGCTGTTTGCGTTCTATGTGGGACGCTCGCTGGGGAGCAACCGGCTGCTGCTCGTCGGCATGGGGACCGTAGAGATCACCGCTGCCAGCCTTATCGTCTTCGTACCGGGGCTCGCCTCGCACCGGTTTGTGGCCGTGGCGGCGTTGCTTGCGATCTCTTACCTCATCGGCCACACCATCAGCCCCACCTTCAATTCGTGGCTCAGCAATGTGATGCCCGAGGAGGTCCGCGGCCGGTACATCGGCCGCCGGATGTTCGCGGTCAGCGTCACCACGATGGTGTACCTCTATGCCGCGAGCACCTGGCTCGACTGGCAGGGCAAAACCTACTTCTCCTTTGCGATGGTCTTCCTCGTCGGTTGGATCTGCGGCATCCTGGGATACCTGATCCTCCTCGTTACCCCGTACCCGCGCCTGCAGGAGGAGGAGCAGAAGAGCTTTTTCGGGAGCCTGCTGCTGCCACTGCGCAACCGCCCCTTCGCGATCCTGACGCTCTACCTGCTTACGTGGACCATCGCCAGCAGCATGTCCGGGGCTTTCTTTGGCGTCTATATGATCAACCGCCTGCACCTGCCCTACAGCACCATCGCGATCTACACCAACATCGCGCTGGCGATGATGATGGCGGGCTACCTGGCCGTCGGCAGCATGGCCCAGCGCTATGGCAGCAAGCCGCTGGCGCAGCTATTGATCTTCCCCGGCGCGCTGGTCCCGGCGATGTGGGCGTTCGCCACGCGCGACACGCATATGTATGTCATGCCGGTGGCCTCTCTCATCAACGGCTTCTGCATCGCGGGACTGGGGATTTCTGCCAGCAACCTGCTTTACAAGATCCTGCCCAAGGGCGAGAGCAACAGCGTCTACTTCGGGACCTGGACCGCCGCAGCCTCCGTGGGAGCGGCGGTGGGGCCGCTCATCGGCGGCATCCTCAAAGGCTGGCTGCCCGAGACGGTGGCTATGGGTTCGTGGCAGTTCAGCAACCTGCAGGTCGTGTTCCTGATCGCCGCAGCGGCGCATATCGTGCCCGCCGTGCTTAGCGCCCTGCTGGTCGAGGGTGAAGCCTCCTCGCCGCGGCACCTGCTGGGGCAGTTCCGGGGGAACCTGCCCTACATGGCGTACGGTTGGGCGCTGTGGACCGTGGCGCGCAAGGACCAGACCCGTGGCGAGGCCATGCGGCGGCTCGGGCAGTCGCGCTCGCCACTGGCGGTCGAGGCCCTCGTCAAAGGCCTCGATCACATGAGCCACGAGGTCCGTAGCGGGGCCGCGAAGGGCCTGGGTGAGGGAAGGTTCCACGAGGGGGTCGAACCGCTCGTACAGGAGCTTGTAGACAAAGAGTCTGACATTCGGCCGGAGGCGGCGGAGGCACTCGGGAAGATCGGTGCCGCCGAGCAGCACCTGTTTGAGGCGCTGCATGACGAGGACGTGCGGGTGCGGCAGAGCGCGGCGATGGGGCTCTCGGAGTTGCAGACCGACGAGGCGCGAGAGGCGCTGCTGGAAGTGCTGCGGGCCGACTACGACCGCAACCTGTTCCCGACGCTGGTGGAGGCCGTAGCCCGCGTGGAGGACCTGCGGCTCGTGGAGCCGGCGCTCGCAGGCCTGGCGCAGTTGACCGCGCCCGTGATCCGCATGCAGGTCATCAACGGGATCTGCCGGGTGCTGGGGGAGAAGAACCACTTCTACCGGCTGGCGACCGCCACCGAGCTGGCCGAGGGGCGGATGCGCGAGAAGATGATGGCCCGCATACGGAGACTGCTGGCGCGGCCGCGGTACGGCACCCGCGAGCAGCGAACGCGGCTGCGGGAGTTGGGCGTGGCCCTCGACCGCGCGCTGGATGAGGATGATCTGCCGAGCTTTGCTGCCAGCGCCCGGGAACTGGCCGAGGTCACGCAGGCAATCGAGAATACGCCGGAGCGCGCCCGTCACGCGGCCTTTGCGCTTGACACCTATCTGCGGCAGGACCGGCCCGAAGGCTCCGAGCGAGAGCTGATCGTGTTCGTGGTGATCTGCCTGACGTCGTTGGCGCGCTGTTTGGGCGAATGACGGAAAATGGGGACAGACCCAATTTCGCACGACACTTGCTGAGAGAGCTCGGGAAGGTTGCGAAATTGGGGTCAGTCCCCGTTTTCGTTGTGTTGCGGTACCTTGTTCCGGCATGCGGAGCATGCCTACCACGCGTCTAGAGTGTATATTACTCGTCTAGAAGGCCTACCCCGCAGTTACGTCTATTGTCGTCTCTGCCACTAGCCCCGACGTCCACTCCCTCACACTCGCCTTCCATGTTCCCTTTTGCGCCGTTAGCGGCAGGCGCAGGGAGATGGTGCGCTGGCCGTTGGTCACGCGCTGGTAGCGCTGCACGCCCTCGTAGCGGGTGCCGCCGGGCGAGGTGACCGTGACCTCGACCATCTGCCGCCCCGGCGCTGGCCTGGCTTGCTTGTCGAGGACCCTTATCACGAGGTCGGTGGCGGTGCCGGCGGTGAGCTTTGCTGGAGCGCTGAGCTTCACGGAGGCCAGCGGCTGGGGCAGGCAGGCGATTACCGCAGCCGCTCCGGGGCCGAGTTGCACCCTGAGGGTCTGGGAGTTCGCGGTCTGCGTTGACTTGAGGGGCTCGTGGTTGAGCACGTCGTAGATCGCAAAGCCCGCCGGAATGGTGACCGTGACCTCCTGCGGGAGGCCCTTGTCGCGCAGGGGGCCGGGGCCGTCCACGGCGCTGAGTTCCACCTTCCAGCGGTCGTACTGCGGGCCGGGCTCGCGGCTGTCGTTGACGATGAAGACATAGCGGGAGCCGTTGGCCGCGAGCTCGCGTGTGTACATGAACGCCTTGTCGGCCGGGGCTACGGTGGCGAAGGGCGAGCGGGCCGGGTGGTAGCTCTGTGCCCAGGCGGCGTATTCAGCGGCGGCGGTGTCGAGGTCGCGCTGCTGGGTGATGTTCAGGCGCACCATGCCGGGGATTTCCGCGCGCATGATTTTGTCCGTCACGATCTTCGTGCCGGACTTGGCGGCTTTGACCAGAGCGTCGTAGGTGCTCTGCGGCAGGCACCAGGCGCCGGGGACGACGATCGTGTCATAGCGGGAGAGCCACCCGGCCTTCACGTGCTCGTCGGTGAGCCAGTCGAAGGGGACGCGGTACTTGGCGAGGGTGCGGCTCGCGGTGCGGATGGTCCAGTAACGCGCCCAGTCGTCGTAGACGCCGGGCTGGGTGAAGTAGAGGCCGTCGGTGTCAAGCAGCGCGACCGTTGCCTGCTGGGTGGGGAGGCCGCCGACAAGGGTGCCGACAGGCTGGATCTGGGCGTAGGTCTGGGTCATCACGTCATCGCAGGCCTTGTCGTAGACCCCCGTGTGGCGCTCGCCGAGCCCGTAGAGGCCCATGCTGGCGCAGGGGCTGGCGGCCGCGATCCAGAGGTTCTCGCGGAAGCAGTCGGGGCTGAGGCAGAGCACCTTGCGCTTGCCATCGGCGTCGGTGACCCAGAGGCCGTTGCCGTCGTCCCAGTAGCAGGTGCCGGGCATGGCCTGGAAAGGCTTGTCCACGAGGCGGGCCATCGTGGAGGCCTGCGAGAGGCGCGCCACGAGGCCGTGCGGCGAGCGGGGGTAGACCCAATAGTCCACCATGTCCATCTTCTCAAACTGCGTGAGGGCCTCGGGCTGGTCGGAGTAGTACTTGCACTTCAGGCCGGCGGCGCGCATCTCCTCGGCGAGGAGGTTGCCGAGCAGCCAGTAGCCCTGCCCGCGCTCGTGCCACCAGTTCAGGAACTTCAACTGGGGGTTGTCATCCGGAATGACCGGCGGGAAGAGCTTGTCGGCCTCGGCGGGCGGGGCGACGTGCATGGGGTCACGGGCGATGTAGGGCGGGATGGCGGAGAGGCCGGTCTCCTGCTTCAGCCACTGATCGAACCACGGTTGGCCTTGCGGGAAGGGCGGGTCACCGACCTCGGAGTTGACGAGGCAGGCCACTACGTGCGGCCACGCCATGGCTTGCTGCGCGACGCGGCGGGCGAGGGCGGGGGCCTTGGCGCGGGTCTCGGGCGACCAGGGGTGGGGGATGCCGTCGCGGACGTCAATGCGGGTGTGGGCGAACATGCCCTGCTCAAGCTGGTTTTGCAGGAAGCCCGTACCGGCGCCCACGGCGGCGTTGAGGTTGCGCTCTTTGAGGTCGGTATCGCTGCCCCAGCCGTAGATGATGAACTCGCGGCCCTGCGGTTCTTCGAGGATGCGGATGGTGTCGGTGACCCTGGTGGGGCCGACCTGGACTTCGAGCGGGTAGGTGCCGGGCTCGGCGAGCCAGGGCTGCAGATTGAGGGACAAGGGCTTGGAGGGTGTGGGCTTGCCGGAGGCTGTGGCGCGGACTGCGGGGATGCGGGCCGCCACGGTGCACTGCTCGGGTCTGGCGCCATACTGCACAGTCTGCAGAGGGATGGTGGCCTCGGGTTCGGAGCGCAGGAAGACCGTGCGCAGAGGGCGGCGCAGGAGGGTCTGCGGCATGGTACAGGCGGCGGAGGCAGCCGCGGTGGCGAGGCTGGCAATCTCGGTGTCCTGCAGACGGCGGTTGTAGATGATGACCTCGTCGAGGTCTCCGGTCATGCTGGTGCGCTCGAGGAAGCTGCCGCCGAGGCGGATGAGGGAGCCAGGCGCGGGGGCGCCGGGAACCACGGCGCACTTGCCGATTTGCTTGCCGTCCAGAAAGCCAGCGGCGCCCTGATCGTCCCAGGTCAGCGCGAGATGGTGCCAGCCCTCGTACTGGCCGGGTTCGAGCAGCTTCGGTTCGAGATTGGTGTGAAAGACCTCCTGCTTGTAGCCGGCTTTGTTGCCATCGGTGGCGTACCATGAAGTCGCGCTGAGGCTCCAGATGGGGGCGAACCAGCCGGTGCCGACGGCCATCATCGCCGCCATGTTGCGGGTTCCGCCGCACTCGGAGGGGAGGGGCTTGACCCAGAGGGAGATGGTGCCTGCCTGGCCGTCAAAGCCGGTCTCGCTGGCCTCGATCTCCAGCCATGATGGGCCGCGGGTCTCGCCACCGGGTACCCATGAGGTCGGCTCGGTGTTGCTGAGGGGGTAGATGGCCGCCTGTTCGAGCTGCAGGCCATCGGCGAGGATCGTGGCGGCGGGGCCGTCCAGGACCTCGAGGGAGGGCACGAGGGTCTGCTCGGCGCGGCGTACGTCAATCTCAAGCACCGCCGAGACGCGCTGCCACTGGGGTGAAAGCGTCACCTCGTGGGGCGTGGTTACGGTTTCGAGCACTGGTTTGGGCTTCGCGTTCGGGTCTTTGGCGAGGGCGGCGGCGTTGTCCTTCTCGATTTTGGCGCGCCAGTCGCCGGTTTCGCCCAGGTCGGTCAGGCTCAGGCGAACGCGTGCGGGCTTGTCTGAGCGCAGGTAGGCCGAGAAGACGAAGACCTTGTTGGGCTTGTTGTAGGACGTCACCTTGAGTGGGAGGGGGGAGAGCCTCCAGACGAGGCCGGGTCTGGCGGCCGCGGCGGAGAGTGATTGCTTGCCGAATCTGGCGGCGGCGCTGGTGAGGGCAAGTTTGGCTTCAGGACCCGCTTCGACGCCGCTCAGAGGGCCCTCGAAGGAGGCCTGGGTGGGACTCAGGAGGTTCGTGCGCTGGCGCTCCATGCGGTAGGCCTTGCCGAAGCGCCCCGGCACGAAGCCTTCGGGCGAGGTCGGCAGGTCAGCGGCCCAGCCGGAGCCGCAGACGGTCAGCGGGCCGTGGTCGAAGTCCTGGTAGAAGATCACGTCAGAGGCGAAGAGGGGGGTGAGGGTAAGGAGAAGAGTCAGGACGACTGCGCCGCGCATGGTGGGCCTCCTGAACCGGTGCTGCCGTTCAGTTCGCTAGCCCCGCACGTCGAACCTTTCAAACATGGCCGCGAGTCTGCGCAGGAGCTTGTCGGGGAGTTTGCGGCTGGTGGAGAGCTTCAGGGGCATGTCTGGGCTGCCCTCGTCGCGGTACTTCTGCAAGAACCATGCCTTGGCCCCGCGCCACTGCAGGTCCTCGGCAATCGCGAGCAGGTCTTCAGGGGCCAGCAGGTCGGAGTGGTAGGTGGTCCGGAACTCGTGCGGGAGGCCCGAGCGGATGATGAGGTTCGCGCTGCGCTGGGCGCGGCGACCGCTGCCCTCGACTTGGGTGACGTCGGCGTAGCGGTCCCAGGGGGCTTTTACGTCCATTGCGACGTAATCAACGATTTCGTTGAATAGTAACTTGGCTAGCAGATTGGGGTGCGCGCCGTTGGTGTGGAGGGCCGTGAGGTAGCCCATCGCCTTCACTTCCTGAAGGGCGGGAAAGAGGGCCGCCTGGGCGGTGGGCTCGCCGCCGCTAAAGACCACGGCCTCGACGAAGCCCTGGCGGTCCAGCAGTTGCCGGCGGACGTCAGACCAGGGGATCAGGGCCTTGTTGCGGCTGGGGACGAGGTTGGTGTTGTGGCAGTAGCGGCAGCGCCAGGGGCAGCCTTGCGTGAAGACGACGGCCGCGAGGCGGCCGTCCCATTCGACGGTAGTCAGAGGGATGAAGCCGCCGACGCGGAGGTCAACGACGGCGGGCCGGCTGTGAGACCCCAGAGGGTCTCGGCTCGGCCCCTCCGAAGAGGGAGGGTCAGACGACAAGTTTCATCTGACCCGACGGGTCGATCTTGGCGGCAGCGGGCTCGCGGAAGGTGATCCGCTCAGCCTGTTCGCTCTGCTTGCCGGCGTTCCACGCCGACACGGGCCGGTAATAGCCCATGACGCGGCTCCAGACTTCGCACCGCTGGCGCTCGGAATCCTTGAGTTCGATCAGGTTAGGGGTGTTGCTCATGCTCTCCATCCTCGCTGTACGTCAGTTTCTACAGTGTAGGCTGCGATTCCTGCTATCCGATCAGTGGTCCTTGTGGGTTCGAGACGAACCCACCCACGCGTCAGGGAGGGACCGATAGACGCGGGGCGTCGGTTCAAGGATGAACCGACTTACGCGTTGGCGGCTGTTTTGCTCGCCAGCAAGTCTTCATCACACTTCGGGCAGAACTCGTGCTCGCCCGGAATGTAGCCATGGACGGGACAGATCGAGAAGCTCGGCGTGATCGTGATGTACGGAACGCGGAACTTCTCCAGGCAGCGGCGCACGAGGTTGCGGCAGGCCTGCGGGCTGCTGATCTGCTCGGCCATGTACAGGTGGAAGACCGTCCCGCCTGTATAGAGGCCCTGCAGGTCCTCCTGGTGCTCCAAGGCTTTGAAGGGGTCGTCCGTATAACCGACCGGAAGCTGGGTCGAGTTGGTGTAATACGGGGCATTGGCCGGGCCGGACTGGATGACATCGCCAAACCGCTTGGAATCCTCACGGGCGAAGCGGTAGGTGGCACCCTCGGCGGGGGTGGCCTCCATGTTGTACAGGTGACCGGTCTCCTGCTGGAATTCCACCATGCGCTCGCGGACGTGGATCAGCAGGTCGCGGGCAAAGGCATGGCCCTGCTCGGTCGTGATGTCGGTGTTGCCGCCGAAGTAGTTCTGGATGCACTCGTTGACGCCATTGATGCCGATGGTGCTGAAGTGGTTCCTGAGTGTACCCAGATAGCGGCGGGTGTAGGGCAGCAGGCCGTTTTCGATGCACCGCTGCACCGTCTTGCGCTTGATCTCGAGGCTCTGCTTGGCGAGGTCCAGCAAGTGGTCGAGCCGCTGATAGAAGGCCTCGAGGTCGCCCTTGGCAAGATAGCCGAGGCGGGCGCAGTTGATGGTCACGACGCCGAGGGAGCCGGTCTGCTCCGCCGAGCCAAACAGGCCGTTGCCGCGCTTGAGGAGCTCGCGCAGGTCAAGCTGCAACCGGCAGCACATGGAGCGCACCATGTGGGGCGAGAGGTCGGAGTTGATGAAATTCTGGAAATAGGGCGTCCCGTACTTGGCGGTCATCTCGAACAGCGGGATCGTGTTTGGATGCTCCCAGTCGAAGTCCTTGGTGATGTTGTATGTGGGGATCGGGAAAGTGAATACCCGGCCCTTGCTGTCGCCGCGGGTCATGACCTCGAGGAAGGCCTTGTTGATCAGCGACATCTCTTCTTCGAGGTCGCCGTAGGTGAAGTCGACGGCCACGCCGCCGATCAGCGGGTGCTCGTCCCGCAGGTCCTCGGGGCAGGTCCAGTCGAGAGTGATGTTAGTGAACGGGGTCTGCGTGCCCCAGCGCGACGGCACGTTGAGGTTGTAGACAAACTCCTGAATGTTCTGGAGGATCTCGTCGTAGCGCAGGTTGTCCTGCCGCACGAAGGGTGCGAGGTAGGTATCGAAGGAGCTGAAGGCTTGCGCGCCGGCCCACTCGTTCTGCAACGTCCCGAGGAAGTTGACCATCTGGCCGACAACGCTGGACAGGTGCCTGGGCGGCGAGGCCTCGACCTTGCCGGGGACACCGTTGAAGCCTTCGTTGATGAGCGTGCGCAGCGACCAGCCCGCGCAGTAGCCGCTGAGCATGTCGAGGTCGTGGATGTGGAAATCGCCGCAACGGTGGGCCTCACCGATCTCGCGGGGATAGACCTCGCTCAGCCAGTAGTTGGCAGTGACCTTGCCCGAAACGTTGAGAATGAGACCGCCGAGGGAATAGCCCTGGTTGGCGTTGGCATTGACGCGCCAGTCGGCACGCTCCAGGTACTCGTTGATTGAAGATACGGCATCAACCAGCGCATGATTCTCAGCGCGCAGCCGCCGCCGTTGCTCGCGGTAGACGATGTAGCCGCGCGCGGTAGCGAAAAAGTCGGCGTTGATCAGAGTCTGCTCGACGATGTCCTGGATATCTTCAACAGTGGGGTCGGTGGTCCACACGCGGTGGATGATGACCTTGAGGACCTGCTCGGTCAGTTTCGCGGCGCGAGCCTCGTCAAATTCCCCCGTGGCTTTGCCGGCCTTGGTGATTGCCACCTTGATGCGCTGGGCATCAAAAGGCGCGCGCGAGCCATCGCGCTTGACAATCTCACGTCCGGCCAGAGCTGGGGGGAGGTTCATTTACGATGACTCCTATGGTTTTTGCAGCCTCGACGGCAGGTGACGGGGGTGCCGGTACGATAATCCTCGGGGCAGGGCAAGTCAAGAGAGAATTGCTTCGCGGTATAAGAGTGTTCAAGTTTGTGACGAAATCTTGACCAGAGCGGTATTTGGGGGATGGAGACTCGGTTACGTGTCCAGTCGCGTGGTAGGCACACTCCGTGTGCCGGAACCTGGGTTGTCAAGGTATCCGGGCGGGCGGCAGGTTGTCTTAGGTTGCGTGTTCCGGCACACGGAGTGTGCCTGCCACGCGAGGAGGGAGAGGTTGGTGGCTCCACGCGCGGGCGGACCACGGTCCGCCTCTACGGTGTGGCGTCTGCATGTTCCGGCATGCGGAGCATGCCTACCACGCGAAGAGGGAGGGTGGTATGTTGTCTTTTGGCAGACACAGGAGGTGATTTGGGCGCTGGCGGCTAATCATACCTATTACGCATCAAACCAATCACTACGCAATGGAATGGCAGCCTCCATGCTGCCTATTTGCGCGCACTTCAGGAGGGATCAACATGATCCGCACTGGCATCGTCGGACTGGGTTTCATGGGACAGCAGCACTTCGCCATTCACCAGGCGATGGACAGCATTCAACTTGTAGGGATAGCCGATAAGGAAGAGAAGCGGCGGCAGGGCGAGGCAGTCGGTGGCAACATTGGCGAGGCCAAGGCGCTCGACTTCTCGGGGCTGGCCGTCTACTCGTCGCTGGACGAGCTTCTGGTGCATGATGGCCTCGAATGTGTTGACATCTGCACCCCGACGTTCCTGCATGCCGACATGACCGTCAAGGCGCTGGAAGCCGGCAAGCATGTCATCTGCGAAAAGCCGATGGCCCTGACCGCAGCCGACTGCCAGCGCATGATTGATGCGTCCCAGGCCAATGGCAAGCTGCTCTTCATCGCCCAGTGCATCCGCTTCTGGCCGGCGTATGAGAAGCTTGCGGACATGATCAAGAGCGGCGAGCTCGGTAAGGTCGTCTCGGCGAAGTTCACGCGGCTGTCCCCCACGCCCACGTGGTCGCAGGACAACTGGCTGATGGACACGTCGCTGTCTGGCGGCGCGCTGACCGATCTGCACGTCCATGATGTTGACTTCATCATCTCGCTGTTCGGCAAGCCCTGCTGCGTCTCGTCGCAGGCCGCCAACCGCGTCACCAGCGCTGATAAGGTGGACAACGTCATCTCGCAGTACTTCTATGGCGACAAGGACATGGTGTGCTTTGCCGAAGGCGGCTGGGGCTATCCCTCGACGTGGCCCTTTGAGATGGCGTTCCAGGTTCTGGGCGAGAATGGCTGCCTGGAATTCTCCACCAGCAAGACCCCGTCGCTGACCTGGTATCCCAAGAGCGGCGACGCGGTGAACCCGGAAGTCTCCGACGAGACCGGCTACCAGCGGGAGTTTGCGTACTTCGTGGAATGCCTCGAGCAGGGCAAGCAGCCCGAGCGCGTAATGCCGCAGTCAGCGATGGAATCGGTGGCAGTCGTCAACGCGGAGCGCGAGTCGGTGGCCAAGCGCGAGAAAGTGATGCTGTAGAGGCGGTGCGATTACCGGAGCCGATGCAGACGTGGCGGCTGGCATCCCTCCGCCCGGCTGGAAGCCGAGCTCCGGCGGCGAAATCTCGCGGCTGGAAGCCGCTCGTACGGCAGTCCGTGATTCGCCCGATTTCCCATTCCCGATTAACAATCGGAAAACTGGAGGCCGAACATGCAACATGAAGTGCTGTACAGGCCGTCATATTCTCTGCTGCGATTGCTGATGGAGCCGGGGGAAGCCATACTCGCCGAGGCCGGGGCAATGGTCTCGATGACCCCTAACGTTCAGGTGCAAACGCAGGCCAAGGGCGGCCTCCTGGGCGGGCTCAAGCGGGCCGTGCTCGGCGGCGAGAGTTTCTTCATCAACACCTTCACCTGTGGCGAAGGCCAGGGTGAGTTGACCCTCGCGCCGAATCTGCCGGGCGACCTGGTGCATGTGCCGATGGCCGGTGGAACAATGATGGTGCAGTCGGGTTCCTTCATAGCGAGTTCCCCGGCTGTGACCACCGACACCTCGTGGGCTGGCTCCAAGGGCTTCTTCTCCAAAGAGGGGCTCTTCCTGCTCAAGTGCACGGGCCAGGGCGATCTCTTCATCAGCAGCTACGGCGCGATCCACATGGTTGAACTCCCCGCCGGCGCCGGCTATATCGTGGACACCGGCCATGTTGTCGCCTTCGAGAGCACGATGAACTACAAGGTGCGCCCGGTGGGCGGACTCAAACAGACCCTCTTCTCTGGTGAAGGTCTGGTCTCCGAGTTCGTCGGCCCGGGGCGGCTGTACATGCAGAGCCGCAGCTTTGAGGCCTTCCTGGGAGTGCTAATTCCCAAGCTGCCGAAGAGCTCAGGCTAACTGTAACGACGCTCGAAACACGCGTTGCGGGAGGGGATCCCTAACAGGCCCCTCCCGCGCGTCGTATTTCTGACTAAGGACGATGAATATGGGCTTTGGACGAGGCATGGGGGGCGGAGGAGGACGCGGGCGCGGCGGCGGCGGCGGGCACATGCGCGGCACCTCCAAGACTAACCCCGACGAACAAGAAGCACCGAGACTGCGCCTGACCGACAAGCGCATGCTGAGCTGGTTCGGCAGCAAAATCGGCTCGCGCTGGCCTGTTGTGGTCATTGCCCTCGTGGCAATGATTATCAGCGCCTTTGCCGACCAGGCCCAGCCGATGCTGATTAGGCGCCTGATTGACCAGGGCTTTCTCAAACACAGCGTCCTGGTCATCAACCAGGTCATCCTGCTGATGCTCGGTGCCTTCGCCGCCGGCGCAGTCTTCTCGCTCATCCGCACGCGCCTGATGCACATCCTCGGTCAGCGTCTCGTATACGAAACGCGTGTTGAGACCTACAGCCACCTGCAGAAGCTCTCGCTCTCATACTTCCACCGCAATCGTACCGGCGACATCATGTCCCGGCTCTCCAACGACGTGGGGTCGGTCGAGGATATGGTCGTTCACGGCACTGACGAAGTCATCAGCGATGGCCTCCGGGTTGCCATCGCCGTCGGCGCACTGTTTTGGATGAGCTGGAAGCTGGCCCTGCTGGCGCTGCTCCCCGTGCCCTTCTTCCTGACGTTGATGATCATCTTCGCCCGCTTCGTCCGGCCCCTGTACCGCAAGATCCGCGACGAACTCGGCGAGATCAACGCGCAGCTTGAAGAACGGGTGGCAGGCATCCTGGTCATCAAGGCCTTCGGGCGCGAGCGATATGAGTATGACAACTTCGAATCCGCCAGCCGGAAGTACTACGATGCCAACGTCCGCGCGATCCGGCTGTGGTCCACCTTCTTTCCGGTGATTGCCTTCCTGACGTCACTGGGCATGCTTTTGGTGCTGTGGCGCGGAGGCCTGATGATGACCAAGGGTGAGGCTGTCAGCATCGGCACCATGATGGCCTTCGTGGGTTATCTGCAGCAGTTCTACTGGCGGATTGGCGGACTGGTGCGGGTGGTGGACCTGTACAACCGCGCGCTGGCGGCGCTGGCGCGGATTTTCCAGATTACCGACGAGGTGCCGGAGGTTCAGGACAAGCCGGAGGCCAAGGCACTCGATCAGGTCGAGGGGTGTGTTGATCTCGACCATGTGACCTTCCGCTACGAAACCGGGGATATAGTCCTGAAGGATGTTACGGTGCACGCTGACCCCGGTGAGACCGTGGCACTGGTAGGGCGCAGCGGGGCGGGCAAGACCAGCCTCATCAACCTCATCCCGCGCTTCTACGACCCGCTTGAGGGCAGGGTGCTGGTGGACGGGACGGATGTGCGCGAGGTGACGCAGGAGTCTTTGCGCCAGCATATGGCGATGGTGCTGCAGGAGACCTTTCTGTTCAATGGGACCGTCAAGGAGAACGTGCGGTACGGGCGGCTGGACGCCTCCGACGAGGAGATTGAGGAGGCCTGCCGCGCGGCCTATGCGGATGAGTTTGTGCAAGACCTGCCGGACAAGTATGACACCGAGATCGGCGAGCGGGGGGTGAAGCTTTCGGGCGGGCAGAAGCAGCGTCTGGCGATCGCCCGGGCGCTTTTGGCCAACCCGCGCGTCCTGATCCTGGATGAGGCGACTTCGCTGGTGGACACCGAGGCCGAGCAGATCATCCAGAAGGCCCTCGACAACCTGATGCTCAACCGGACCACGTTTGTCATCGCCCACCGTCTCTCCACGGTGCGCAAGGCAAGCAAGATCGTGGTCATAGACGGGGGCGCGGTCGTCGAGCAAGCGGACCATGAGACCCTTATGAAGAAGCAGGGCCTCTACGCGGAGATGTACGAGCGGCAGTTCCGGATCAGTGAGGACTGGGGGATAGACGCCGCGGAAGGCGGCTTGATGGCGTAGCCGAGTGTCGCCACACATAATCGACGGGTGAAAGTCTACCAGCACTCGGGCTTGTGGAAAGTGCCAATCGCATCGGTCAGACTGTTGTCGAACTGAGCCTGACGAAGGGCCCAATTCCGGATTTCCTTGTGCCCATCTGAGGCGCACTTGAGATCGTGGCAGGGCCACCGTTTCCTCTTTGAGCAGGTTGGGAAGAGAACATGGACCTGCTTGCCGAGGCCGTTGCGGATGATATCCAGGGCCGGGACGATATCGGAATCGTTGGAAATGATGACCGCGACATCGTATTGGTCCGTATGAGCATCGTGTAGCGCATGCACAGCCAAAGCGACGTCAGAGCCTTTCTCTTCGGCTTTCACCACTTCCGCGGTGCCCTGCCCATCCGCCCTCGGCATCCTCACCTTGTGGTATGAGAACTGCCCATAGAATATCTCAACGTCAGGCAGCGTGCCCAAGGCACGGAGGTACATCTGCTGCCGAACTGGGGCCTGTCGGTCATGGGGATGAGCTTGGACGCGCGCAGTGAAGTACTTGATCCGCTGCACTTGGTACTTCGGAAGAAGCAGGCGACAGAACTCAGAGAGGTTGAGCCAGCGGTAGACCGTGTCTTTCAGCAGACCGTAGTAAAGGTTGAACCCGTCAAAGTAGACGTTGGCTCGCATCTGAGGCATGCCCCCCAAGAACGCAGAAAGCCCGACTTTCGTCAGGCTCTCGCACCCATCGCCGAAGCTCCGGGGTAGTGTAAATAGTATAGCACATACAGGCCCGTTGTCAATCTCGTACTGAGAGCCATTGGACGACCTCGGCAATTCGTGGTCGCATTCCAGCCACACCATGTCACATCACAACCTCGACCTATACCTGCGCCGTCTTTCCCGTCTGCTGCGGCTGGTCGGGCTTGGCCGCCATCTGTTGCTCTGGTTGACCGGCGCCGGCGTCCTGGTGGTTGCGCTTTGCCTTGGTTCACACCTTGCGCCGTCGCCGTGGCTGCTTCCGGTTAGTGGCCTGCTGATTGCGGCGGGGCTGCTGGCCTGTGTGGCTGTGACGGCGCTGCGGCCGGTGCGCGCCCGGCAGGTTGCGTGGGTGGTTGAGAGGCATTACCCCGCCTTGCAGGAGAGTCTGCTGACCGCGGTCGAGCTGCATTGCAGCGATTCCACGTTGCATTCCCCGCAGCTTGCTGACACCGTCGTTGCCCACGCTGAAGATACCCTTCGCCTCATCACTCCCCGTTCGATCCTTGACCTTCACCGACTGCGCCCGCTGGTGGTGGCAGCGGTGGCTTCGCTTGCTCTTGCCCTCGCGGGTGTGGTGGCTTCGCGGGACGCCCTGGCGGTCATGCTGCAGGAGCGGTCTGAGCTACCGCCCGCCGTGCAGCGGCTTGTGCCGGCTATTGAGCCGCTCCCGCTGGTCTCAGGCGTCCGTGTTGCCATCGTCCCTCCGGAGTATACCGGTCTTCCTACTCGCACCGTCACCACCCGCTTCGCTGCGCTTCGTGCGCCCGTGGGGTCCAGCATCACGCTCTCCGCGGCGGCTCCGGCTGTGGGCGAGCTTAGCCTGTCGCTCAATGATCGCGAGCGGGAGCTGCAGCGGCTCGAGGGGAGCCGGCTGGGGCAGGAGTTCAGGCTCACTAGCGATACCCGGTGGCAGTTCGAGAACGCCTACCAGGGGCGGCACCACCGCCTCAACGGCACGATGCGCCTGCTCACCGACCTGCCGCCCGTAGTGCAGATCACCTATCCGAACAAGGACCTGACGCTCAAGACACTTCGGCCCCTGAAGCTCCTGGGCAAGGCCTATGACGACTATGGCCTGCGGACGCTTGCCATCGAGTATCGCGTCACCGGCCACAAGACGTGGCAGCGCCTGCAGCTTGGCGCGACTGGCCGCCTGTACCTGATTGACTACGAGTGGGACCTGTCGCCGCTGAACCTGCGGCCGGGGCTGACGGTGGAGTACCGCGTGGTGGCCACCGATGGCAGCCCCTATCTCCATTTCGGCGTCAGCCGTACGTATCGTGTGACGCTTGCGAACCTCGCCCCTGAGGAGGCTCAGCAGCGTCTCGAAGCGACTCGCGAGGAGCAGGAGCAGGGGCTGCAACGCCTGCGCGAGCAGGCCGAGAACCTGCAGCGGGAGTTGGCGGAGCTTCAGGAGAAGCTGCAGCAGGGGCAGGAGCTGTCGGAGGCCCAGAGGGCGGAGCTTCAGGAGTCGGCGGCACAGCTTCAGAAGCAGGGCGAGGACTTGCGGGAGAGTGTGGCCAACGCCCAGCAGGACTTGCAGAGAGAGGGCGTGTCGCCGGAGTTGTCGCGCCGGCTGGCTGAGGTTCAGAAGCTCCTGAACGAGACGCTCGACAAGCAGCTTCGCGAGGCGATACAGAAGCTTCAACAGGCTGCGCGGCAGCAGGACCCCGAACAGGCCCAGCAGTCGCTACAGGACGCCGAAGAGGCGCAGAAACAGCTCATGGAGCGGCTGGACCAGCTTCTCGCGCTCATGCAGCAGGCGAAGCTCGAGGGTGATCTGGCGGCGCTGCGGCAGGAGTTTGAGAAGCTCGCGGCGCGGCAGCAGGAGCTTATCAAGCAGCGCGAGCAGGGGGCGAACCTGGCTGAGCAGGCCCGCGAGCAGCGCCAGCTTGCCCGCGACACCGAGGAGGCGGTGCAGCGCACTGCCGAACTCGCTGAGAAGACGGCGGAGCAGAATCCGAAACTGGGCCAGCAGCTAAGCGATCTGGCCGGTAAGCTGGCCCAGTCCGATCCGGCGGGGAAGATGCAACAAGCCTCGCAGGCTCTCCGCTCGGGGCAGCCCACGCAGGCCGCCGGACCGCAGCAACAGGCTTTGCAGGCCCTGCAGCAAGCGGGGGCGGACCTGTCGGCGGCGCAGGCTGAGGTGTACTCGGAGATGCGGCAGGAGCTCTCGCAGGCCTCGGCGGAACTGGCCCGCCATGCGCTTGAGCTATCGGCGCGACAGGAGCGGCTGCAGGAGGATGTGAGCCCGTTCATGTACCGCGGGCCGGAGCAGATGATGAGCCAGAAGGTGCAACTGCAGCGGTTCGCGGCGCGCCAGCAGGCCCTCACCCGTGGGGCGGGACGGATTGCCGAGCGGCTCGGCGAACTGGCGCAGAAGTCGCCGCTGGTTGAGCCCTCGCTGGCACTGCAGGCAGCCGGACTTGCGGCACAATCCGCGCAGGCCGAGCGAGAGGTCAGCGGCGGGGACATGAACCGCGTGCATGATACCCAGTCAGAAGTCATGATGGGCCTCAACCAGCTTGCTCAGGCCCTGCTGGGGGCCGAGGAGCAGTTCCAGCAGGCCTCGGCGCAGATGGCGATGCAGGAGTACCTCAAGCGCCTGGAGCAGCTCGCCATGCAGCAGGCGGCGCTTAACCAGTTGACCAAACAGAGGGGTGGGGGGATGCCGGTGCCGATGCCGGGGGGAAGTCCGGGGAAGATGCCGGGCGGCGGGCAGCTTGGCGGGCAGCAGGGGGCGATTCGTGAGGCGCTGGAGAAGATGCTGGGGCAGGCAGGGCGGGGATCGGGTCTGGGCCAGCAACTGGGCGGCGTTCCGGCAGAGATGAACGAGGTGGAGAAGGACCTTCGCGGCGAGAGCCTGGGCCGCCAGACGTACCGCCGCCAGGAGAACATCCTGCACAAGATGCTCGACGCCCAGCGGTCGCTGTATCAGCGCGACCGTGAGGAGCGCCAGCGGCTCGCCGAGGCGCCGAAGCCATATAAGCGGCCAAGCAGTCCGCCTGCCCTGCGCCCCTCGCCCCAACCGGCGGCCAGCGTGACGGCCGTCCAGCCGCCGCAACAGGACCTACCCCTCGGTTACGAAGAGCTTACACGCGCCTACCTTCGGGCGGTCGCGCGGAGCCGATGACAGTCGCTGCGGCAGGAGTTGCCCAACCAGGCCGCGAAAGACAGGACGCCTGCAGATCATCTCCGGAGGGCACCAATGACGCGTTGGCTGTTGCCTGTGTTAGTGCTGGTCCTGGTCGGCCCAGCGGTGGCCGGACCCTTGCTTACGGTGAATGGCGAGCTGTCCTCGCGCAGTTCCCAGCTCAGGACCGGGGAGTTTGTCGAGGTTCAGAAAGTGAACCTGCAGGCGGGGCTGTTGGTGAGCCTGAGGGTCACTGCCGAGGGTTTTGCGCCCTGCCTGCTGGTCACCACGCCCGAGGGCAGGCACTTCACACAAGGCGTCTCCGGGACTGAGCGGCAGGTCCGGCTTGACTTCGTCACCACCACCGCCGGGACGCACCAGATAGGCGTCACCAGTGAGAAGGTTGACCAGCGGGGGAAGTATGTACTGGAGGGAGAAGCGCGGGCATTGAAGGACGGTATCGCCGGGCTGAAATCCCTCGCTGACGTGAGCAAGCAGCTTCGGCCTACCGATCAGGGGCCCGGCATTGACCGGCCCGCTCATACCCACACCGTTCAGATCAAGGCCGGGCAGGTCGTCCGCGTGCTGGTGCAGTCCACTGCCTTCGACCCGGTGCTGCTTGTCACTCCGCCCGGCGGAGCCATGCTCAAGGCCGACGATGTGGAGGGCAAGAACCCGGAGATTGCCTTTGTCGCGGCACAGGACGGGGCTGTCAAGATAGTGGTGCTGCCCGCCGATCCCGCAGGGCAGGGGCCGTACCGCCTGCAGGTCGCCAGTGGCGCGCTGGTATCGTCGGCGGCTACCGACGGCGCAGCGGTACTGTCACAGCAGGGCATTCTCGGGCCTGGCAGCGCGCAACTGGAGAGTGGGGAATGGGGAGCGCTGTACTCGGCCAAGATGGTTGGCGGGACTGAGTATGTGCTACAGCTTGAGGTGAAGGGCTTTCAGCCGCGCATACTGGCTGTCCTGCCGGATGGCAGGCAAGTGGATCAGCGGGTGAGCGGCGATTCGGGTGTGGTGCGGGTGGAATTGACTTCCGACCGCTCAGGCGTGCTGCGGCTGTGCATCGCCTCGCAGCGTTCGGGAGTGGGGGGGACCTTCCGGGTCAGTGTGCAGCCGAAGGCCATGGCTGACGCAGGGACACCCACTTCCCCGGTCACGCCGGCGGAGTCGGACGTGACGCCGGCCGACCCGCGCGTGCCCGCCCCGCCGCGGTTCCAGGGAGCCAAGCTGCTGAACGCGCGGAGCCCCGGCCTCAGCGTCCCAACCCCGCAGCCGCTGCCTGCAACGGTGCAGGACCCAGGGGTGCTGAGCAGGACGCTTCACCAGATGAACTACCTCTCTGTCGAGGCTGGTGGGTGGTCGGAAATCGACGAGCGGAACTGGCTATACCCCAAGCCGGGCGATGTGACCCATAGCTCCCCCCGATTCTTCTTTGCGGACCCGGATAACCAGTTCCGGGATGCTGATACGGCGACGAACTACATTGTCCCGCTGCAGTGGCAGGGCAATGTGTTCACCTGCAAGCACCGCAGGGACCTCGACGCGCATGGCAGCTTCGAGATGCTCGATGTCGCCGGTACCGTCAGCGCCGATGGCAGCCGCGTGGAATGGGTGACGATCCGGGA
>JBDKRC010000217.1:0-7516 GCA_039683575.1 Armatimonadia bacterium | reverse complement strand
TACTCTGTAGGGGCATCCGCTGATCCCTCCCTTGATGCTGGACACACCAAGATAGGGGATCGGCGGATGTTTCTCCTTTCTACCATGATGAGATCATGTCGCCCACACTAATTGAGGAAGAGCCAAGAAGCCGAATCATCCTTCACATTCACCGCTGCAAGAGTTATAATTACATGGATCACAGGCTGTCGGAGGTATGGTATGAGGTACTGCCTGTTGTTGGTCGTTGTGGCGTTGTTCGTGGCGGCAGCGGCCTGGGCCGCGCCCTGTGGGCCATTGGTCGCCGGAACCGCTCCCGGCTCCGGGGGTATCACCAGCCCGCAGCACGTCCTTGGGGTCCACTATCCCTGCCGTCCTGCATGTGACGTCATCACCTATGGCGATCTCACAGGGTCCTATCCTCGCCCATACAACGGCACCGTCCCGTACGCGGAGTGGCCGGACAAGGCGATGGTACCGGGCAAGCGCGCGGTGATGTCGCCAGACATCGTGATCCTCAGTTCAACCCGTAAGAAGTAGCCTGCCGGGCTTCTCACGCGGCTCCACGCCGTTCTGACCCGCTTTGTACCGATGAGGGCCTCCCTTGTCCAAACGAGGGCTACGGCCCTCGCAATATGAATCCCAGGCGCCCCTATGGCGCTTGCATCGAAGACAGGAAGTGAATTTCATGCCGAAGATCATCACCGAACTCCCGGGGCCGAAGGCCAAGGCGTTCCTGGAAAAGTCCCGCAAGCACGAGCCGCAGTCCATGTCCGACCAGGTGCCCCTGGTTTGGGATCACGCCGAGGGCGTCCACATCACCGACGTGGATGGCAATGAGTTCCTCGACTGGACCAGCGGTGTGCTGGTAACCAATGTCGGGCATTCCCACCCCAAGTACGTGGAAGCGGTCCAGGACCAGGCCAGCAAGCTCATCAACTGCTACGACTTCCTGTCGCAGCCGCGCGCTGACCTCGCCGAGAAGCTCGTCAGCATCACCCCGGAGCACCTGGACCGCTGTTTCCTCGTGACCACCGGTACGGACGCGACCGAGGCCGCCATGCGCATGGCCCGCCGCGCCTCCGATGGCTTCGAGATCCTGGCCTTCCACAACGCCTTCCACGGTCGCACCTATGGCGCCGCCTCCGCGGGCGGCTCCATGGGCGTCAAGAAGGGCTTCGGGCCGATGGTTCCCGGCTTCCTGCACGCCCCGTTCCCGTACTGCTACCGCTGCCCGTTCGGTCGCTGCCAGAGCGAGTGCAGCATGTTCTGCCTGGAGTATCTGGACTATCTGATCTCCAAGGAATCCTGCGGCGAGCTTTGCGCTGTCATCACCGAGCCCTATCAGGGCGGCGGCGGCTCCATCACCCCGCCTCCGGGCTACTTCGAGGGTCTGGACAAGTGGTGCAAGCATAAGGGCCTCATCTTCATCTTTGATGAAGTGCAGTCGTCCTTCGGCCGCACCGGCAAGATGTTCGCGTTCGAACACTTTGACATCAAGCCCGACCTCGTGACCATGGGCAAGGGTCTCGGCAGCGGCGTGCCCTGCAGCGCCGTCATGGGCACCAGCGCCATCATGGACATTCTGCCTCCGGGCAGCATGGGCAGCACCAATGGCGGCAACCCGCTCTCCTCGCGCGCGGCTCTGACCGCGATCAGCATCATGGAAGAAGAGCAACTGGTTGCCAATTCCGCCAAGATGGGCGAGCTCTTCAAGGCGCGCTTTGAGAAGATCAAGGCGAAGCACGAGCAGCTCGGCGACATCCGTGGCATGGGTCTGGTCTGGGGCCTGGAACTCGTCAAGGATGCCGAGTCCAAGACGCCCGACCCCGAACTCACCCGCCGCACGATCGACAATGCCTTCCACAGTGGCCTGTGCGTCATCGCTCCGATTGGCGTGCACAAGAACGTGGTCCGCGTGGCCCCGCCGCTGGTTATCACCGAGGCCGAGGCCAACGAGTCGCTCGATATCTTCGAGGCGGCCTTCGAGCAGGCCCTGAAGGGCTAATTGCTCGTATCGTCAGTTCATCTCGCAGGGACGCCCGAGGGCGTCCCTGCTTGACTCTACAGTACTTGCGGGATACGATGCCAAGTGGCCCTGACAGGCGGGGTAGCAGGACATTCTCTGGAGACGATGATGCGGGATATTGCCTCTGAGGGCGACCAGCGAGGGATACAGATAGATCGCGTGGGCATCCGCGGGCTGCATTTGCCGGTGATGATCCGGGAGCAGCGAGGGAAGCTGGCGCACATGCTCGGCGAGTTTGACGCGAGTGTACAACTTCCCCACCACGAACGCGGCACCCACATGAGCCGGTTCGTGCAAATTCTGTCCCAGTGGAGCAAAAAGGCCGTCTCGACTGTTGAAATGGAGAGAATGGCCCGCGAGATGGCGGAGGCCTTCTCCGCCAGCGCTGTGCAGGTATCGCTGCGCTTCCGGTACTTCCTCGACAAGCAGGCGCCGGCCAGCGGTGAGCCCATCCAGATGGACTATGACTGCTGCTTCGAGGCGCAGCTCGTGGATGGGCGGTACAGCTTCACGCTGGCGGTCACGGTACCGATCATCACCGTCTGCCCATGCTCGCTGGAGATCTCCGACGAGGGGGCCCACAGTCAGCGGGCAAACCTCACAGTCAGGCTGCAGGCGCGGCCGGGCAAGCTGATATGGCTCGAAGACCTGATCCCGCTTCTGGAGAAGCAGGGCAGTTGTGACATCTTCCCGCTGCTCAAGCGCGCCGACGAGAAGTACGTGACCGAAGCGGCGTTCGCGAACCCGAAGTTCGTTGAGGACGTGGTGCGGGACACCATTCTGGCACTGCGTGAACTCAATGGAACGACGTGGTTCTCCGCCGAGTGTGAGAGTTTTGAGTCGATTCACAACCACATCGCCTATGCGTACGCCGAAGAGCGGCGTGAGGCAGAGGACGGCGAGAAAGCTAACTAATGCAGACCTTCCTGATTCTGTTTTTCACCGCGCTGGGCGTGTTGCTGCTGTTCATGGTCCTCAAGGGGCTTCGGCAGCTCGGTAGGTTCCTGGGGCAGATGGGCGCGGAGCGCGAGGACAAGCCAGCGCGGCAGGTGGCGGAAGGCCCAATAACGTCGGATGGACTGCTGTACCTTTTCGCGCACGAATTCGTGAAGCCGGCACCACGCCGCCCGCTGGGGTCGGTCAGCCGCGATCGCGCTTTCGCCGTCTGCAAGCCAGACCTGGAACTCGATACGGACGACTTCGCCGAGCGGCTGCTGTACGTAGCGCTGATGGAACTGCATACCGAGGGCTGCCTCGAGACGCGCCTCGTACGTCGCGACCCCGGCTACATGCCGCCCTACCCGCACAAGCAGTGGGAACTGCAACTGCGGCAGACGAGGGCCTTCCCCTCTGCCCCACTCTGCGACAGCCTCGGCGTGAGCTTCGACCTGTGCCGCAAGAACCGCCTGCGACGCAAGTCTGAGGACGAACTGTCGGTAGAGGACGACTTCTTCACGCTGGAGGAGGTCGTCGAGCGCTCTCTTAAGACGATCCGGCAGGAGATGAGCTTCTGGGAACGCGGGACCGTGAGCAGCGACATACGCAACTATGTCATGACCGCGCTCATCGCGCAGGGCTTTCTGCTGCAGCCGGACAAGGAAACGTGGCTGGACACGGTGCGGGGCAAGCGGCCACAAGTCAACGAGGGTGCAGCCGCGTCAGTGGAGCACATGGTGACGGCGCTGCAGCGACGAATTGAGACCTTCAGAAAGACGCACGGCTCCGCTCACGCCCTGACCCCGCAGGAAGACGAGAAGGGCCAGTTGGTGGACATTGACCCGGCGGTCATGAACGCGCGGGAGGACCTGGACCAGTTGCCGCTTGATGATTGCCTGCGGGCGACGATACATGAGACTGTTGTCTCGATCAAGCAACTGGAGCCGAGTGGCGAAGCCGGGATCTAGTGCAGGGAGATAATACATGGACCGCACCGAACTCATTGAATGGATCATCATCATCGGCTGCATCGTTATCTGGTGGCCAGATATCCTGATCCGCGGTGGATACGTGGCGTGGGGCTACCCGATGTGGTACCACCTGCTGACCCACTACGGCGTGCCGGCGGTCCTCATCGGCATCTTCGTACGGCGGTACCGGCGCATGCAGGCCGGGCTGGAATACAGCAAGGACGTTGTGGACAGTCAAAGAGGCACTCCGGGAGCGGGCCCCAAGGCCTGAGTGCTGACTGAGGAGACAAAAAGAGACGGAGCCCATATTCGGCTCCGTCTCTTTTCGGTTCTCGTTACAGGTGACGCCCTACTCCATCGGCAGTAGTTGCGCCCGGACGCAGACACCGCCAAGTGGCTCCTGCTCGCCGGTCTGCAGTTGCACCATCGTCACCTTGCACTCCCCGCGTCTGTCCGGCGTCTGGCCGATTTGCTGCACCATCAGCAGCCTGCCCCGCTGCGACAACTGGGCCTGCACGAGCTTGCCGGAAAGCTCGGTCACGAGGCGCGGCGTTTGTCTTCCCTCGATCGGTCCCTGCCAGACGCGCACGTTGTCGTCTTCCTGGCTGAGGGCTACATAGCCAGCTCCCTCAGGCAAGACGCGGGCCCAGGCGAGACCGCGAATGGTGCTGACTGCAGTTCCCTGTCCAACAGGGTCGATTCCCGCCGTAAGCAGTTGATCCCCTTCCAGGCGCAGAAAATGCCCGGGCTCTTTGAGCCAGCCGCCGAAGCGCCCGCTGGGCAGGGGCATGATCTGCCCCTCGAGATCGATGATGAAGCTCCGGGCCTGCTTTCCGTCGTCAAAGGTGAAGGCCATATTTCCGTCCTGCCACTGAACCAGGCCCGGCAACGCGGACCCGAGCTTCTGGGCGTCAAGGTTGTACCTCCGGGGCTGCTGGCGCGGCTCGGCCACCAGCAGGCGCCACGGCCCGTTCGCCTGCTCGCGCGCCCACACGGCGTACCGGCTGCCGTCAGGGCTCCACGAGAGCCCGCGGAAGTCTGCAGCGGTGATGATTGGGACGTTGGGGTTGTCAGCGTCGCTCAGGGTATAGAGGCTGCTGGCGGCACGACGGATAACGAGCGCCCGGTTGGGGCAGGGGCCCATGGAGAAGTCCACGACATTGTGTACTGGCGTGGCAACCTGTCCGGTGACGGAATTGCGGACCTGAAGGTCCCACAGGTTGCTGCCGGCCGGCCGTTCAGCAGGCTGCAGATAGGCGATGCGGTACGCTTCAGAGACGCCTGCCGGGAGTTCCTGGACAAACCGGGCCTCCTCCAGCAAATCAGTCCGGTACGCGTACTCCTTGTCGTCACAGCGGAATATCGGCCGGTATCCGGGCGTCGTCTGTACCGGGACCCTGACGTCTTCGGCCTGCTGGAACATCGTGGAGGGCCACTCAACGTACGGCGCCTCCACGACCGCGATCTCGGTCTTGGTGCACCGGAGACGGCTTGCGAGATCCTCGCGCGCTCGTTCGACAACCGGCGGCATTTCAGCGCTACTGACGACATTGCGGGAACAGTAGACGGTGCGCCCTTTTCTATCACTATGGTACTCGAATTCCTGCCCGCCCACGCGTAGCAGTATCCGGTAGCCCGGCACGAGCACCTGGGCGTACATCATCCCTGGCTGGGCACACCCCAGCGATGTATCGGGCCAGGTGGTCTCCTGCAGGCTGCCAACCTCTATCTGCTCGGCGGGCACTCCCAGGCGGCCAGCCAGATCCTTGATAGCGTTGGCGGCTTCAGGCTGTTGCTGGGCCGCCGCCAGGCTGAGCAGGAGAAGACACGCCAGGACACAACAGGTCTTGGTCATAGGACAATCCTCCAGTTCACATCTCCCACGCTGGCTGACGCGCCGCAGAAGGGAATTGTTTGCGTCACGCGGAAGCTCACAGGCGGGGGAAAAGGTCCACCAGGTAACATGAGGTTCAAGATGCGCATTACGGCTGTTCTTCTTAGTCTTCTGGTCATTTCCTCCTTGCAGGCCAAGAGCGCGCGGACGTTCTACACGGACGCGCGAGTAGCTGCGGCGCAGGCGAAAATCGCCAAGTACGACTGGGCGCGGGGCTCTGTGGCAAGCGCTGAGGCCGCTGCCAAGCGCTGGGTGGAGATGTCTGACCAGGCACTGTGGGACTTCATCCCGCCCCCGGAGCAACTCCGCGCCCTGAATGTGAGCTTCGGGGTCGATTGCCCGGTGCACGGGGCGGAGATCTTCCGTCTCGGCGGCCACTATCCGTGGATTGTCAGCAGCGACCGGCCCTTCAAGGTGAAGTGCCCCGTGGGGCAGGAGGAGTACCCGGGGAATGACTTCCAGCCCTGGAACATGAACAGCCTCACCGAGGAACCCCAGCGCGGGCCGGGCTACAAGGACACCGGGGCCGGGTGGATGGACGACAAGGGGCGGCGCTACTTCTTCGTTGGCTACTACGTCTTCTGGCACCGCTGGCAAAAGGAAGTGCTCCCGGCGGTCAGCCAGTTGTCGCAGGCATACCTGCTGACCGGCAAGCCCATTTATGCCCACAAGTGCGGCGTGATGCTGGCCAAGCTCGCGGGCGACTGGGCGCGCTATGACTACCCGACCCAGGCATACCACAACGGAAGCTGGCCTGCGCGGATCAATGGGCGAATCCTGGACTACATCTGGTCCACCGGCACTGTCACCGGCTTCTCGAAGGCCTACGACGCCGTCTACCCTGGCCTGGATGATCCGGAACTCACGGCTTTCCTGAAAACGCGGCAGATCGAGGCCATCAAGCCCCACATCGAGCAGAAAATGCTGCGGGTGATGGCTGACGACATCATGCGGGGCTTCATTCGCGGCAACATGGGAATGCACCAGCAGGCACTGGCGACACTGGCGATTGTGTGGGACAACACAGACCCGGCGGCAGGCGCGACCAAGCAGCAGATGCGGGACTGGATCATGACTGGCGAGGGCGACTCGGAGTATCTGCTCTGGAACGGCTTCTACCGCGACGGGCATGGGGGCGAGAGTTCGCCCGGGTACTCGAGCGGCTGGGTGTCGAACTACTACCAGGTGGCGCGGCTGCTGCCCGGTCTTGGTCTGGACATCTGGAGCAACCCGAAGCTCAAGAAGATGGCCGACATCGGGATCGATTTGACCATCGCGGGTATCACGGCGCCGTCTATCGGGGACTCCGGCTCCATTCTCGGCAGTGGGAAGGTCGCGCTGGCGCCCTCCATTCAGGGACCGGCTTTCGAGCAGTACCACGACCCGCGCTTTGCGCAGGCTCTGAAGGCCATGAAGGCGCGTAGCGAAAGCTTGTGGGAGAGCGAGTTCGACCCCGAGGAAGTTGACGCAGCGGTGGCCAAGGCAGGGCCGGACATTGAGTACAATACCCGGAATCTCGGCGGCTATGGCCTCGCCATCCTGGAGGCTGGCCAGGGCAAGCAGCGGCGCGGTGTCTCGATGTACTACGGTCACGCGGGCGGCGGTCACGGACACAGGGACCGGTTAACGCTCGAGATGATGGACAGCAGGTTCGAGCACCCGGTACTCAACGACATGGGCTACCCGGCGCACTGGCTGGAGAAGAAC
>JBDKRC010000216.1:0-12034 GCA_039683575.1 Armatimonadia bacterium | reverse complement strand
GTGTTTGTGCGCGGGGAGGGGTGCTATGTCTGGGATATTGAGGGCAACAAGTACTTCGATACTTTTGCGACGCTGCTGACGACGGTGTGCGGGCATGTGCGGCCTGAGGTGACGGCGGCGGTGACGGCGCAGATGGAGCGGCTCGAGTTCTTCCCCAACTATGTGGATGCGTTTACCGTGCCGCTGATTGAACTGGCGCGGAAGATGGAGGAGTTGATGCCGGGGGACCTCGGGGTCAGCTTCTTCGTAAACAGTGGGTCGGAGGCGAATGAGACGGCGCTGAAGATGGCGCGGCAGTATCATGTGGAGCGGGGGGAGTGCCATCGCTTCAAGTTCATCGCGCGGCGGGATTCGTATCACGCGACGACGCTGGGGGGCGGGGCGGTCACGGGGCTGAAGTGGTTTCGGGAGTATTTTGAGCCGCTGATGCCAGGGGCGCTGTTTGTGGGAGCGGCGCGGGAGCGGGACAAGCCGGAGGGGATGACCTCGGAGGAGTATGGCAAGGCGTGCCTGGCGGAGATTGAGAAGCTGATCGAGGACGAGGGGGCGCAGACAATCGCGGGGTTCATCATGGACCCGCTGCCGGGGTCGAATACGGGGTATCCGCTGCCACCGAAGGGGTACTTGCAGGGCGTGCGCGAACTCTGCGACCGGCATGGGATCCTGCTGATCTTTGACGAGGTGCAGACGGGGTTCGGGCATACGGGTAAGTGGTTCTTTTGCGAGCATGAGGGCGTGACGCCGGACATCATGACCGTGGGCAAGGGGTTCACGGGCGGGTTCATACCGCTGGGGGCGACGGTGGCGACGCCCCAGGTGGCGGAGGTGTTCAGGCAGGGACCGGGGACGGAGCTACGGTCAGGGAGCACTTACGGCGGGCATACGGTAGCATGTGCGGCGACGCTGGCGAATATCGGGATCATCGAGCGGGAGGGTCTGGTGGAGAACGCGCGGGTGCGAGGGGAGGAGATCAGGGCGCGGCTGGAGGAGATGCGGCAGCAGTATGATATCGTCGGGGAGGCGAGCGGGATCGGGCTGCTGTGGGCGCTGAACCTCAAGAGCGGGCTGGGGCTCGGGACGTGGATGCGTGACTGGGCCTACCGCAATGGCATGATCCTGCGGGCCAATGGTGACATCATCGTAGTTGCGCCGGCCCTGAGCATGACGGAGGATGAGTGCGGGTGGATGCTGGGGCAGTTTGAGGCGGGGATTGAGGCGGCGATGGGGGAGTTGAATGGTTGATCGTTGATGGTTGATAGTAAAGGCGAGAAGCGGGGACAGACCGTGATGGTCTGTCCCCGTTTTGGTCTTGTCCGGCGGGTGACCCCTTTGGGGTCAGCAAGAGGAGGGTGGCGCGCTACCAGGGGTTTCACCCCTGGCTATAGTCGGTCACCCCTTCGGGGTTAGAAGAGATGGGTGCGTTGTGGCAGCGGCGAGCCAGACGGCAGTGTGGGCGAACGAAAGGCCGTGTGCACGAACCAACGACCATGAAGGCGAAGCAAAGACACTGTGGCCGCCCAGAAGGTGCAACGGTCCCCGGTCGCGCTCAGGGGAGCGCTCCTACCTGCTGGCAACTAGAAGATGGTGTAGCCGCCGACGTAGAGGAGGTAGTCCTGGATGGCCTGGGCGTCGCCGTGTTTGATCACCGGGACCTGTACTCCGGCTTCGAGGGTCAGGAGCTTTCCGCCTGGTTTGGGGCGGTTGTACTGGAAGCCGGGGCTGAAGGAGACCGTGGTGGCGCCGGTGGTGGCTACCAGGCCGCTGGCGTCTTCGGTGTTGCCCTCGTAGCGGCCGTTGAGCTCCCAGACGAAGTTCCAGTTGGGGTTGAGTTTGTGCTCGGCGGCAAGGTTGAACATGGTGACATCACCGGGATCGCGGTCGAGGTCGGGGCGGTCGCCGGTGATGGTGTAGCCGAGGCTGCCGTACCACGTTGTATTCCCCACGCCCTTCTCCCAAAGGTGAATCAGGCTGAAGTCGGTGGTGCCGCTGCCCTGGGCGAGGGGGGCCGCAAGGCCGCGCGCGTCGCCGGTGTGGGTCTTTAGCGACACGGCCCAGGCACGGCGGGAACGCTCGGCCTTGTTGTCGTAGTACTTGCCCTTGGCCAGGAGCAGCATATCACCGAGACCGTCGGCGGTGGTCACGTCGCCACTGGGGGCGGTCCAGCGCTTGCGGACCCACGGGACGTCGAGGAACACGGTCAGGTTATCTTCGACGCCGTAGCGGATACGGGTGTGGGCCGTCAGGCTGCTGAACTTGCCGGCGGGTAGCGGGACCTTGTCGCCGTCAACGAGGGCGCTGTCCACCTCCGAGAAGAGAACGTGCTCCTCGATGCGCCACTTGTCCTCGGGGAGGGTGCGCGGGTCCTGGGTGAACCACGGGGTAGCCATCGCGGCGGTGGCTGCGGCGAGACCAAGCAGCAGGGCGACATAGATACGCATAGTCTTCACATCCTCTTCCTAAGCAGTCTTTTTCCACGACAGGGCGTTCTTCGGACAGGAGACGACGCAGGCGGAGCACTTGAGGCAGTCGCCGTGGCGCATCTCTCCGGCCTCGCGAGAGGCCTCGGGGTTGAGCTCCATCGGGCAGGCCTTCTTGCAGGCGTTGCAGGAGATGCAGGCATTGTTGTCCACCTGCAGGGGCTGCTTGTGCTTGCCGATCCAAGTGGCCATGCTGCCCATCGGGCAGATGGTGCACCAGGTGCGCGGGTTGTAGAAGAGCGCCAGGATCAGGCCGACTACGGTCGTGACGGTGAGCAGGGTGATGAACACAAAGCCCATGGCGCTGTAGTCGCCCCACGTCATGGCCAGACGGGTGCCCATCATCCCCATGACGAAGGCGAGCACGATGATGCGGAAGGCCGTGCTGCGCAGCAGGCGCGGGATGGGGCGCTTACCGCCGATGGGCTTCATCACGATGTCCAGGAAAGCGCCACGGGGGCAGACGTCACACCAGGCGCGGCCACGCCAGAAGGAGATGCCCACCGCGCCAGCCATGCACAGGAGCAGCGAGAAGCCCACCACCGGCACAAAGAAGCCGAGGATGATTACGGCGGGCAGGATGGTCCAGAGGATCATCTTCATGCCGCGGCGGGTGAAGAAGCCATCGCGGTTGCGGCGGACGACGACCGCAGGCGAGGGTTGAGTTGTCTTGGTTGCCAATTCAGTCATATCGGTACTCCTTTGGTGCGCCTATCCGGTTTCCAGCTTCACGCCGCTGGCGGAGAAGTCACGCACGCCCTCCTCCAGATGCCGCGCGCGGAAGCCCTTCTGGCGCAGCAGTTCCACAGCCTGCAAGGCCAGGAAGCAGTAGGTTCCGCGGCAGTAGACAACGATCAGCTTCTCCTTTGGTAGCTCCTCCAGGCGTTGGTCAAGCTCCGCCAGGGGGATTGAGATGGCGCTGGGTATGTGGCCGGCGTCGTATTCCTCTTTGGGCCGGACATCCACGAGCACGGACTCGCGCTTGCGGAGGCATTGCATCGCCTCCTGGCGTGTCATCGGCTCGAAAGCCCGACCAGCGCGGGCCTGGCGGACGATCTGCTCAATCTCCGCGAGGCGGCTGTCCCCGACGTCCCGCAGGGCGTCGAGCAGGCGATAGACATACTCGTCGGCGAGACGGTAGGTGACGTAGAGGCCGGATTTCTCGCTTTCGACCAGACGTGCTTGCTTGAGCGCGCGCAGGTGCTGCGAGGTGCTGGCCACGGACATGCCGATCTCACGCGCAAGGACCTCAACGGTGCGGGGGCCCTGGGCGAGGAGGTCGAGAGTGAGGAGCCGCTTAGGATGGCTCATGGCGCTGGTGAGGCGGGTGAGCTGCTCGTAAAGGGCATCCTTGAGGGCGTCGCAGGGAGTGGACATGGTTAGTTTCCTATTTAACTATTTTAGAAAGTAGTTGAATACTATCAGGTCAGTGGAGGTGAGTCAAGGGGTATATCGGGGACGGTCGCGATCGGTGATCGCTCGTACAGAGGACGGATGGGAGGGGGTGTGGGTGCGGGACGTGTTGGTGCGGGACGCACCCACCTACGCGAGGGGAGGGGAGTGGTTAGTCTGGGCGGGCCGCAGGGGCTCGCTCCGGCTCAGGGGCGCTGCGGACCTGCCACACGTACCGGTACTGCTCAGCACCTCCCCATCCGGATAGAGGATACCTCTGGACTGGCACGAGATTGAGCGGGCGGGTCATGTAGCCCGACGCGCGGCTCAGCGCGTCCTTCTCATCACAGAGCACGCTTATCCGGTTGAGGCGGATGTAATCCTCTATCCTCTGGGTCAGGTAGAACGGGTGTATCTGGTGATTCACCAGGCCATCGAGGTTCGTGACAAAGCGGTCACTGAAGTAGGCGGGAATGCCGGCATTGAAGCAGCCGACGCGATCTGTCTCGCGCAACGTGCGGTTGATGGCTAGCTGGGAGGTGTATACATCACGTTGCCAGGGATAGCAGTTGAGGGTGACCATGTCGTGACATTGGTAGGCAACTGACAGGACGCCAGTCAGCCCAAACAGCACGATTGCCAGCCACGGCACCAGCGTCCGGGTGCCGGCCTGGTAGGAGCCAGTCCAGGCGGCGATCGCTGCCAGAAAGCCTATGAACAGCGTGACCGTGGGGAGAGCGAGATACCAGAACTGGATGTCCGCGAAGCTCACGCGGTAGATGAGGGCCTGCAGGGACGTCGCCGCCAGGAGGCAGAGCACGCTCTGCGCCCATATGGCTTTTCTGTAAGGCAGGACCAGGGCGGCAAGCAGAGCCGGGGCCACAATCAGAATGTTGAGCTTCAGCGCCACAAGGGGCGGGTGGGGAGACTTCCACAACAGCTTCATGGCCCCGCTATCCTGACAGATCCCGCCGAAGTGGCTCAAGCTGTACAGGGCCGGGGGAGCCAGGACGAGTGCTGCTCCTGCTAGCAGTATGCCCGCATACAGCCCGCCTTGCATCGCCGATGGGCGTGATCCAGTCCCCCGGACCCAGAAGAAGATCCAAGGCAGTGCACATACAAGGAGCACGACCCCCTCGGTCCGTGCGACTATGGCCAGCCCGATCACAAGGCCCAACAGGAACACTTGTTTAGCGGACGAAGGCGCGCCGTTCGTGGGTGCGTCCAAACTGGAGGCAGCCAGGGCCACCAACACCAGAATAAGCGCGTAAAGACTTGCCTCCACAACCTGGGTTGCCAGCAGATATGGCCAGGGGAAGACAAACCATAGGGCACCTGCGGTCCAACCCCACGCCGCGCCAAACCAGCGCCTGAACAGTAAGGCAATCGCTAGCCCTGTGGCAGTGTTGAGGGCGAAACACGTCACTAGAGCGGTTCTGAGCAGAGCCTCGCGCCCCTGGATGAGATGCGCGAAACCCGCGAGCACTACCATCCAGGCCGGGTGGTACCCGTTGGTGGTGGTCTCTCCGTCGAAACTCGAACCCAAACCAGCGGCAATGTTGCGGGCGATCTGCAGATAGTAGAAGGCGTCATCGGGCACGAAACCCAGCATATCGAGCAAGGGCCGGGTGGTGACATGGTAGGCCACCGCTATCGACAGCAATATGGTTACGACGAACAGGGCCCGTGCGATCTTCGTGTGGCGAGACATAGGCGACGCTCCACTATCAGGGACATCAGGTGCTCGTCAGCGGCAGATGGCTACGGCAGAGGCGCAGGCGGCTCAGGATTGTGAACCGGCCCGCCACTAGTGAGCTACTGCCCTCGGCCTTGACCGGCTGCACCCATAGTTCCCCGTTTGTGCTTCACTCCCTGCTGCCTCCCGGAAGGATGGGGCCCGGCATGCTGAGTGTCGAGATGGGGCTGGAGTGGAGGTCGGGGACGCACGGAGAGTTTTCTGGCGGCTACCGCGCGGTGGCGGCGGACATGGCGACCGTTGGACCGGCCGCCAGGCGACGGAGTACGTCCGTGCGGACGTAAGGGGATGACTTGCGCCACCACATGCGCTGAGACATGATCTCGGCGCTGTCGTAGTCGCGCTGGAGTTGCTTGCCGGCGGCGCTAACCAGGTCATCAAAGAGCAGCGGGATGAAGTCCGGGCGCTGCTGGGAGAGAGTGTAGGGCATGTCGGACTTCATGTGGCCGGGGTAGAAGGCCCAGAAGCGGCGGCGGCCGGAGACCGGCTGGACGGCAAGGCGGGCGATGTGGCGGTCGCTCTTGCCGAAGAGATCAACAACGGGGCGCTCGGAGAAGTAGGGGATGACGCCGGCCCAGATGACGCCGACGGTGGCCTCGGGTGTGGTGACCTGCCGGACGAGCAGAGCCTGGCGGGTGAGGCTTTCGTTCTCCTGCCGGTAGAGTGGGGCTGTGAGGAGAGGCCATTCCTGGCCGGGGCGCAGGTTGGAGGGCATGCTCAGGTCCACTGTCACTGCGAGCAGGAGCAAGACGGCGAGAAGGGTCAGCGGGCGATGAGACCGGGAGCCGGGCTGCAACAGAGGCGAGCAATGAGCTATGGCGCGACCGAGGGCAGTGAGCGCCAGGGCGAGGAGGGTCAGGAAGGCCGACATGGCAATGACGAGGTAGCGGTTGGTGCCGCCGGTCCATTCCCAGGCGTCGCCGCCGGCGTAGACGCTGTAGGCGGCCTGGGCGAGGAAGACCCAGAGAATGAGCTTGATCTCACGGCTGGGCTTGAGGAGTAGCAGGCCGAAGGGGAGCAGGCACAGGAGCCAGTTGATGTTCCAGGCGGTAGAGACGAGCGCAAACAGGCCGCGGGTCAGGCGCAGGAAGACCGGGTAGCCGGTCATCTTGAGGTAATAAGTGTTCGGGAAGAGGTCATGGTAGTAGATGATCCGGAAGACGGTCTGGCCGCCGAGGCAGATGAGGGCGGTGGCGGCGAGAAAGATAAGGTGCTGAAAGCGGCGGGCGCGGTCGGTGACGATGAGGAAGAGGCTGATGGCGATCAGGACGACGGCGGCGTCGGGGCGGATGAGGGTGCCGAGGCCGAGGAGGAAATAGAGGAGGATGAAGGGGCGCGGGCGGGCCGCCCGCGCTACTGGTGGGTTGACGGGCTCAGCGGCATCGGGCTGAGCGGTAACGGGCTGTGGACTGCCGGGTTGGGCTGCGGTCAGACGGGTGGCGAGGAGGAGACAGCCGGTTACGAGGGGGGCGAGGGCGGCGACTTCCATGCCCTGCAGGCTCCACATGAGGAGGGGCTGATAGAAGGCGACGAAGAGGACGGCGATAGCCGGGAAAACAGGCACGGTGTCAGTCTCGGGCTCTTCCAGTGGGCGCGGCACCAGGCGTTGGGCGAGGCGGTAGACGAGGAAGAGGTTGAGGGCGAGGAGGGCAAGGGCGGATAGCTGGACGGGGAGGCTCATCAGGCGGTTGGGCAGGCCCGTGAGGTGCAGGGCGGCCATGTAGAGGGTCCAGAGCAGGTTGGTGAAGCCCTCGACGCGGTCGGCGCCGGGGTACCAGACGAGGCCGTGGCCCTGCGCGAGGGTGCGGGCGTAGGTCATGGAGATCATGGCATCGTCGAAGAGGCAGTAGTAACGGGTGCCGTCGATGACGAAGGAGGTACGGTAGACGTAGAGGCCACCGTAGGCGAGGAAGAGGAGGCCTAGGAGAATGAGCAGGAGGCGGCTCTGGGCTTTGGTCACTGGGGGCCTCGGGTGGGAATCGTTGTGAGCGCGCTGCGGGTCGCGACCTGCAGCGCGCTCAACGTTTGTCATGCTGAACGAAGTGAAGCATCCCGTTCGGGGATCCTTCGTCTCCGGACGCAGACGTCCGGGGCTCAGGATGACTATGTGGTCAGTGCTCGCTACTACCCGTTGCGCTTGCGGTTCGCCAGGTATTCCTGAACATCCACGATGCGGCCGGTGTGCTCGCCTTCCATGGAGGCGCTGATGACCTGCATGGCCTTGATGCCCTCGCGGCCGTGGGTCGTGGGCTGCTTGCCCTCGATCACGCACTCGACGAAGTGGCTAATCTGGCCGTGCATATCCTTGGCGCCGCCGAAGACGTCCATCATCTCCTGATTGTTCGGGTCGAACTCCCAGAGGCGCTGGGTGCCCTCGGCGTTGGTGAGTTCAACGATGCGGCGGTTGTCGGCGAGGTATTCGACGCGGGCTGAGCCTTCCTTGCCGTAGACGTCGATCTTCAGGCGGGTGATGGGGAAGGGGGTGGCCCAGCTTTCGACGTAGGCACTGACGGCGCCGCTTTGGTGCTTGAAGATCGCGCAGGTGGTGTCGTCGCCGCCGGGGATCCAGTCGGCCATGGTCATGGCGTTGCCGAGCGAGGTGGTTTCGACGATCTCGCCGACGTGCCAGATAAGCTGGTCAACGTAGTGGCAGCCGTGGGACATGTAGCAGCCGAAGGGGTGGGTTTCGACGCTGCGGCGCCATTCCTTGGGGGGTACGCCCATGTTCATCGAAGTCTGGGCGTAGGCCTGGTGAATCTGACCGAGTTTGCCGCTCTTGCAGAGCTCGTTGAGGATCATGAACTCGCGGCGATAGCGCAGGACGAAGGCGACCATGAAGACGATGCCCGCCTTGTCGGTCTCCTCGATCATGGCCTCGGCCTGATCGAGGTTGATGGCCATGATCTTCTCGCACAGGACGTGCTTACCGGCGTGGGCGGCGGCGATGGTCATCTCGGCGTGCAGATGGGGCGGGGTACAGATGTCCACGGCATCCACTTCGTCGAGGATGCTGAGGTAGTCGGTGGCGAACTTGCAGCCGGCGGTCTCCGCCTTCTCGCGGGCGAGGTCTTCGTTGGTGTCCACACAGTAAACGAGTTCAGCGCGGGGCTCGGCGAGGATGCCGTTGATGTGAGCGGCACTGATCCCGCCACAGCCGATTACCGCGATGCGTACTTTGTCCATTTGCCTATGTCCTCCAGGCGTCAGATGGTTGGTAGTTCCGCGTAGTCAGGGGGTTGACCTGTCTGGGGTGCCCCAGATCTCAGATGGAGCCGAGGTGGCCTCTACACGTCAGCGACGTCATCCAACTGCAGCCCGTGCCAGGCCGAGAGGTCGCGGGCTGCAGTTTTCTTTTGCAGCAGGCCTTCGAAGTGGCGGGGGTGGAGGCCCTGGGGGAGTTGGCCGGGGCGCAGGACGCGAAGGTTGTCGCGAGTGAAGGTCTCGCCGCGCTTGAGGTCGCGGATGGTGAAGATCCCGCGGGTGGCGAAGTCGCGCAGGCCGGCCTCGATGGGTTCCACGTGCTTTTGAGGGTGGCCGGCGAGGATGGGGTCGAGGGGTGGAATATCGCCGGCGGCCAGGCGCGCCTCGGCCTCACGGACGGCTTGCACCAAGGCGCGGAGGTCCTGAGGCTCGGCGGCGAAGCTGTGGTCGGCGCCGGGGAGGTTGCGGTCGAGGGTGAAGTGCTTTTCCACCATGCGGGCGCCGTGATAGACGGCCTGCACGGGGGCTTTGACGGGATCGCGGGAGTGGTCTGAGAAGCCCGGAACGCAGTAGGGAAAGCGTTCGGCATAGGTTTCGATGACGCTGAGGTTGAGGGAGTCCTCGGGGGCCGGGTATTTGGCGGTGCACTGGAAGAGACCGATGGTGCGGTTGCCCAGGACGCCGAGGGCCTCTTCGACCTCGCTGAGGTTGGCACAGCCAGTGGACATGAAGATGGGCTTGTCGCGTTTGGCCAGTTCGGCGAGCATCGGGAGGTGGCCGACCTCGTAGGAGGCGACTTTGTAGACGTCGAAGTCGAAATCGTCCATGGCCTGGACGCACCACTCGTCGCAGACGGTCATGATGAAGAGGACGCCATTGTCACGGCAGGCGCGGGAGAGGTGCGGAATCCAGTCCAGGGGGAGCTGAAGCTCTTCCATGAGCGAGTAGATCGGCATCATCTGGCCGGTGGAGGCGAGGTAGTCGCCGGCCTCGGGGGTGTACATGCCGTCGGCGCGGAAGAGCTGGAACTTCATGGCCTCGGCCCCGGCAGCGGCGGCGGCGTCAATGAGCCGGAGGGCGAGGTCGAGTTGGCCGTTGTGGTTGATGCCGCACTCGGCGGTGATGAGGACCGGGTGGTCGGCGCCGAGCAGGCGGGGGCCGATTTGGAGTGTGGTGGGTATGGGAGGGTCTCCGGGTTTGCGGTGTGATAGCCAGACGGCGTGTGTGGTTATCTGAGTCAAGGAAGGTGCATTGGTCGGCATGCCGCCCGCCCGGCTGGAAGCCGGGCTCCAGCGGTGTCATCTCGCGGCAGGATGCCGCTCGTACAGCCTGTTCAGCCTAGGCCGGCAGGCCCAGGCGGGGGTGGCCGGGGACGCTGTCGGGGCCGCAGCAGCAGGCGTAGCGGTCCGGGTCCATTCTTAGCTCCGCGCCCAGTTCGCGCCACATGTCCATGGTTTCCATGCAGATCGAAACCGGGGTGTCGGGGCTGAGGCGCCTGATCTCGCGGAGGGCGTGGCGCATGATCTCAGCGCGCCACGCGTGCGGGAAGAGGTGCTTCTTGTGCTTGCCCGGCGGGATCTCGGCTTGTTCGTAGACGAATTGGCGGAACTTGGGGTCCAGCAGGGAGGTGTCGAGCGCTTCCTGCATCTGGCGGGCGTTCATCCACCCGAGTACGTCCATCGTTATCAGTTCAGGCTGGACCTGGGCGAAAAGCTGCTCGACCATGGCCGTCACGTCGTCCTGCCAGCCCTCGATGGGACAGATGGGGGAGAAACGGACGCGAACGCGGTAACCGGCTTGTTGCACCTTGCGCATGGCGTTGATCCGGACGGCCGTGGAAGGGGCGCGCTTTTCGATGAGCAGGGCGGTGCGGGGCCCGGCGAGAGACCAACTGATGAGCGTCTTTCCCCGTGGCTGGAGTTCCAGCAGGTGATCTACGTTGTCACTCTTGGTGTATAGCAGCAAGAAGTTATCGGACTCTCTGGCAAAGAAGTTGACCATGAGTTCGGAGGCGCCGTACTCGGGCTCGAAGCAGATGGTGTCGGTGTAGTTGTCGAACTTCCAGAGGCGGGTCGTGCGGTTTGCGGCGATGAGGCCGGGGAGGGCGTCGGTGAGAGCCTCGAGGTTGGTGGCGATGGTGAGGACGTTGCCGATGTGGCAGTACTGGCAGGCGTGTAGGCAGCCATAGGCGCAGTGGATCTCGACGGCGGTCTGGCAGATGCCCTCCTCGTTCTGGCGGTGCCAGCGGCTGTCGCGGAGGGTATGCATGCCCTGGCCGCCGAGCAGCGTGTAGCGGAGTTGCGGGTAGCGGTCGAGGTTCTGCGCGAGTTCGTCGGCATCGAGCAGATAGGCTCCGAGGACGACATCGGGATCGTGTCCGGAGTCGGCCTGGCCCTTGCGGGCCCTCCAGGAGCCCGTCCAACCGTGTTTGTCCACGGCCTCGGCGAGTTCGGCGGGGGTGAGGACAGGCGGGTTGGGGTGGCCGAAGCCCGCGGCGAGGCGGTAGAGGCGTTCCTGGGCGCGAGGGTCGCGCAGGGCCCAGTCTGCGATGTAGACGTTGTCCGGGCGGGCGTTATACATATTTCACCACGATCGGGAGAACCTGGAGTAGTGCGCCAGTATATTCGTCATGTGGGAAGGGGATACCTCGCGGGGGAGGAAGAGGAACGTGAGGGGTGGGGGCGAAACACGCTTTGTCATCCTGAGGGAAGCGAAGGATCCCGAGATGCTTCACTTCGTTCGGTATGACAAAAGGGGGCGCGGGGCGGCAATAGTTGATGATTCCGATGGTATGGGGTGTTGCCATGAGTGACGTCAAACAGGGGCCGGATTGGGTGCTGGTTAACCCGCAGGCGGAGTGGGTGGCGCGGGATTCGCAAGGGGAGTTTGTGTTTGAGGATCAACTGTGGATTCTTGGCGGGTGGTTTGCGGCGCAGGAGCCGAATCCGCGGGACGTGTGGAAGTCGCCGGATGGGAAGACCTGGACGCGGACGGTGGAGGTGGCGCCGTGGGAGCATAGCGACTTGTCGGCGGCGATGGTCTACAAGGGGCGGATGTGGTTCATGGGCGGGCGGAAGCTGCCGGGGGCCGAGAACAGCAACAAAGTCTGGTCTTCGGCGGATGGGGCGCAGTGGACACTCGAGACGGATGATCCGGGTTGGTGCGCGCGGGTGTCGCCATCGTTCGCGGTGTTCAAGGACCGGATGTG
>JBDKRC010000215.1:0-2770 GCA_039683575.1 Armatimonadia bacterium | reverse complement strand
CAGAGTGCCGCTGCCGCGGTCCTTGCCCTCGGCGATGCTGCGCTGGGCGAAAGTCATCTTCTCCTGCACATAGGGCGTCCCGGGGGCAATGGCATTGAGTTGCTGGAGCCGCGCGCTCGCGGCGCGGTAGTGGCCCTTATCCATCAGGTCGAGTGCGTTGGCGTAGATGCCGTTGAGGGGGCTCGCGGCGGGTCTGATGTTCTGCTTGGCGAGGAATTCATTGACGACCGTCATCGGGACAATGAAGTTCATGCCCTGGATCTCCTGCCCCGTCTCGGGCTCAGTCGAGCCGAAGGTGAGAATACCGACCACCTGCCCGGCCTCGTTGAGTACCGGCCCGCCGCTGCTGCCGTGGGTGCTCGCGGCGTCGGTCTGCAAGACGTCCCAGCCGCCCTGCATGGACTTGCGCGCGCTGATGACGCCCGCGGTCAGCGTCGGCTCGGTCTGGCTGGACTCCGAGAGCAGGGGGTGGAAGGTGGCGACGCCGGGATAACCGACAACATATATGTGGTCCCCGGTCTTGAGGCTCGATGAGTCGCCCACGGGCAGCGTCTGGAGGTTTTTGTTCTCAAGCTTGAGGATCGCCACGTCCTTGCCGGGGATGGGTTCACCCGCCACGGCGACCTCGGCGGGAAGGCCCTTCTGCGTGACCTCCAGGCCGGGCACTGCCAGCCCCGTTGCGGCAAGGATCGTCTTGTTGACTTGGCCGACCTTCATCGTATCGATGTAGAAGGCGACGAGGGCGCTCTTGGTGAGCTCCATCTGGTCGCTCGAGAGCCCGGCGACGATGTGGTCGGCCCAGTAGTTGAGATAGGTCTTCATGTCGTCTTCGAGCAGCGTCCCCAGCGCCTGCCGCGCCACTTCGTCCTTGATCTCCTGCTCGTCGGGCGTGGCGACATGGGCGTTGGTGACGACGTAGCCATCGGGGTTGATGACCCAGCCGGAGCCAATGAAGCCGAAGTCAACGTCCACCGTGCGCACCGGGTCGGTGTACAGGAGATACTCGGTGGGGTTGTTGGCCACGGTGTTGTACATGAACACTCGGGCCTCGTCCTGGGTGATCTCGTCGTCCGCCATCTTCTGGGCCAGAGTCTCCTTGAGCTCCTCAACCTTGTCGCGGTTGAGGTCGGGAGTAGGCACTTCGACCTTGGCCTTGAAGTTGGTTTGAACCATAAGCACTCCGGGCTTTGTAAGCTCAAAGAGCCGGCTACTGTCCATGTTCGCGGACCTGGGTGAGCGGCTGCAGCCGCCCGCCATGACCAGGCAGACCACCAACGCGCCCACCACCGACAGCCGGCGAACGTGCGAAAACGTGCCGGGAATTGAGATCTCCACGGCTGCCTCCTCACCATCCCTCCTCGACCTGAAGGACGGAGTCAGTGAAGACGTTGTTCGTGCTGCGCGAAGCCAGCAACAAAGCAGGCGCGGTCAACATTGACCGCGCCTGTGATTGCTGCGAGCACACGATAGCCCTACCGCAGTTGCAGTGGACCCAGCGCGGAGGTCTGCGTGCCATCGGCGCCGCGCGCCTGCACCTTCACCAGATACGTCCCGGCCGGGACCCTGGTGCCGCTGCGGCTCTGGCCGTTCCAGAGGAGGGAACTCACGCCCGCCGGGAGGTCCTGCTCGGGCAGTTCGGCCACGATGCGACCGGCTATGTTGGTGATGACCGCGCGCACGGTTGCCGCGCTGCTGAGGCTCACGGTCACCTGTGCGCCTGCCGCCGTCCGCGCCGCCGCGACCGTCACCGCCGCGAGGCCCGTGCCCCCCTCTGTTGTGAAGCTGTACTCCTCGCTCCAACCCAGCACGCGCCCACTTGTCGTCTCAACACCCTCCGCCAGCCGCACCGTGTAAGTCGTCCCCGGCAAGAGCGGCATCTTCGGCGTGAAGCGCACCCTCTGGCTCTGCTTGACCCAGCGCGCTGTGCCCGCAACGAGCGCTGTGCCGTTGTACACGCGTAGCCGCCGGTTGACCGAGAGCTGCACCACCGGCCACTTGAAGGCTATCTCAATCGCGCTGGCCACCGGCACGTTTGTTGCGCCCGAGGCTGGTGCTATCACTGCGACCATGCGCGTGATCGTCACCTTCTTGTGCGCCTTCCACGTGCTGTAGCTGGTCCCGTCGAAGGCCCGCGCGCGGACCTGCCATGTTTCCCCGAACTCGACCTTCGCGGCGGAAAGCACCTGCCCGGGGTTGTCCGCCCACTTGGTCAGGTATCCGCCCGCCGGGTTCACCTTCGCCCACTGGTACTCATAGGTAAGGTCCTGCCCATCGGGGTCGATGCTGTCGTCGCAGTTGCCCGTCAGGTCCTCCTGGCCGGGCACCGAGGGGCTGATTGTGACCCACACCGGCCTGCTCGGCGGACGGTCGGCTGACTTGGAGGCATACGCCGTGTTGCCGTCATAGCCAACGTTCACCCGCCCGCCGTTGGGCTGCGGTTCGCTGGCATAGTCTGAGGCGGGGTCGCCCGCGTCAAGACACGGGCTGGTCTCCCCGTCCAGCACCCAAGCCATGCCGTCCCACCGCCCATGCTGCGACTTGAGCCGGTAGTCCCCGCTCGCCGCGTTGGCAAAGAGCGGATCCACCGAGATGTTGCCGTCTGTGCCGGTCGGGTCGCTGGTGAAGTTCACAAAGTCTGTCGTGTGGCCGTACACGTCACAATATCTCAGGGTGACAGAGGACGGGGTCAGTGGCGGCGGCGTCGCCTCAATCTGCAACCCGGTGGCGCCGTTGAAGGCGATGATGGTGTTGCTGAGGGTAACCCAGGTGC
>JBDKRC010000214.1:0-14014 GCA_039683575.1 Armatimonadia bacterium | reverse complement strand
TGGACGACAAAGTCACCGGCTTCATCGACTACTACAATACCAAAGAAGCCCATCCATACCGCTGGACCTATACCGGCCAGCCGAGGGCCGTGTAACTGTCTAGCTTTTTGGAAGGCGAGACACTAGTGCCGAGACAGGCAGCGTGATGCGAGGCGAAGGGGCCGACAGCACCCGGCGAGAGGCGCAGGGCCGGATCGAGGAGTACAGGGGTGCCCACACCGGCAATAGCAGCGGTCAGCGCGAGCAAGTAGGTCCCATCAGTCGAGGTTGGGGCTGCAACTGAGGTGTCATTCGGCTGAGTGGAAGAGCCAAGGCAAGGCTTGTGGCAGTCGCAGTGGGTGGGAGCGCAGCAGCAGTCGGAAGCCTGAGCACGCAGGTGGGGCGTGGGGGAGAGCGGCAAGCATGGGTGTGCGCTCGACAGCGTCAGGGTCGAGAGGACGAGAGCGAGGATTGTTAGCAGGTCGGCAATACGCATTCGAGCGGCATCCGTTTGCGTTGGCTGTGATGTCTACAACGGCGATTGACTAAATAGATGTTCCCCGGGGTGAAGCATTTCCACTGAGAACCTCATTCATGCTGCCGGAGCGGAAGCCTTGGAGATCGGCGGTGACGTAGGTGAAGCCGGCCTCTTTGACAGCAGCGACCACGCCGTCTCGCGTTTGGTTACTGAATAGGCGGGGGAGATCAACGGTGGGTATTTCCAGGCGGGCGAGGTCGCCGTAGTGACGGACGCGGATGGTAGCGAAGCCGAGGGCGCGAAGGCTGGCTTCGGCGCGTGCCACTTGCTGGAGTTTCTCAGCGGTGATTGGGCTGCCATACGGGAAGCGCGAAGCCAGGCACGCCTGGGCGGGCAGATCGGCGGTGGGGAGGTCCAGTCGGCGCGAGAGTTCGCGGATGTCGCTCTTTGTGAAGCCGGCGTCGCGGAGGGGGGCCTTGATGCCAAGCTCCTCGGCAGCGCGCAGGCCGGGGCGATAGTCGCCGACGTCGTCGGCGTGGGCGCCCTCGACCACATGGGCGAGGCCCTCGGCCGCAGCTCGGGTGAGGAGTACGCAAAAGAGGCTGCGCTTGCAGTGATAGCAGCGGTCCGGGGCGTTGGCGAGCACCTGGGGAACATCGAGAGTGGTCTCGATCAGGGCGTGGCGGACGCCGAGGCTCCGGGCGAAGGTCTGGGCGCGCTGCAGTTCTTCGGCGGCGTACATGGGTGAGACTTCGGTCGCGGCGAGCACCTTGTCGCCCAGTGCCTCATGGGCCACGGCAAGTAGCAGCGAGCTATCCACGCCGCCCGAGAAGGCGACGACAACGCTGCCAAGTTGCTGCAAGTGCTCGCGCAGGGCGGCGTATTTGGTTGTCAGTGCTGTGTCGGGCATGGGTGCTGCTCCAGTCTGGTGGCATGGCCGGGGCCCGAGGCGACGTGGCGGCCGATGGTATTGAGGCGGCCTTCGATACAGCCGCGGCAGTGTTCGGGCTCTTCGTCCAGGCATATCTTGTTCGGATAGATCTCGTAGTCGGCGCGGTACTGGCGGGGCGTGGCGTTGGGCATCAGGACGTTGGCGCCGACCTGCAGGCCGCGCTCGCGTCCGAGCGGGTCAATGCTGCCGAGGGCCGTGGTAGCGACGAGATGGCAGCCGGGGAGGAAGAGCCGCGCCAAGGCCATCATGCGCAGGGTGAGGTCAAGGGCACCGCCGGGCTGGTGGGCAAGCGGAGTCTGCGGGTGGGAGATGAAGGGCCCCATGCCGACCATGTCGGGCTGCAGGTCGCGGAGGAAGAGGAGGTCTTTGGCGAGCAGCAGCGGGGTCTGGCCGGGGAGGCCGATGAGGATGCCGGAGCCAAGCTGGTAGCCCAGTGCCTTGAGCGTCTGCAAGCAGCGCAGACGGTTGCCGAAGGACATACCCGGGTGCAGGGCATGGTAGAGGACAGAACTGCTGGTTTCGATGCGCAGGAGATAGCGGTCGGCCCCGGCGTCGCGCCAGGCTGCGTAGTGGTCGCGAGGGCGCTCGCCGAGGCAGATGGTGATGGCCGTGCCGGTCTGTGCCTTGATCTCGCGCACGAGCCACGAGACGCGGTCGCATGTGTACCAGGGGTCCTCGCCGGATTGAAGTACAACAGTCTGATACCCGAGGGCGCTGGCCCGGAGGGCGGCCTGGACGATCTCCTCCAAAGGCATGCGGTAGCGCGGAATTGCCTCATTGGCGGCGCGGAGGCCGCAGTAGTGGCAGGTGCGAGTGCAATGGTTCGAAAACTCGATGAGCGCGCGGAGTTGGACGCCATCGCCGAGGTGTTCGCGGCGGGTGGTATCGGCGGCGGCTAACAGCGCGTCGGCGACCGCGGGGTCGGAGGTTTCGAGCAGAGCCGCAAGGTCGGGGGCGGTTGCGGCGGATAGGGCTTCAGGCGTCAGGGCTGTCATTACCTCTCCTATCCCAACTATCTCAACTATTCCAATGGATATTATTGATAAACTGTCTACGAGTCAAGCGTGAGCAATGATCAGGCGTTCGGTGGAGGGGTATGTGGCGGGCAGAAAAATAGTTGTTGACACGGACCGAGACAATGTACATAATCCCACCCAACAAAGTAGAGATAGTGGGCAGTGAGTGTAGGGCACCAAGCTCTCTCTTTTTTTGCCTGTTATCTTTAATCTACACTAACTCTATGTAGTTAGTGAAAAAAGAGGTGGCGAAATGGCTATCGCAACCAACATCACTGAGTTGATCGGAAACACCCCGCTGGTGTACCTGGACCGCTTGGCCGAAGGGCTGCCGGGACGGGTGGTCGCGAAGGTGGAGTCGTTCAACCCGCTGTCGTGTGTGAAGGAGCGGATCGGGCTGACGATGATCGAGGCGGCGGAGGCAATCGGGCGCATCAAGGATGATACGGTGTTGCTAGAGCCGACTTCCGGTAACACAGGGATCGGTCTGGCGCTGGTGGCGGCGGTCCGGGGATATGCGCTGACTCTGGTGATGCCCGAGAGCATGACTGAGGAACGACGGCGGCTGTTGGTGGCGTTGGGCGCGAAGCTGATCCTGACGCCGGCGGCTAAGGGGATGAAGGGAGCAGTGGCCTATGCCGAGCAGCTTGCGGCGTCAGATGAGAAGTATCTGCTACTGCAGCAGTTTGAGAATCTGGCCAACCCGTACGCACACCGGATGGGGACGGGGCCGGAGATCTGGCGGGACACGCGTGGCGCGGTAGATATTGTGGTCGGCGGTGTGGGCACGGGCGGGACCCTGACGGGCATCGGCGAGGCGTTGCGGCCGGTCAAGCCGGAGTTGCAGTTGATCGCGGTCGAGCCGGCAGAGTCCCCTGTCCTGTCGGGCGGCGCACCAGGGCCGCACAAGATCCAGGGCATCGGAGCCGGTTTTGTGCCGAAGGTACTGCGGCGAGAACTGGTGGATGAGATCATCAAAGTGACCAGCGAGGACGCCATAGCGACCGCGCGGCAGTTGGCCCGCACCGAGGGAATCGTGGCCGGCGTGTCATCGGGGGCTGCCACAAACGCGGCCCTGCAGATCGCCGCGCGCGCCGAGAATGTGGGCAAGCTGATCGTCGTGGTGCTGCCTGACACCGGCGAGCGGTACCTGTCCACAGAGCTGTTTGCCTATGATCCGGCGGAGTTGGAGCGGGTGGATATCTAGCTACATTCACCAGTCGCGCGGGCGCGTCGTCCGCGTGACTGGATCAGGAGAGTTTGCTAGCTGCAAAGGAGGTAGCCAAATGAGACAGTCATGTAGCATGTGCGAGGGGTGTGCGGCCGAATAGGGCGGCTTGAAGTATGAGCCTCGCTTCCTAACCCCGTCACCCCCTCGACTAACCCCCAATCAGACCTGTCGTACGAGTACCAACCAATAATACTGCAGCGCCCTTGGCGGCGCTGTGCGAAAGGCTACTTCCATGAAAAGCAGCATTCTGTTTGCCGTTGCCGTACTGACGATCGCTTCCGCAGTCACCGCGGTCCATGCCCAGGGCACTTGGGAAGGCCCCACCGGCGTCTTCCTCAACCCGCTCGCGATCGATCTCGCCGAAGGCAAGACGTCGGTCTCCGGCCATTACCTGAACCTGCAGCCAGTGGGCTCCCTGACTACCTTTGGCGTGACCTACGGCGCCGCGAAGAACCTCGAGGTCGGTCTGACACGCGCCGATTTGAACGCCGGCGGGCAGAACGAGTTCAACATCTTCCACGCCAAGTACATCGCGGTGCCATTCAGAGGCGAGAAGCCGGCGGTGGCCATTGGCACAATCGTCCGTGACGCCACCAGCGGCCCGACCACGAGTGACTTCTACGTGGCCGCCACCAAGATCTTCCCGGCGAAGAAGCCCATCATTGCCAGCGTGACGGCCCGCTACACCAACGGCATCGGCTCGGGCCTCTTCGGCAAGGACACCTCGCACTCACTGCAGTTTGGAGGCTTCCTGGGCGTGCAGGCGACGCCTAAGCTGATCGCAGGCGTGGAGTACTACGGGCAGCCGGAGGTTGACGACTGGAAGGACATCGCAATCCGGTACACGGTAGACGCCGAAACCACGATAGACGCCGGCCTCGCCCGCGTCAACGACGGGCTGGACAACCAGTTCGCGGTGGCCTTTACCCACCAGTTTTAGGAGAAGAGTGACAATTACCACGCGCCACGTTGCGCAGAGAAGGGGATAGCTGAGAATGGCAACCACAGACAATTACAGGGGTTTCGACACGCTCGCTTTGCACGCCGGACAGGATCCAGATCCGACGACCGGCTCGCGGGCGGTGCCGATCTATCAGACAACTTCATATGTGTTCAAAGATACCGAGCAGGCCGCGAACCGGTTTGCGCTCAAGGAATTCGGCAACATCTACGCTCGGATCAACAACCCGACGTGGGATGTGCTGGAGCAGCGGCTGGCGGCGCTGGAAGGCGGCGTGGCGGCGCTCGTGACGGCTTCAGGGCAGGCGGCGGAAACGCTGGCGATCCTGACTCTCGCAGGCGCCGGAGACCATGTTGTGGCCTCGTCCAGCCTGTATGGCGGGACGTATAACCTGCTGCACCATACGCTGGGGCGGCTGGGGATCGAGACGACGTTTGTGGACCCGTCCGATCCCGACAACTTCGCGCGGGCGATCACCGACAAGACCAAGCTGGTCTATGCGGAGAGCCTGGGCAACCCGAAGAGCGATGTGCTGGACATCGCGGGTGTGGCGAAGGCCGCGCACGATGCGGGGCTGCCGCTGATCATTGACAACACGGTGACGACCCCGTACCTGCTCAACCCCATCGAGTGGGGCGCCGACGTCGTGCTGCACTCGCTGACCAAGTTCCTGGGCGGCCACGGAACGTCTGTCGGCGGCGTGATCGTCGACTCGGGCAAGTTCGATTGGGGTAACGGGAAGTTCCCCGAGTTCACCGAGCCTGATGCGAGCTACCACGGCCTCAAGTTCTGGGAGACCTTCGGCGCGATCTCGTACATCATCAAGGCCCGCGTGCAGCTTCTGCGCGACCTGGGGCCCGCGCTGAGCCCCTTCAACGCCTTCCTGATCTTGCAGGGCGTTGAGACGCTGGCCCTGCGCGTGCAACGGCATAGCGACAATGCACTCGAAGTCGCGAAGTACCTCGAGACGCACCCTGCGGTCTCATGGGTGAACTACCCGGGTCTCCCGAGCCACCCGACCTATGAACTCGCGCAGAAGTACCTGCGCAATGGGTACGGCGCGATCCTGGGATTTGGGATCAAGGGAGGCGCGGAGGCGGGGGCCAAGCTCATCAACAACGCAAAGCTGCTGTCGCATCTGGTGAACATTGGCGACGCGAAGTCGCTGGTGGCACACCCGTGGAGCACGACCCACCAGCAGCTTTCCGAGGACGAGCGGGTGGCGACGGGCGTAACGGATGACTTCATACGGTTGGTGGTGGGGATTGAGGACGTGCGTGACATCATCGCCGACATTGAGCAGGCGTTGGTGGCGTCGCAGAGCTAGTCCCCGCAAATCCGTCGCGTAGGCGGGTTCGTCTCGAACCCGCACCCCACGTGGGTTGTGGAACCGCGGGTTCGAGACGAACCCGCCTACGCGGGATGAAAGAGGTTGGGATCATGGACAACGGATCGGTCGGGATAGTCGAGACCAAGTACTTCACCTTCGCCGAAGCACCCGGCGGACTGGTGCTCGCCAATGGGCAGATTCTGGGTCCGGTTACGCTGGCCTATGAGACCTACGGCGAGCTGAATGCGGCGAAAGACAACGCTATCCTGGTGTGCCACGCGCTGTCGGGGGATGCGCATGTGGCGGGGTACAACAGCCCCGAGGAGAAGGCCCCCGGTTGGTGGGAGGTGATGATCGGGCCGGGGCGGGCTTTCGATACCAACAAGTACTTTGTCATCTGCTCGAACATCATCGGCGGCTGTAAAGGGTCCACCGGGCCTTCCAGCGTGAATTCCAAGACAGGGCGCCCATATGCCCTGTCTTTTCCCGTTATTACCGTTGAGGACATGGTGCATGCGCAGCGGGCGCTGGTGGAGCACTTGGGGATTGACGAGTTGTGCGCCGTCGTGGGCGGGTCCATGGGCGGGATGCAGGCGCTGCAGTGGGCGGTGAGCTACCCCGAGCGCGTGCGCTTGGTGCTGCCCATCGCCACCACGCACTGCCTGTCGCCGCAGGCGATTGCGTTCGATGAAGTGGGGCGGCAGGCGATTATGTCCGATCCGGACTGGAGGGACGGGGAGTACTACGGCAAGAGCATCCCCGTCCACGGTCTGTCCATTGCGCGGATGGTCGGGCACATCACGTACCTGTCCGACCAGTCCATGCACCACAAATTCGGGCGGAGGCTGCAGGATAAGGCGGAATACGGCTACGACTTCGTAACCGATTTCCAGGTGGAGAGCTACCTGCACTACAAGGGCGACAGCTTTGTGAAGCGGTTTGACGCAAACTCGTACCTGTACATCACCAAGGCGATGGACTACTTCGACCTGACACGCGCCTACGGATCGCTGCGGACGGCCTTTGAGAAGACGCAGGCCAAGTTCCTGGTGATCTCGTTCTCCTCGGACTGGCTGTTCCCGTCGTATCAGTCCCGAGAGATCGTCACGGCGCTCCGGCAGAATGGTCGCGAGGTCGTGTACACGGAGATCGAGACGGACTATGGGCACGACGCCTTCTTGCTGGAGGCGGACAGCCTGACAAGTCTGGTTCGCAGCTTCCTAGCGGGCCAGGAGAGGAGTTAGCTGATGGCAAATGAAGCAGAGATTCTGTCTGAACAGCTGGCGGGATGTCCGCGGCAGGACTTCCGATACATCATTGACCTGGTGGCACGGGGTACCAGCGTGCTGGACCTTGGCTGCGGGAATGGGGAGCTTTTGGAGGCGCTGATCCGCGAAAAGCAGGTCAGGGCACAGGGCCTGGAGCTGTCCGAGCGGTGCATTCAGGCATGCGTGGCGCGGGGATTGACCAGCATCATCCATGGCGACCTGGATCAGGGGTTGGCCGACTATGCAGACCAGTCGGTTGACTACGTCCTCTTGACCAACACAATCCAGGTGCTGCACCGCCCACTGCTCCTGATCAAGGAGATGGCGCGGGTTGGCAAGCAGTGCGTGATTACCCTGCCGAACTTCGCGCACTGGTCGGCGCGGGCACAGCTCCTGTTCGGCGGGCGGATGCCCAAGACTGGGCGGCTGCCGTACGAGTGGTACGACACGCCCAACATCCACTTGACGACGATCAAAGACTTCCGGGACTTCTGTCAGGTGGCTGACCTGCGGCTGGTGCGGGAGATTCCCCTACGGACGGTGGGGGAAGGGGGGTGCCGGGAAGTGCATTTCCTGTCGAATCTGCGGGCGGACGCCGCGATCTTTCTGGTGGAGAGCGCGCTCAGCCTTGGCCACGGATTGCCCGCCTAGTGCGTTGCGCTCATCGCCCTGTGGATTGAGATGAGGCCGGGGCCGAGAACTACCACAAACAGCGCCGGAAGGATGCAGAAGACGAGGGGGAACAGCATTCGAAGGGCCAACGTCGCAGCCTGCTGACGAATCAGCAGGCTGTGCTTGATTCTGATGGCATCGGACTGGACGCGCAGCGTGTTCGCAATGCTGACGCCCATCTCCTCAGCCTGCTCAAGCGCCGATACGAAGGATCGCAGTTCCGGGAGGTCCACCCGTTCAGCGAGATCAGCCCAGGCCTCGTCACGGCCCTTGCCCAGCCTCACCTCGAGTAGCAGCCGGTTGAACTCATCTGACAGGGCACCCGGTTTGCGGCGGGCTACAGTGCCGAGGGAGCCATCAAGGCCCGCCCCGGCCTCCGCACTCACCGCCAGGAGATCAATCACGTCCGGAAGCGAGCGCCTGATCTCATCGTGTCGCCTGCGGATCAGCATGTTCAGTCCGGCTTCAGGCGCGTACAGCGCGCCCAGCATCAGGGAAGTGCTGATCAGAGCGCCAATCAGCCGGGAGCCGCCATAGAAGTGCATGGTCAGCAGGACCGCCCCTATGCCCAGCAGCAAAAGCCCCACCTTGACCAGTATGAAGCAGACGCTGGCCCAGGGGCCGGTGCGGCCCGCGCGCTCCAGTCTGGCACGGATGCGAGCCATTGCTTGCGGCGGGACAATCCCTGCTGCAGCGTCACGCAGGCGCCCCAGTTGAGGCGCGATCAACCGCGGGTATGGCGAACGCGAAAGGCTGTCATCGATGCTGCTGCCCGACATTACCAGGCCACCGGTCCGCATCGCTGCATCAAGCCGCTGGACCACCACGTCCTCCCGTGACCTGGCCGCGAGGTAGAGCATAATTGCGGCAAGAGCCGAACACCCAATGATGAGATACTCAATAACCATTTGCGACCTGCCCCCGTTGCCCCATTGCCGGCTGGCTAGACTTCTATCGCGGTGAGTTTGTTGAGAATCGCCGCTCCGAGAACCATCAGAACCGCTCCCGTGGCCAGCATGAGCCTGCCCTCGGTGGTGCTGACCAAAGGATCCAGATATGAACCGTTCATGAGGCGGATGATCAGGGCCATGCCTATGGGCATTGCGAGCAGCACAATCGCTGAGAGTCTCCCCTCGGCGGAGGCCACCGCAATCTCTCCCTTGAGCTTGACGCGCTCGCGGATCATCGAGGCGATATTCGACAGCACCTCGGCGATATTGCCGCCTATTTCAAGTTGGGTTTGGACGGCAGATACGACCAGCGCGAGGTCGTAGTTCGAGGTGCGCGCGACCATGGTCTCCAGAGCGTCTGAAAGGGACCTGCCGAGGCGCATCTCCTCAAGGGCGTGGCGGAACTCAGTTGCGATGGGAGGGGGCATTTGCCCCTGAACGCGGTTCATTGCCTGGCCGACGGAGAAGCCGGCCCGCAACGATGAACACAGCATGTCCAGGACATCGGGCAGTTGCGCGCTCAAGGCCCTGTTGCGGCTCGCCTGGCGTGACTTGAGGGCCAGCCAGACGATACAGAAGGCAATAAGCAGGCCCGGGATGCCCATCCAGCTTGAGCCGGTGACCAGCATGAACAGAGCAGCCAGCAGCAGCGCGCCCAGTGTGCTGAAGGCAATGAACTCCGACGGCTTGAGCAGCCAGCCTGCTCTGAGAAGTTGCACCTGGAGACGATCCACCCAGGGCAAGCGCGCTATCATCCGCGAGATACCTGAGGCTCGGTCGGCTGTCTCCCACGGCTCCGAGCCCGGTGGCGGGGTGACGGCGGACGGCTTCACCTCCTGCATGGCCGCAGCCAGCCGCATCCCTGACTCGGAGTCGGCAATCAGGATCGCCCAGATGAACATGATCAGCGAGGCGGCCCCGAAAACCCCCGAGAGCACCGGCAATAGCCAAAGCATTGTCTTTCCTCCGCCTGGCCTACAGGGCAAACACATCGGCAGGCAGGTCCACTCCCTCGGCCTTCAGTATGTTCGTGAACAGCGGCCGGACGCCGGAAGAGCGGAAGGTCCCTGTAATCCTGCCGTTTTCATCGATCCCAGTGCGGTCGAACTGGAACAGGTCCTGCAGCACGACCTGGTCATTCTCCATTCGCTGGACCTCGACGATGCTGACAACGCGGCGACTGCCGTCGCGAAACCGGGCCAGATGAACGATCAGGTGCAGGGCCCGCGCGATCTGCTCACGTATCGCCATCAGCGGCAAGTCCATGCCCGCCATCATCACCATAGTCTCCAAGCGGGAGACGGTGTCGCGGGGGCTGTTGGAGTGCAGGGTTGAGAGAGAACCCTCGTGTCCGGTGTTCATTGCCTGCAGCATGTCGAGAGCCTCAGCCCCGCGGACTTCACCCACAATGATGCGGTCTGGTCGCATGCGCAGAGCATTGCGGACAAGATCGCGGATGGTAATGGCGCCGTGGCCCTCGATGTTGGCAGGACGGCTCTCCAGACGCACGCGGTGGCGCTGCTGGAGGCGAAGCTCCGCGGCATCCTCGATGCTGACGATGCGATCCTGTTCGGGTATGAATGACGAGAGCACGTTGAGGAGCGTGGTCTTGCCGCTGTCGGTTCCTCCACTCACCATGATATTGAGGCGCGAAGTTACGCAAGCCTCGAGAAAATGGCACATCTGCTCTGACAGTGTGCCGAAGTTCATCAGGTCCTGCGGGCTCAGGTGCTCCTGCGGGAACTTGCGGATGGTCAGGCAGGCGCCCTCGAGCGACAGGGGGGGGATGATCGCGTTGACGCGCGAGCCGTCGGGCAGTCGGGCATCCACCATCGGCGTGCTTTCATCAATGCGGCGGCCAAGGGGGCTGACGATCTTCTCGATGATGCGCCGGATGTGGGCATCGTCGGTGAAAGTCCTTCCGGTGAACTCCAGCACGCCATCACGCTCAACCACTATCTGGTGAGGACCGTTCACCATGATCTCGCTGACGCTCGGATCGGCAATGAACTCCTGAATTGGTCCGTAACCGATGACTTCATTGAGCACCTCGGTCTCGAGTTGCTCCCTGGCGCGATGCGAGAGGTGCTCTCCCTGTTCGGCGATGGCCTCGGCGGCAAGCTCTGAGATGCGAGCGCTCAACCGCTTGTCATCCATCTTCTGCAGCGCGGCCATATCGGTAGTACGCAGCAGCCTGTCATGAATGAGGCGTTTGAGCTCATCGAGGTCCGAATCCATTGTGTCAGGCGCTTCGGACGCGAGTTCCTGGATGGTCGCATTCATCGTGCGTGGTTGACTCCTCGCAGGCTTACCTGGTGTTCCCCAAGGCGGCCTGGGCCGCAGCTTCCATGTCCCGCACTATCAGGTCCGCCAGGTGTCCAATGGCCATCGCCGGGGGGGAGGTCGGCTTGCCCAGCACATAGGGGATCCCCCGGTTCAGGGCGGTCGTCGCGACCTCGTCGGCCGCGGGGATCAGCACGGCCGCCTGATGTTTCAGCGAATCCTCCAGTTGGGCGACCGAATACGTGTCCCGCGTGTCATGGCGACTGACCACCAGCTTGACGCGGTTGGCCGGGATTCTCTGGGCAAGCAGTGATTGCATCAAAGAGGCCGTGCTCCGGACTGTTGTCAGGTCTGAAAGACAGGTGAGTAGGCAGATGTACGTGCTGCGCTGGTAGAGGTATTGGCTCAGCGGGTACGCGAGGGCCGGAACGTCGATCACGATGATCCGGTAGATCCGCCGCAAGACACCGAGCAGACCGGCTACGTGCATCGGTGACAGTCTTCCAGTGGCCGTCAGGGTATCGGCGCTGTTGACGCCCGCCATCACGTGCAGGCCGCTGGAATGAACTGATACCATCGGCTGGACAATATCGGCATCCAGTTCCTTGAGCCCAGCGAGGTCCAGGATGTTATTCTGCGGCTTCAGATCGAGCATCAGGCTTATGTCGCCATAGTGGCCGACAAAGTCCACCAGGACCACCTGGCCCGGGAAGCGCTGCTGCATGGCCAGGGCGAGGTTCGTCGCCGTGGTGGTCTTCCCAATCCCACCTTTGGACCCCGTCACTGATATCGTCACTGGCAGACGTCTGGGATCGCTCACCAGCAGGTAGTCGTCGTCCGTGCGCGAGGGCCTGAGTTGGAGGAGTTCCTGCAACGTCCCCACCAGTTGGGCCGGATCAGCATCCAGATGGGTTACGGCTCTGGCCCCGGAACGCATGGCGGCCTTGAGCAGGCCGTTGGCGGCAGCCTCATCATCTGCAACGAGCACAGAGATCGTGTCAGGAGAGGTCAGAGCGTTGAGGCGGGCGACCCGGCCACCATCAAGTGCAGCCATGTTCGCCCTGATCAGCGCGAGGTCAGGCCGTAGCTGTGTCACCATCATGGCGCACTCAAGCCCGTCCCGGGCGATCCCAACCACCTCGACAGACGTCGTGTCGCCAAGCGCCTGGATGAGCCGATCCGCATCTCCTGGTTCGTTTTCGCACAGCACCAGTCGCATCGATCGTTGTCTCTTTTCGTGATGAACCCGCCGCCGGCAGGGCGAATCTAGTCAACCAGTCTCACGGTCCAGATCCCTGTGTCTTGCGCAGTGTCCGGCTGCAGCGGCACATCATAGCGCAGGAACTCACCCATAATGGACTTGGACGAGCCACCCCTCACCGACTTCAGCCAGAACACGGCGAACCTCTCGACGCGAAAGCTGGCGTTGGTTCCCACTCCCCCAATGACTGTGACCAGCGGGATCGTCAGAAGACGCGGGTTGTCTTCGGTATAGCCGCCTTCTGTTGGAGTTTGGCTGGAGTATGGGGGCAGGGTGGCACGGGCCAGGCGGTCTTCGAGTGTCTTGGTCCAATTGCCCACCTGCTGCCCCGTGCGTGCGTCCACGGTGTCTCCAACCTGCACGTAATTGGCAAGGCGGATGTCGTCTGGGATCTGGTAGCCACTCAGGAGCATTCGGAAGTCGCCTGCTTGCGGCTCCAACCAGCCGAAGTTCCCGGCCGGAATAGGCTCAATCTCAGCGGTACTGGCGTGCAACTCCACGTCGGTGCCCGCGATGAGGGGGGTGGAGTTGCTGATCCACATGGGGGCAATGGGAGCGCCGGCCGCATGCACCCGCGCCACGGTGGCCGACCGTACGACTGTCATGGAGTTGAGGCCAAAGAGGGGGGCGAAATGGAACGTTACATAGGCGCTCACCGGAACGGTGATCGCTTCCTCCCCCGCGGTGAGGGTGCGGTAGCCTGGGATGGCAGAGCCCGAACCTAAGCAGATGATTCCGGATGGCGGCACAGCCAGAGGGTAGGAACAGGTTGCGCCGTTGGCCGCCACAATGCTCGTGGCGCGGTCGGAGGCTGCGGCCTCGGCACCGGTGATTGCCCCCCAGGCACCGGCCAGCGCCGCGGCGTCTGCTGTTCGCTGCGCGATCTGTGCCGCAACGACAGTCTGGCCCACGTCAAAACACAACGCGGCAGATGTGACCAGCACCACCAGGGCAAGCGCTACCTGAAGTGTGATCGAGCCGCCGCGCGCTGTCCATTCGCTGAGATCACTGCTCCTGATCATGGTCGTCCGCCTCGCCACCATTACTCCCTCATGGCGACCATCGTACTGCGGATAGTTCGGGTACTACCGCCTGCGTCCGCGAACAACGACATGAGCGGCCCGCAGACCAGTTGATGGGGGTATGTCAGTGTTACCCGGACCTGGCCGCCGGGCATGGCGGAGTTGGTGCCCTCGGCCGTATCGGTGAGTTCCGTCCACCCGCCTCCGCCTGACGACTGGCACTCAACCTGCACTGTAATGTCGCCCGCTGCCAGTGAGCACGCCGCAGCGCGCGCACAGGCACTGATCTGTGAGCAGGAGCGCCCCAGGCTGGCTATGCGTGCCGCCTCGCGGCACGCCGAAGCGAGCACAAGAGTGTCTCTTGCTATCCACCCCCCTTCGATGATTCCGAACAGCAGGAAGACGAGCAGGGGGGTGACGATCGCCATCTCCACCGTGATGCTTCCCCGTTTCCGACATCCGGCATCAGGTGAAGGGGATAATTGCTCTTTCATCTCGTCAGGTCCAACTTCCGCGGCCCCGCCGGTGCCGTCACTTACGGCTGCGAAGAAGCAAGTAGTTGAAGTAGCCTCCCATGAGCAGATGGCCGCCACGGGGGGCGTAGCCCCCCG
>JBDKRC010000213.1:0-10134 GCA_039683575.1 Armatimonadia bacterium | reverse complement strand
TAGTCATCTCCACCATCGGCATCGGCGAAGAGGGCCAGAGCTATAACATCAACGCAGACACCGCCGCGGGAGCCGTAGCCGCGGCCCTCGGCGCGGAAAAGCTGATCGTCCTTAGCGATATCCCCGGTCTGCTCGATAATGTTGAAGATGAGAACTCGCTGATCAGTGAGCTAACGCCCGAGCAGGCGGAGAAGCTGGTGGAAGACGGCAAGGTCAGCAAGGGCATGATCCCCAAGTTGCAGGCGTGCCTGAAGGCCATCGAAGGTGGAGTGCCGCGCGCCCACATGATCGACGGAAGGCTGCCGCACTCGATGCTGATTGAGTTGTTTACCGACGCCGGGATTGGAACGATGATTCGGGGATGACGGCGAAAATCGGGAATGGGGAATCGGGAATCGGGATGGGGTTTGGTGGTTGATGCTCGCGAGTTAGAAGGACAAGAAACAACGGGGGGGAGAGACATGGAGACTTCGGAAGAGAACGCCGTGGTTGTGCACGATTTCAGGGATCTGGGGGTCTGGAATCTGGCCATGGATATTTGTCAGTCTGTCTACAGCACCACAGCCGGGTTTCCGAGAGAAGAGCGTTTTGGCCTCACTAGCCAGATGTGACGGACCGCCGTGTCGGTGCCATCAAACATCGCGGAGGGAAATGGCCGCGGAACCACAAAGGACTACATCCGCTTCCTCCAAATCTCCCGCGGCGCTGCAGCCGAACTCGAAACTCAGGTACTACTTTCCCAGCGGCTTGGCTATGAGGTAGATCCAGAAACCCTCCTCCCACTCCTTCACCGCTGCCGTCAAATGCTACAAGCCCTGATCCGATCGCTAAGCCGCAAGCTGGAGTAACAGGTCCGAACCCGATTCCCTATTCCCAATTCCCGATTCCCCACATGGAGTTTCCAATGACTAACGCAGAGATCACCGCACTTACCGACCAGCACATCATGAAGACCTACGGGCGGTTGCCCATTGCCTTCGTCAAAGGCCAGGGCTGCCGGCTGTGGGATGCCGATGGGAAGGAATACCTGGACTTCCTGGCTGGCATCTCCGTTCTCGGCACCGGGCATTGCCACCCCAAGGTCGTGCAGGCCATCTGCGAGCAGGCGGGGCAGATTATGCACACCTCGAACCTGTTTCAGATCGAGCCACAGGCCAAGCTCGCCAAGCTGCTTTGCGACAACACCTGCGCCGACCGCGTGTTCTTCTGCAATTCCGGCGCCGAGGCCAATGAGGCAGCCATCAAGCTCGCCCGCAAGTGGGCGGGGCTGCATCTCGCCGACGGTCAGCGCACGATCATCACCGCGCTGAACTCCTTCCACGGCCGCACACTCGCCACCGTCACCGCAACCGGTCAGCCGAAGTACTACAAGCCCTTCGCGCCGCTCCCCGGCGGCTTCGACTATGTTCCGTACAACGACCTCGAGGCCCTCACCGCCCGCGTTGATGACACCGTCTGCGCGGTCATGCTCGAGCCCATCATCGCCGAGGGCGGCATCATCGTGCCGGGCGAAAGCTACCTGCAGGGCGTCCGCAAGCTTTGCGACGACAAGGGCATCCTGCTGATCTGCGACGAGGTGCAGACCGGCCTCGGGCGCACCGGCACCTTCATGGGCTACGAACAGTTCGGCATCGAGCCAGATATCTTCACTCTCGCCAAGGCCCTCGGCGGCGGCTTCCCCATCGGCGCCTGCCTCGCGAAGGAGAGCGTCGCTGCAGCCTTCGAGCCGGGGAACCATGCCTCGACCTTCGGCGGCAACCACCTCGCCTGTGCGGCTGGTCTGGCAGCGATCTCGGTCATTCTGGACGACGACCTGCCCGGCAACGCCAAGCGCATGGGCCAGATGGTCAAGGACGGGCTGCTGGCGATGAAGAGCGAAGTGCCGCTGGTGGCGGGAGTGCGCGGGCGCGGCCTGCTGTTGGGCCTGGAACTGAGCGAGCCGAAGGGGACCGAGGTCGAGGCAGGCTGCCGGGAGCGCGGACTCATCGTGAACAAGCTAGGCGACCAGTTGCTGCGACTGGCGCCGCCGCTGATCCTGAGCGAAGCGGAGGTCCAGGAGGCGCTCGCGATCATGCGTGAGGCAATGCTGAACGCCTGACGCCAGGTCAGTGAAGGCTAAAGAGCCTTCTCCATCTGTCATTCTGAGCGAAGCGAAGAATCCCCGTGTCGCGAGCCGAGATCCTTCGTCGCACACGACGCCCCTCAGGATGACGAGGGTAAGTGACGTTAGGCAACCAGCCTCAGAAAGACATCATCAGAGTCCCTGTCCACTTGCGTGGGCAGGGGCTTTTCGTTTTCACGCAGGAGAATGAGTCGCGGGTATGACGTCGGCTGCGGCGGGAGTGGGTCCAGGGCCGGGTGGCGTCGCCGATGCAGGATCAGCGCGGCCGTGAGGAGAAGGCAGGTTAGGATAGTGAAGAGGGAGATCATGAGCGTGTGAGAGGTCTATCGGCAAAGCGGTGGAGAGGCTTGAGCAACACGCGCGACATACAGTCAGCGAGGGTGAGCATGGCCATGAATGACGTCATTGTCATCGGCGGCGGGCACAATGGTCTGGCGTGCGGGGCCTATCTCGCGAAAGCGGGCCTGAAGGTCCTGGTACTGGAGCGCCGGGAGGTGCTTGGCGGCTGCTGCCCCACCGAAGACTTCCCCGGCCTGCCCGGCTTCCGCCTCAACCGCGGCGGGGTGGACCACCAGCACATGTGCTCCGGGCCCGTACCGCGGGAGTTGGAACTGGAGAAGCACGGTCTGGAATACCTCTGGCACGAGCCATTGTGGTTCTTCCCCTACCCCGACGGCTCAAGCTGGCTGGTCTGGCGGGATGTGGACAAGACCTGCGAGGAACTGGCCACCTTTGCGCCCGGCGAGGTGGAGAACTACCGGCGCTGGCACGCCTATTGGGAGCAAGCGCTGGCGATGCTGGAGCCGTTTGACACAGTCCCGCCGCCGTCGCTGGCCGACATGATGAGTTCGACCGAGACGGCCGAGATGCAGGAACTCTGGCGGGCACTGCTCACCCCGCCAACTGTCTTCATCGACCGTTTCTTCGACGACCCGCGCCTCAAGGGCGCGATGGCCTGGTGGTCGGTCCAGACCGGAACGCCGCCGACCAAGCCCGGTTCGACGCTGGCCATGAGCCTGCAGTCCGGCAGCCACCTGTCCGGCAGCGCTCGCCCCAAAGGGGGCTCTGGGGCGGTCTCCGAGGCGATGGCGCGGGTCATCACCGAAGCTGGGGGCGAGATACGCCTAAACAGCCACGTGAGCAAGATTCATGTAAAGGGCGGAAAAGTGAGCGCCGTCACCACGGCCGATGGCGAAACGCACGAGGTTGGCAAGTGTCTGGTAAGCGCCATAGACGCCAAGCGCGTCTTCCTGAACCTGCTGGACGAAAGCGATGTGCCACCGGGGGTCATCGGACGCGTCAAGCAGATCTCCGTCGAGAGCGCCTCGCTGTTCAAGGTGGACCTCGCCCTCTCGGAGCGGCCCGTCTTCAGCGGGCACGGGGCGCGGCCCGAGCAGACCATCGCCTCCCCGATCATCGCGCCGTCCCTTCAGTACGTGTATGACGGATGGCTGGACATCCAGGCTGGACGGCCCTCCCGCGAGCCGGGCCTCTGGTGTGCCTGCACGACGGCCCTTGACCCAACTCTAGCCCCCGAGGGCAAGCACACCCTGTGGCTGTCGCAATTCGCTCCCTTCAACCTGTCGGGTGGGAAGTCGTGGGATGGGGTACGCGAGGATGTCGCTGACCAGGTCGTGGAGACCTTCTGCAAGTACGCCCCGAACGTCCGCGACAGCATCGAGGGCCGCCTGATCACGACCCCGTTGGACTGGCAGCGCCTCACGGACAACCTCAACGGCTGCGCCTGGCATGTGGACATGGAAATCCATCAGGCGTGGGGCCTGCGGCCGCTGCCGGAGCTGTCGCAGTACCGCACGCCGATCACGAACCTCTACCTGACCGGCAGCGGCACACACCCCGGCGGCGGCATCACCGGCATGCCGGGCCGCAACGCGGCGCGCGAGGTACTGCGCGACCTCGGCCACCGGGTCTCAAAGAGGAGCCTCGTCTCACTCGTACGGGGCTACTGGAAGCTGTGGCAGTCCTTCCAGAGGTTCCGCAAGATGACGGAGCGTTAGCCGCCGCCCTAAAGCCGGTAGGAGCGGTCTCCATGCGACCCAGCGGTCGCCGCGCGATTGGCGCGTGGTAGCCGTTTGTCAAATGGTCTCCAAGCTCACGACCCTCAACGCACTGGCGTGATCATCCCGGCGATGATCGCCCCCACCAGAGCGATGACCAGTAGCCAGAACATCAGGCCATACGAGTACTGGGCCACTTCCACATTCACGCGGGCGGCCTCGGCACCCATCACCAGGTCTTCGCGCGACGTTGACGCGTCGGGGTCAGGGCTGGGGTGAGATCCGCCGTGGCCCGCACGACCGGGCGCCGTCGTGGCCAGCAGCGCCAGGGTTAGAATCAGGCCGATGACAGCCAGCATGAGCAGGTGCCACCCCCAGGTCGTCCAGACCACCGGATTTAGCCAGACTCGGACCGCCCAGATGCCCAGGAAGAGAATCGTGAAGTAGAAGGGTCCTCCGGGCCAGGCATCGTCGCGGCGGCGACCGGAGACCGAGATGATCACCGCTGTGAACACACCGGCGAGAATCAGCGAGGCGACAACATCAAGCCAGACCATGTAACTATCATCTCCCAACCAGCGCGTAGTTGCCGAGAATCACAGCCAGCAGCAGCGCGATGAGGATAAACGCGAGTAGGCCAAGGGTTATCAGAGCTGTATTCGCGACGGTGTCTTCCGGTGAGTCCGCCCGCAGCCCGGTCAGCGATGCAGGCAGGTCATGGACAGTCTCGTGGTGGTGTGTCGGCGGGTGTGTCAGGTGCGAGGTTACTCTCCTCGGGCCCCGCACCGGCAGGTCCACCAGCGCCGCCAGATAGAGCGCGAAGATCCCGCCCAGGCCCAGCATCACCAGCCAGGGCACGCCGGCAATGGTGGGGCCAAGCGGCCGGAACCACGCAGCACCCGCCCAGACGATCAGGAAGAGCAGCAGGCAATAGAGTAGAAACTGCGGCCAACCCGTGCGCCCCGGCCCTAGTACCGGAATCAGCAGGACTGTGTACATGATGGTTACAGCCAGCGCGCCAATAAGGTCCGGGACGATCATCGCTATCCTCCTGCCCATGGTAACCATAGCAGGCACAGGAGCAGACGCCAATCAGGGAGGAACGGAGATCACTACACGATTCGCCTGACCACAGGCAGCAGCGCCAATGCTGTCTCGCCATAGCCGTACAAGCGGCAGCACCTGAACATTCGCCAATCAGGGCCGTCGCAGGACAGAGGGAGGGTATGAGGAGGTAGCCGATGGGCAAGGATATGTACAGCGTATCGTGCAAGGACGCAGGTCTGTCCTGTGACTTCCACGTATGCGACAGCAATGAGGACGAAGTGATCAACACGGTGCAGGACCATGCGCGGCGAGCGCATGGCAAAGACCTGAAGGCAGAGGACATCCGCCCAATGGTGAAGTCAGGCGCGATGGCCTGCCATTAGTGGGTATGACCAAAGAACAAAAGCCCCGCCTGTTGGCGGGGCTTTTGCCTTTGTGAAGGGCTATCGCCGCTAACCCACGGCACCGCCGCGGATTGTGAAACTCTTGCGGCCGAGAATCTTGTCCCCAACCGTGATGGTGACGGTATAGCCCCCCGGAGAGAGGGGCTGGTTGCCACCCCCGAGCAGGCTGAACGACACCCAGCCGTCCCTGGGTCGTACGAGCGGCATCCTTGCGACCGCTACGGTCGCCACGCGAGATTGCGCTGTTAGAGCCCGGCTTCCAGCCGGGCGGGACAATGCTCAGCAACACGCGTCGTCGATTCGCCATCATGCAGGGAATCCGGCGCCTCGGCGCGAAATCGAGCCCCAGTGAATGAAACCGGAGGCCGCCGTGGTGCCTGACATGGGCAAAGGGAAAGTATTCGTAGCAATGAGCGGGGGAGTGGACAGCTCAGTGGCAGCCCTCCTGCTGCAGCGCCACGGCTACGAGGTCGTCGGGGTCACCTTCAAGCTGTTTGAGAACGAGGACATAGGCCAGGACGCCGACCGGGCCTGTTGCTCCCTCGAGAGCATCGAGCGGGCGCGAGCGGTCTGCAACAAGCTTGGCATCACCCACTACGTCATGTCGATGGTCAGCGAGTTCGCCGAGGCCGTCATCGACCGCTTCGTGTGCGAGTACGCCGCCGGGCGCACCCCCAACCCCTGCGTGCTGTGCAACCGCCACATCAAGTTCGAGGCCTTCCTGCGCAAAGCCCGAGCAATTGGGGCCGACTTCGTCGCCACCGGCCACCATGCGCGAATTGAGCGCCGGGACGGGGGCTGCCGACTGCTACCTGCAAAGGACCCAGATAAGGACCAGTCCTACGCGCTGGCCCACCTGAACCAGTCCACAATGCCATATGTGCTGTTTCCCGTGGGCGAGTACCTCAAGCCTCAGGTCCGGGAGCTGGCGCGCGAGGCGGGCCTGCCGACTGCCGAAACCCCCGAAAGCCAGGACATCTGTTTTGTGCCGGAGGGGACCTACCAGGAGTTTCTGGCCGGGCGGGATATCCCCAGCGCGCCGGGGCCAATCATGGACACCGAGGGGCACATCCTCGGAGTACACGCCGGCCTGCATCACTACACCGTCGGGCAGCGCAAGAACCTCGGAATCAGCGTCGGGGAGCGGCTGTACGTGATTGCGAAGCGAATCGGTGATAACGCCCTCGTCGTGGGCACCGAGGAGCAGGTGCGCCGCGACATGGTGCAGGTCGAGGATCTCAACTGGTGCGACCTCGCGGCCGGAGAGTGGCCTGAGTGCCCTGGCGACTATAGCCTCGCGGCCATGTTGCGCTACCGTCAGAAGCCAATACCATGCAGCATAGTCTGGCACAACCCCGAGGAGCGGGCCCTGGAGCTGGAACTCGACGAGCCAGGCATCGCCGCCCCCGGCCAGACGGTGGCGCTATACGATGTACACGATGGTCACGTAGTAGCAGGCGGAACAATCCGGTAGGGGCGGACCGTGGTCCGCCCGATCTTGCAGGAGGGACTGAATGATCGCGCCGTCTGCGATCATCCAGCCCCGGCACATACTGAATGGGAGACTCAATATGAGACATGAAGTGCGTTGGGAGCGAATGTTTGTGGACGAACTCGAAGCTGCCTTCGAGGCCTGCCCGGTCATCTACCTGCCGTATGGCCTCTGCGAGCCCCACGGGCCGCAGAACGCCCTCGGCTGCGATGGCCTGCGCGCCCACGCCTTCACACGGCGGGCCGCCGAGCTTCACGGCGGCATCGTCGCCCCGCCGTTCTTCTGGAACGTACACGAACTCGGCATCTATGCCGCCTGGGGCGAGGCGGTCATCGGCCAGCGCAAGCCCTGGCTGACCGCCCTGCCGCCGTGGATGTTCATGAAGAACATCTGCTACCACGTCCGCGCCGCCGATGCCTGGGGCGCGAAGGTGGTAGTCGTCTTCAGCGGCCACTCCGGCCCCCATGCCCACGATGTAAAGACCCTGCAGGAAGTCCTGCAGCCACACTTCGCGGCGCGGCTCGAGTTCCTGCTCGACGGCGAGTACAACGACCTCTGGGCTGGCAGCGCCGGGCATGGCGGCGCAGTGGAAACGGCGATGCTGTGGGCCGCTCACGAGGACTGCACTGATCTCTCCCGCATCCCGGCTCCGGACGTGCCGGGGCCGCACTTCGCCATGGGCGCGGACGCAGCGCAGGCCAGCTTGCGGCGCGGGCAGGAGATCATCCAGGAGATCGGCGACCGCATGGGCCGCCGCGCGCTGGAGCGACTGGCCGAATACGACCGCCTGCAGCCCGAGCGCAAGGTGCTAAGCTACGGGGACATCGAGCGGATCTGGGAAGAGGACGTGCAGCCGCTGGTGAAGGACTTCAAATCAATGCAGGATTTGGCCGAAAGCCAGTCACCCGTGCCGGAGCAGTCGCAATGGCACGCGAACTGGCGGGTACCGAAAGTGTAGCCTGACCGCCGCGGAACTGATGTTGTGGATCATTGTTATAGTCGGGAGCCTACAACAACAACGGGATGGTCTTCACATGCCTTCGCTTCTCGGCCGCAGGTTCGTATCCGGCGTCGCTTTCGCCAGCTTTTGCATCTTGCGCCTGAGCGTCGCGGTCTGGGCTCAGCCCGAACGTCAGGTTCCCCCGTCCATTACGGCGGGCGCGCGGGCAGGCACCTTCAACGTTCAGGCCCACAACGTGCCTCTCGCCGACTTCCTGCGCGCCGTGGCAAAGGCAACCAACAGCAAGGTCGTGTTTGGCGCGGAAGTCGAGGGCAAGCGGGTGATGGATTGGAACTGGAAAGACCTGCGGGTAGATCAGATGCTAGCCACAATCGCCCGAAGCCATAATCTGGCCCTGCGGCAAGACAACGGTGCGTGGGCGTTTTCCCCCGGTGACACGACACCGAGAGTTGATATCGGCCTGAAGATCATTGATCTTCTGACTGCGGACGATGCTGTCGCGTGGGACGGATACCGCTTGCCCGGCAACATCGCCATTCTGCGCGGAAGATTCAATCCCCAACTGAACGCGCTGCTCTCGGCTGGCCGTGCGACGGTCCTGAATGAACCCCACGTCGCCGCCCAAAGCGGGCAGGCAGTTCAACTGGACTTCGCGATGAAAGAGAACGGCGAGGCCCCAAAGCCGAGCGAATTTCCAGAATTCACCTACACAGATGTCGGGAGCCGCTTTGTAATCGTGCCTGTAATCAACCCCGATGCAACCATCACTCTGAGTTTGTCGCTGCAGACAACGTGGACGAATGCCGGAAAGCCACTGACGGACATGGTTACGCCCCCGAAGCGCCAGAGCCAACCTGATGATATGGCCATGATCTTGGAGTTCCCTGGCTTGAGGATGGGCAATAGCGAGCAAATCCTGCTGTGCGGTTGGCAGGCGCTGTGCGGGCAGCCTCGCCAAGATGGCCGCGACCGCATACTGGTGCTGCAGGCGACGGTACACTAACCGACGGCAAGAGACACCGGGCCTGGTGTCGGCGATTCTCTACCGTGGTGCGGCGATGGTTACTTAGCTACCGCGCGTTACTGCGCCGCTCAAAGCTCAGCTTGGCAGTCGAGCGGCCGTCCGGATAGGCCCAGTTCGTCGAGCGGTAAGCGACGCTGTGTATCTTGTCGGCGTCAATGCACTGTGCCCCGCGGACTGCTGGGTCCTGTTCCAGATAACCCAGGTCCAGCACATGTTGGCCCGCTTCAGGACTATTGTTGAACCCGTAGTGCAAGCCGTTTCTCAGCGTGAGGTCCAGCGGCCGCGCTTTCAGCAGGTTCTGCATTGTGACGTGACTGGGCCCCGAACCGGTATCAGGATTGTAGAACGGGTTGCGCAGGGGCAGGTCCACCAGTGAAATGCTGCGATACAGGCGATGGCGCAGCAGCGCCTCCTTGTCCTTCTCGTCCCAGTAAGCCTCCTGCACATACTCCCGGATCGTCACCCATTCCACGCGGCTGCCATCGGGGCTGACGGTACCGGCGACATCGAGCATCTCGAAGCTGCCATGCGCGTCGAGGTCCCTGCGGTGCTTGCAGGTGAACACGTTGCCCTGCCACTGCAGGGGGATGGTGTAGTTCTTCGCCGTATCAGCATCCGAGAACTGGTTATCCGGGTCCGCAAAGAAGAAGCGGGGGGAGCTGTGGGTCACATCGCCCGGCTTGGGGTATAGCCAGTTCCGCTCGTCTATTTCCGACCACCCGCCAGCCTCGACAGAGAGGTAGTTCATCTGGTGAAGCGTCCTGCTCAACACCCCTGGGTCCTGTACCGTTGCAGGCAGCGGCTGAGGGGTTGGGACGCTGAGGCCGGGGCTCCGCGCGTTCAGCAGCTTGGCTCCCTGGAACCGAGGCGGGGCGGGCACGCGCAAATCGGCCGGCGTCACATCCGGCTCCGCCGGCGTGACCGGCGAAGTGGGTATACCTGCGTCAGCCATGGCCTTCGGCTGCACACTGACCCGGAACGTCCCTCCCACTCCCGAACGCTGCGAGGCGATGCACAGCCGCAGCACGCCTGAGCGGTCGGAAGTCAATTCCACCCGCACCCGATC
>JBDKRC010000212.1:0-27426 GCA_039683575.1 Armatimonadia bacterium | reverse complement strand
CGTTGGTGGGTTCGTCTCGAACCCACCACTAACCCGTGTGGGTTCGAGACGAACCCACCTACGCGACCGCTGCCTATCCCGCCCTGCCCAAGACTGCCGCTAGCTCGCCACCATCGACCTCATACGTTCGCTGCACCTGGGGGACGGTTGCGAACAGGTCTGCGCGGCAGGCGAAGCGCACATCCTCCTCAAAGCCCAACCCAATCAGCGCCTGGCCATTGTCTGTCTCGAGGAAGGTCTTCTGCAGGCCCCGTGCCTGCGCGCCTGCCCAGGCATCGAGGGCCGCGCGGGCGGCATCTCCTTCAGGAGCCGGTCGGTCCCCGTCTCCTTCAGGAGCCGGTCGGCCCCCGTCTCCTGCAGACTCTGCATCCCCTGCGGCCATCTCGACGATGCGTGTGATGAGAGCGCCCGCGGCCACGTAGTCCTCCAGCACCAGCTTGGACTCATCCACAACTGCCCCGGCGGGTATGAGCATAATGTCCCGGCCATGCTGGCGCGCTGCGGCCAGTGCCTTCTCCGCGCAGGCGCTGAGGGTCGGCAGAGTGCCCAGGAAGGCCGCCGGGCAGGTCGCCGCGCCCACACAGCAGCGTGACATGTTGGACGAACTGAACACCAAAGTCTCGCTCAGACGCTCAGGCGCGGCTTGCAGCGGGCTGTTGCCCAGGTCGAAGCCTTCCACCTTGACGCACCCGCGCTCACCGGCGAGCAAGGCGCCAGGCCGTTTGCGCGCCTCAGCGAAGGCCTGCTCAACCCCTTCCACAACAATGATCTCCCGGACGCCGTAGTGTAGCAGTGAGGCCGTGGTGGCGCTCGCCCTGAGCGCGTCAACGATTACCGCCACATGTCCTGCCTGGGCGGCCTCGCGGGCGCCTTTGCGCCCACCTGAAACGAAGAGCTTCATCTTCTTCACCATGTAAAGGTTTTTCGCTTTCCGAGGAAGAAAGTGCCAGTCCGAGCGATTAACATCGCAGCGCATGCGCATGCGTATGTGCGCGGGGAAGGGGGACGTCTGACCTGCCCCAGTTGTAGGCGTCACGATTATAGCAGAGGGAGTGGTTCGCTTGCAGTTCAGATTGTGCCTCATTTCCGCATGTCTCGTCGTTGCCGCCGGTGTCGCCTGGTCCCAGGATACGCTGGCCGATTCGTATGCTGCCGGACAGAAGCTGTTTGGCGAAGGTCGCTATGCTGAAGCACAGACGGCGTTTGACCGCTGTCTCGTCGCCAATCCTGCCCACTACCAGTCATGGGCCTATGTGGCCAAGTGTCTCGAAAAGCAGGGGAAGACCGCCGAGTCGTGCTCCTGCTATGACCAGGTACTCCGCTACGGCCCTTCGCAGTCTGCCGAGGCCAAGGATGCCAAGGTTCGCCTGACGCAACTCTCACGGCAGTTCCCACGCCCGTGGACGGTCTATGTGCCGAGAGGCCAGGCCGGTGACTTCGAGAAGATGCTGGAGGCGGACAAAGCCGGTGACTGGGTCAAGTTGGCCTACATTGCCGAGCAGATCATCGCCGACAGGGATCGCTACGGCGACAAGTGGATGCACGCCGACTTCTACCTCGGCAAGGCGCAGTCCAATCTCCGCAACTGGACCGGCGCCAAGCAGAGCCTTAACTCCTACCTCGCCGCCGACCCGCAGGGTGAGTTCGTGCAGGCCGCCCAGGACCTGCTGGCCAAGGTCGACCAGAGTGTCTTTGATGAGACCGTTATCGGTATCGAGCGCGCGCTGCTCAACCACAATACCGTCGAGGCAGACCGCCTGATGGCGGTCGCGGCGCAACTGCCGCGTCAGACCGGCAACGCCGACCTCGTGTACCTCGATGCGCTCTCCTATGCATACAAGGACGACGATGAGAAGGCCAAGGCGGCTTTCGAACGCTACACCAAGGAAGCGCCCCAGGGCCGGTTTGTCATGAACGCCCGCAGCTGGCTTGCGTACCTGCAGCAGCCGATCCTGCTGACCATCGAAGACGGTACTCTCTGCCGCTCCCGCATGGATGGCAGTTCTCGCCGTGAACTCTCCGACAAGGCTAACCAGGGCGAGGTCACCGATGGCCTGGCAAGCCCCGACGGCCGCATGATTGCTTACTCCACCAGCGCCGACAATGGCTTCCGCCACAATCTCTACCTCGCCAGCGCCGACGGTAGCGTGAAGAAGTCCCTGCATGATGCCAAGGGTTCGGCGAGCGACGTGGGCTTCGACAAGCTGGCCTGGACGCAGTACAGCGGCGCGTGGTTCCTCAGCTTCGTGGCACCTGATGCCTCTGGCGACTATGCCATCTACGTCTACGACAGCCGCCGCAATCAGGTTCCCGAGGACCGGGCTGTGATCGTCCCGCGTTCGACCGTGCCTCGCGCCGAGCGCAACCGTCTGCGCCCCTTCTGGAGCCCCTCCGGCGACTGGCTGGCCTGGATCGCGGCCGACGGCACCCTCTACGCCGCCCCCACCAGTTCGCTGGACAACACCATCCAGGTCAAAGCCAAGTCCTCAATCCGGGCGGTCGCCTGGATGGCCGAGCAGAGCGCCGATCAGCCCCTGGTGCTCATCTACCACGATGGCAATAACCTCTACCGGCTCGACGTCAATGCCGAGTTCCGCGGCGGCAAGGTGGCCCCGCGCACGCTGTATAGCAGCAAGTCCCCGATCCGCACCGACGCCCTCGGCGTGAGCAGTGACGGCGCGTGGGTGGGGCTGCAGTTGCAGGAGGGGCGAGGGCCCCGCTTCCTGCTCGTGCGCATCGACGGGAAGCTCTCGAGCAAGACCCTCGAGGGCGTTAGCGACTGGTCGTTCTCACCTCGGGGCGGCCAACTGGTGCTCAAGACCAACCGTGGGCTCGGAATGTACCCGCTGTCTGATGTTGGCGACCTCCGCCTGATCCCCGGCACCTCGAGCAAGAGCAGCTTCACCTGGGCGCCGATCGGCGACCACCTGCTGTGGTGGGAGGATCAGGAGGCCGTGCTGTGCTATGACCGCCAGCGCATCATCGGCGACAAGATCAACGTGCCCGGGAGCTTCAGCCGCCCGGCGTGGACCCCGGATGCCAAGGCAATTGCTCTGCAGCGAGATGTTGACGGCCGTGGCTCGATCTGGATCATGAGCTATCAGCCCAAGAGCAGCGAACTGACGCTCAAGCCGCTGATCGACGATCCGGCTCGCAACTGCCGGTTGCTCGGGTGGGGCCTGTAGGCCCAGTGACAGGTTGAACGGGCGCCGGGAAGCCGGCGCCCGTTTGTTTTTTGTGTCCGGGAAGCGATGGAGGATTCCGGTACTTGTTCTCTAACCTTCTGCTAACCCCGCGCTGAGGTGTCCACACATGCAGTTCCTGCCGCCCGCCGCACTCAAGTCCGGCGAGACGCTCGAGATCCTGCGCATCCCCGCGCCCTGTGGCGACTGGGCCGAACGTCTGGTTGAGTTCATGTACCTCCGGCACCCCGAGTACACGAACTGCTCGTGGCACCTCAACTGCAAGCGTGTCGTGGCGGGCGACTGCGCCGAGGTCTCCTCCGATGTCTTCTTCGTGGGGTTGCTCGACGGCGAGATCGTGGGCACTTCCTGGTACGCTGCCCCTGCCGATACCCTCGATCTCGGGTGCTTCGGCCGGGTCCTGACGCTCGCCGAACACCGCCGCAAGGGCATCAGCAGGCACCTGTGCGCCGCCGCCGTGGATGACTTCCGCGACCGTGGCGGCTGGTGCATGCACCTCGGCACCGGGCGCAACAATCCCGCGCGCTTCATCTACGAAGACCTCGGGTTCCGCCATCACAACTTCGTAGAAGACGGCGAGACCATCATGCGGGCGGTGCTGCGGGGGGATTATGACACCTTCGAGATGGACTACTTCGGTGGCGATGAGCCGGTGACGGTCCGGCCAATGCACTGGGGTGACCTGGCGAGGGCTGAGCTTCTCTACAACCTCCCGCACTGGTTCCTCAAGGACTACTCCCAGGGCGTCTATGCCAATACGCCGTTCGAGGGGCAGTTCTTTGACCTGATTGCCCCCGTCATGGACAGCGGCGAGACAGGATTGGCTCTGCAGACGCACGCCGGGCGGATGGTCGGCATGGCGTACACCGCGCGCACTAACGCTCAGGCCGGCGCGCAGGACCACCTGCGGGTGCTGGAATTCCTGGTGCACCCCGCCTACGCGGAGAACGCCCCGGCGCTGCTGGCCGCCGTGGCTCTCGAGGCCACTGCCGCCAAACTCATCGCCTGCTCATCCGCGCTTGACGTCAGCCGCTGCGAGGTGCTGGAGGAGGCCGGGTTCCGCCATGAGGCGACGCTGGCGAATGCTCTGCAGGATGCGGAGACGGAGTTTGATCTGTATGTCTATGAGTGGAGCCAATAGCAGGCGTAGAGAAAGAAAAGGCCAACCAAGCTACGCTTTCCCAGGGCGGATTATCCCCCAGCCTTGGCACAAAGCATCTTCTTCCGCTATAATGCCCACATTCGTCCCGGGTGTCGCTTTCGTACCTGGCGGCATCCTACACTTGCCGGTGGACGGCAACTTCGTCAGCGTCGGATCGTCCCTGCGGTCGCGGCGCTGTGCGACTGCCTAGCGTACTGGCGCAAGCGTTTCGGGGTGTTGATGTGTCCCAAGTTTTCGCAGGAATAGACGTGGGTTCGGTCAGTGTTAACGTTGCCGTCCTCGACGGCACTGGCAAGATACTCAAAGCGGAGTATATCCGCCACAAAGGCCACCCCATGCGGGCGGCTGCCGAGGCCTTGCAGGGCCTCGCGGGGGAATTTGGGGGGGAGAACGTCGCTGCCGTGGCCGCAACCGGCAACGGCGGGCGTGTAGTTGCCTCCATTCTCCAACTTCCCTTTGTGAACGAAGTCGTGGCTCAGGCCGCCGCTACAGGGCTGCTGCATCCGGAAGTTCGGACCGTCATTGAGATTGGCGGCGAGGACTCCAAGCTGATTATCATGAAGCCGGGGGAAGAAGCGGCCGAGGGGACGTCCTCCGGCCGCTCTACCGTCGCCGACTTCGCCATGAACACCATGTGCGCGGCGGGGACGGGGTCCTTCCTCGACCAGCAGGCCACCCGGCTCGGTCTCTCGATTGAGGAGTTCGGGGAACTCGCCGTCACCAGCGAGAATCCGCCCCGTGTCGCCGGACGTTGCAGCGTGTTCGCCAAGAGCGACATGATTCATCTGCAGCAGAAGGCCACCCCGACCAGGGACATCGTCGCGGGCCTGTGCTACGCTCTGGTGCGCAACTTCAAGAGTACGGTCGGCTCCGCGACCCACATTGCTGCCCCAGTCGCCTTCCAGGGCGGCGTGGCCGCCAATCAGGGCATCGTCAAGGCGATGCGCGAGGTTCTGGAGCTAGCCCCCGAAGACCTGATTATCCCCGAGCATTTTGGTTGCATGGGCGCTATCGGGGCGGCCCTTACCGCCTCGTCTGATAGCGCCACGGCTCCCGACTGGTCCAAGCTGAACGATCTCGCGGCCTATAGCCACCTGCGCCAGAAGCGTCCCCTCAAGCCGCTTAAGCTCGAACGCTCCGTCATCATGCCGTCCCACGTCATCGCGCCAGATGCCGGCCCGATCCCGGCGTATCTGGGCGTGGACATCGGCTCGATCTCCACTAATGTGGTCGTCATTGACAATGATGGGAACGTGCTGTCCAAGCGGTACCTGATGACCGCGGGCAAGCCGATTGAGGCAGTCCGGCAGGGGCTGCGCGAGGTGGGGCAGGAGGTTGCGGCTTTCACCGAGATCAAGGGCGCCTGCACCACCGGCTCGGGGCGCTACCTGATTGCCGACTTCATCGGCGCCGACGTGGTGAAGAACGAGATCACCGCCCAGGCCCGTGGCGCGCTGGCCATTGATCCGCTGGTAGACACGATCTTCGAGATCGGCGGCCAGGACTCCAAGTACATCTCGCTCAGCAACGGCGCGGTCGTTGACTTTGAGATGAACAAGGTCTGCGCGGCGGGTACGGGCTCGTTCCTCGAGGAGCAGGCTGAGAAGCTCGGCATCAGCATCAAGGGCCAGTTCGCCGAACTCGCCTTCCAGTCCGATAACCCGATTGACCTCGGCGAGCGCTGCACGGTCTTCATGGAATCTGAGCTCATGAAGCAGCAGCAGAGCGGGACGGCGATCCCTGACCTGGTCGCGGGTCTGGCGTACTCAATCGCGACGAACTATCTGAACCGCGTCGTGGCGCGCAAGCCGGTCGGGGAGCGTATCTTCTTCCAGGGCGGGACGGCGTTCAACCAGGCGGTCGTGGCCGCTTTCGAGGCCGTCACCGGCAAGCAGATCCCCGTGCCGGCGCACAATGAAGTGACGGGCGCGCTGGGTTGCGCGCTGATCGCCCGCGAACACGACACCGGGCAGGGCAGCAGCTTCAAGGGCTTTGACCTGTCCGAGCGGCAGTATACGGTCGAGTCGTTCGAGTGCCAGGATTGCCCGAACCACTGTGAGATCAACAAGGTCATGGTGGAGGGCGAAGAGCCGCTCTTCTACGGCAGCCGCTGCGAGAAGTACGACGTTGATCGCCGCGAGCGTACCAAGCCGACCACCCCGGACCTGTTCCGCGAGCGCCAGCAGATGCTGCTGAACACTGCCAAGACGTCCGCAGCGCCGCCGAAGGGCGCTCCGCGTGTTGGCGTGCCCCGCGCACTGCTGTTCCACGAGATCTACCCGTTCTGGCATGCCCTGCTCACGGAACTGGGCTGCGAGATCGTGCTTTCTGACCCGACCAATAAGCGTATCATCCATGAGGGCGCCGAACGCTCAGTGGCCGAGACGTGCTTCCCGATGAAGGTAGGCCTCGGGCACGTTCTCAACCTCGTCGAGCAGAAGGACATAGACTTCATCTGGCTGCCGAGCATCATCAACCTCCCCCGCAAGGAAGGCAGCTCCAGCGACAGCTTCGTCTGCCCCTATGTCCAGAGCCTGTGCTACACGTCGCAGTCGAGTGTTGACTTCGCGGCGGCCGGGGTGAAGGTTCTCAAGCCGGCGATGTACATGCAGAAGGGCCTCCGCCACCGCGTCGAGTCGCTCAGAGAGGTTGCCACTCAACTCGGCCGGCCAATGTCGGCGCTCCGCAAGGCCCTGGAAGCCGCCGAGGCCGCGCAGAAGGCCTTCGAGGCCGCCCGGCAGAAGCGCGGCCAGGAGGTTCTCGACCAGCTTCAGCCTGGCCAGCGGGCGCTCGTCGTCGTGAGCCGGGCCTATAACGGCTGCGATCCCGGCGCCAACCTCGAGATACCCCGCAAGCTCCGCGAAATGGGCGAGCTTGTGATACCGATGGACTTCCTGCCGCTGGACCAGGTGGAGTTGCCCAAAGACTGGTTCAACATGTACTGGCGTTACGGGCAGAAGATCCTGTCCGCCGCCGAGATGGTTGCGGCTGATGAACGGCTGCAGGCGGTGTACATCACCAACTTCGGCTGCGGGCCAGACTCGTTCATCGCCCGGTTCTTTGCCGAGCGTCTGGGCGGCAAGCCCTTCCTGCAGATTGAGGTGGACGAGCACTCCGCTGATGCAGGGATGATCACCCGCTGCGAGGCCTTCCTGGACAGCCTGGATGCGACGAAGGGGCGGAAGCACTCGCCCGGCCGCGGCTTCAGGCCGTTCTCCATCGACAGCGCCAACAAGCGGCGCGTGCTTATCCCCAACATGAGCCGCCACGCGCATGGGCTGGCCGCTGCCTTCGAGTCCTGCGGGATGCCTGCCGAGGTCATCGGCGACACCGACGAGGAGACCCTGTACTGGGGCCGCAAGTACACCACCGGCAAGGAATGCTTCCCCTGCATCGTCACCACCGGCGAGATGGTCAAGTACATGGTCCACAACCCGGACCAGCGCGACCATGTCGCCTTCTTCATGGGCGGGTCGGGTGGCCCCTGCCGTTTCGGCCAGTACAACGCCCTGCAGCGCATGGTTCTCGACGACCTGGGCTACGAGGATGTGCCGCTGTTTGCCCCTAACCAGGCCAGCAGCTTCTACAACGAGCTCGGTATCGTCGGCCGCAAGTTCCTCCGCCAGGCCTGGCGTGGCATCGTGGCCATCGATATGGTCGAAAAGGCGATGCTCGAGACCCGCCCCTATGAACTCGAACCCGGCTCCGCCGAGAGCGTGGCCGAGGAGTGCGTCGCCGACATACGCCGCACCATCGCCACGGACGGGGATCTGATCGCGACGATGACCGCGGCCGCGGAGCGCTTTGGCGCGCTGCCCGTTGACCGCACCAACCGGCGCCCCATCATCGGCCTGGTGGGCGAGTTCTACGTCCGGGCCCATGAGTTCAGCAACCAGGACCTCATCAAGCAGCTTGAGAGCCTGGGCGCGGAAGTGTGGACGGCCCCGGTGTTCGAGTGGTTCCTGTACCGCAACTTCCGGCGTGACATGCGGGCGCGGCTCGAAGCTGACTGGAAGCTCGTGCTCAAGAACAAGATCACCGATACGGTGATGCGGCAGGACGAGCACCATCTTGCCCGCCCGTTCGAGGGCCTGCTGCGCAACGCGATTGAGCCCTCCACCGAGGACGTCCTGGAGCTCGCCGCGCCCTACATTGACAGGACCTTCGAGGGCGAGGCGATCATGACGGTCGGCAAGGCAGTGGACTTCGCGCGCAAGGGTCTCGCGGGCGTGGTCGCGGTGATGCCCTTTACCTGCATGCCCGGCACGGTCAGCAACGCGATCCTCAAGTGCATCCGCGAGGACGCCGAGGACATCCCGTTCCTGAACATGGTGTACGATGGGCTGGAGCAGTCCACGGCGCTAACGCGGCTTGAAGCGTTCGTCCACCAGGCGACAGCCTACAACAGCTCCAGAGTTGCGCGACTACAACCGGGCGACGGTCACTGAACCGGTCATGTGGCACGCATGTGACGCTCACACTTGGTCGGAATGCTATGATTGGCTGGACAACGCCGGTTCCGTTTTGCGGCCCAGGTTGGAGGACAGTGAGCTTATGTCTCGGGCCAAAAAAACTTCTGCCACGTGAAGGCATTCCCAAACAGTTGTCGAAGTACGTCCTAATATTTGTTTAGGAAGAGGAGCCTCATGGCTACACTGTACCTGTCAGGGGGAAAGGCCGATTTCCCAATTGACCTTCCCGAAAACCTGCGTGATTTGGCAAGGGTGGCTGAAAAGCATGAAGATGACCTTGTGGCGACAATAGACGTCGCGCTTAACGCCTGGAAGGAAGGAGATTTCTTCAGGGGTTACGGTGAGCATGTATTGGAGTCCGGCGAGACGGTGCGGAGTCTGCTGAGTTCCGTCTACTGGGTACTTGAGCGGTGGGCAGTGTGGGATCCATCCGACGAGGAGGTGCGGAAGGACCTCACAGCGTTGGTGCCTGACACGCATCAGGTTGAGGTGATTTGGAGCTTCCTCAGCAAGGTGAAAGACCGCCGAGAGCTAGTTGTGACTCTGCGTGACGCCAACAATGCTCCTTTTGGTCGTGAGGCATGGACATGGGCTTGGCGATCCGTACTAACACCGGTGTTTGCGCGAGCTTCGGAAAGCAAACGTATCGATGAACCGGTAGCCGAGCCATATGGCTGGATACCAGTCCTCACTTGCACCATATATCTGGACCGTGGCGACGAAACGGTTTCCTTCACGGTGCCCCCTGACGAATTTGAGCGTTTCTGGGGTGATCTGGAACGTGAGAAACAGCGCATGGATGTACTAACTGTAGTAGCCAAACGACTTCGCGAAAATGCATCGTAGGAGAACACCATGCACCAGCCCCTGTACAAGCTTAATGCTGATGACGTGGATGATCCCGGCAACCGGGTAGCCTCTGTTAATGACATGCGAGACATGTTCGAACACTACTTGGCTCCGGATCGCCCGCCCACGCTACGCGCTGACCCGCGTTTCGTCCGTATGTATTCGATACCCGAGAGGCCGATTCGGCGAACAAATTCTGGGGCATCGGCTGTCTATCCCAGTATGACATTTGTGCGCGTGTGGATATCTCTCACTGCATTCTGGGCGGCCCTGCTCTCGTTAGTGAGCCTCGTGTCGACTGGTCTTCTTATCTCGACCTTGGCAGGTCACATTGTGACCGAGTTCGGTGCTGTCGAACTGCTCATTGTGGCGGCAACCTCAGCCTTGCTCGCCGTCGAGAGTTGCGCTGCATCGTACTTGCTGTCGCAAAAACAACTGAATCTCATGCCGACGCGTTCTGCCAAGGGGGGCATCTACCTTGCACGATCTGAAATTCGCCCTTAGAATCTGCAGGGAGCAGCCGGCGTTGATGCCTGCGGTTCTTGACCTTGTGCTGATCCTGGGACTCTCCCGCCTGGTCGTCCACGGTGAGACCCTATCGGCGTTTTGTCATCTCGTTGATAGAGTGAAGGGACAGGAACCGCCCGATGAATCCCATCTGCCCTTCATAATAACGACCGTGGCAATTGTCGGGCTCCTGTCGTTGGTCATCGCCGTAGGGACATGGATAGGATCGGTAATCGTAACATATTTCCAGCGGCGACTGGCCGCCGCGGCGGCAGATGAGGAGGAGTTGGAGCGAATTGCGGATGAACTGGAGGCTTTCGACAGGGGCCTCTGGCATCGGCGGAGAGAAATGTAGACTGTCGATTGCGTGTCCCCAAGTCAGAAGGGCCGGCCGCCTCGGCTAACCCTTCGCCTTCTTATAGAGAAGGAACCTCCCCCTGCTCTCTCGAACCTCCCAGCCATGAACCAACCACGTATCGGCCTTCTCGGCCTCATGCTCGAGCTGTACGACCGCGCCGTGCCCGACCTCAAGCCCGCTGAGCAGGAGTTTGGCAGCCGCCTCGCTCAGAAGCTCTCCGCCTTCGCCCACGTCACCTGGGGCGGTATTGCGGTCACGCGGGAGGAAGTCCGGCGTCGCATGGAGGGGTTTATCGCTGATGACGTGGACCTGATTGTTGTGGTCCACTTCTCCTACTCGCCCAGCCTGATTGCGCTGCCGGCTCTCACTCGCGTTGATCTCCCTGTGGTGCTCTTCAACACCCAGCAACTGGCCGGGATTGACGAGACCTTCACGCCCGACGACATGCTGAATAACCATGGGATGCATGGGCAGCAGGACCTCGCCAATACGCTTCTGCGCGCCGGCAAGCCGTTTGGCGTCGTCACCGGGTACTGGGAAGACCCGGCGGCCCTCGCTGAGCTTGAGGACTGGGCCATCGCCGCCGCCACTGCCCAGAAGCTCCGCCGGGCCGAGATTGGCCGCGTTGGCTGGAACTTCCAGGACATGGGGGACTTCGGGCTCGATGAGACCGCTTTCCTGACGCAGGTCGGGCCGCACATCCGGCAGATGCCGCTCGACCTGCTGGCCGAGGGGCAGCAGGCCGCCCCTGCTGACGAGGTCGCGGCCATAGTGGCGGACTATCGCGAGAAGTACGTCGTTGATCCCGCCCTGAGCGCCGAAGAGCTGGAGGCGTCCGCCCGCGCTGAATGGTCTATCCGCCGCGCCATCACGGAACTCAACCTTAACGGCTTCTCCGTTCACTATGAGGTTCTCGGGCAGGACCCGCGCTTCAAGGCTCTGCCAATGGCGGCGGCGGCGCGGCTCATCGCCGAGGGGATCGGGTTTGGCGGGGAAGGGGACGTGACGTCAGCCGCGGCAGTGCTCATGCTGCACCACCTGTGCGGCATTGCGACCTTCAGCGAGATGTTCACCATGGACCTGGCGGGCGGGAATGTCTTCATGTCGCACTTCGCCGAGGGCAACCCGCTCATGGCCAAGCGGGGCCAGCCAATCCAGATGGTCCGCCGGGACGGGTGGGTCGGCAGTGGCGGGGTGTCCGCGTCGCTGGCCTTCACCTTTGAGCCGGGACCGATCACGATAGCCAATCTCACGGTGGGGAGTGGGGGAGAGCTACACCTGATCCTCACCCAGGGCGAGGCCAAGGACTTCCTGGTACCGAACCAGGACACACCGCACTTCCTGCTGCGGCCACAAGTGCCGCTCAAGCAGTTCCTGACGCGGTATCTGGAACTGGGCGGTTCGCATCATGTGGCGGTGTCGCCGGGCGACCAGACGAGCCGCATCAGCAAATGCGCGCGGCTGCTGGGGCTACGGGTGGATACGATCTAACAGCAAAAAAGGCCCGGCAGCTAACCTGCCGGGCCTTTCTCTTACTGTTTTCTGTGTTTCGGTCATTCTGTTTTCGCCGTTATCCGGCCTTCAGCCCCGCCTTGCTGCGCGTCTCCTGCAGTGCCACTTCCTCCTGGCTCCCCTCCAGCAGCCACCGCACGATCTTAATGTCCTCCTCTACCTCGTCGGGCGAGAGGAAGCCGATGGCTACCGTGTCGTTGGGCTTGCAGTTGTGGTAGACGAACTGCAGGCCCGTCGGCGGCATGATTCGCCCGGCGGCGAGTGGCTTGATGCAGACTACCGGGTTTTTGGCGTTGCGGATGACGTGGCCAACCCAGTCGGTCTCCACGCTGCAGAGGAAGCCGTTGGAGTTGAAGGGCTGCACGTAGGTGTCGCAGTCGTACCCGGCGGCGTCGCTGACTACGATGGTCTCGGGGCGGTGGGTGGACCAGCCGGTGCCCATGCCCAGCTCGCGGGTGTAGGCGAAGATCTCCTCGGCGCCGATGATCTTCTTCTCACCGATGACGAGGTGGTTGTCCGTATACATGACATGGGGCATGCAGATCGCGGCGCCGACCTCGGCGGAGTACTTGATGCCCTCCATGAGTTCCTGGAGGTTGGTTGCGCCGGGGGTGGCGATCCACTGGTAGTCTACGCCGGTCAGCTTCTTGACCCGCCGGATGGCCTCGGCCATGTCCTCCAGCGGCATCGAGATGGTGCCGTTGACGCCCTCTTCGGCGGCGGCGCACATGACTTCGACGATTCTGTCAACGGAGAAATACTTGCGCAGCCAGTTGCTGCGGGCTGCGGAGAAATGCGAGTGCCCAAAGAACATGTTGGAGCCGCAAAGCACGCGGGAAAAGGGGCGCCCGCCGATCTCAGTCATTGGCAGTGTTCGCATGGTGGTTGTCCTGTCCTTCACTGTGAAAGGGGCCGAGACTCACTCGGCCCTGCGCACTGCAGTCCTTACCGCCGACAACCCCATGCGCTGACCTCATCGCAATCGTTATCTCAAAGGGGCCTGGGGACTTCCCTGAAGTCCCGCAGGTACGGCGCCGCCGTCTCCGCCCACTTACTGGCCTTCGCGAAGTCAACCTCCGCCACGGCCACCCCCTTGCCCTCCGGCACCTCCGCCAGCACCTCGCCCCATGGCGCGATAATCGCCGACCGCCCCACTGCTTGCAGATATCCTCCGGTGTCATAGGCACCGGAGTGATTTGCGGACATCACAAAGATACCATTTTCCAGCGCCCGGACCTGGCACTGAGCCCGGTAGGCCTCCGCTGCTGGGTAATGCCACTCGCGGCAATCCGGGGTATCCACCCATGCCGTCGGGTGTACCAGGAGCCGCGCCCCACGGAGAACCAGGTCACGGATGTATTCGGGAAAGACATAGTCGTAGCAGATTGCGACTCCGCCGGTCGCGAACCCGAAGTCTACGACGCAGGCGCGGTCTCCGCGGCTGAAGGTCTCCGCTTCCTGCAAGTAGAGGTAACACTTGCGGTACTTGGCCAGGAGCTTGCCGTCCGGCCCCGTGACCACGGCCGCGTTGTAGATGGCGTCCCCCTCGCGCTCGGCCATTCCACACACCACAAGGCAGCCGGCCTGCTTTGCCGCCTGCCCTATTGCCTCCGAGAAAGGTCCCGGTACCTCTTCTGCCAACTTCGGCAGATTGGCCGCATCCAAACCGGTATTAAGACATTCAGGCAAGCAAATCAGTTCCGCGCCGGCGGCTGCCGCAAGCTCAATGAGGTCCACCGCCTGAGCGGTGTTGGCTGCCACATCCCCCGGCACACAGACCGTCTGCGCAACCGCCAGCTTAGCCATCATCCACCTGCCTGTTTGTGCTTGGCCGCGGGTTCGACAGCGGAGTATTCCTCCCGGGGGCCCTCACCTCCTGCTGTCGCGAAACATCCTCAAAGTCTCTCAACTTCCTCTTGACATGCCTTAAGCCCCGGTATATTCTCAATGACAGAATAGTCAACAAGACTGCGACAATATCGCAATCATGATCCAATCCATCGAACGCGCCGCAGACATCCTCGAATACCTCTCTGACCACCCCGACGAGGCCGCCACGGCGACTACGCTCGCCGAGCAGTTCGACCTCAACCGTTCAACGGTCACGAGCATCCTCAAGACCCTCCTCACCCGCGGGTATGTCGAGCAGGTCGGCCCCAGGCAGGGCTATCGCCTCGGGCCGATGGCCCACTACCTCGTCCGCCACGGACCTTACGCCCCTGATCTTGTCGCCGCGGCCAAGCCGGTGCTGAACGATCTCGCCACCGAGCTGCGCGAGAGCTTCGTGCTCGCTCATCTCCACCGGGATCAGCTCTTCATGCTGTACGAGGCCCAGGGCGATCAGGTTCTGACGATTCGTCCAGACCTGATCATTGCCGAGGCCATCTACCGCACTGCCAACGGCCGCCTGCTGCTGTCATACCTCGGGGAGCAGGAGCTGCGGGCGTTCCTGCTGCGCAAGCCGCTGCCAGACCCAGAGTGGCCTGAGGCGAGGAATGAGGAGAAGCTGCGGCAGCTTCTGGCCAACATCAGCGCGGCCGACAGGTATGTGGATGTGACGCCGCAGGGCGTGGCGCGGGCTTCGTATCCCGTGCGCGAGGATGGCAAGGTAGTCGCTGCGCTCGGTCTGTACGCCCCCGCCTACCGTTTCACCGGCCGTCACCGAGATCATGCCCTAAAGCGCCTCAAAGAGGCTGCTACAACCATCGAACAGACCCTCCAAAGCCGCCGGAGGGGCAAATGAGCCCAAGGAGTGCCAGCATCATGTTGACTGCAGAGCAGGTCAAAGAGTACGCGCGACAGGTCGGCGCAGACCTCGTCGGCATCGCCTCCGCCGACAGGTTCGCCGACGTCCCAGCCGACCGCAGCCCCCTCTCCATCTTCCCCGCCGCCAAGAGCATCATAGTGATCGGGCGCCGCATCACCCGCGGCACCCTCCGCGCCATGGAAGAGGGCACCAATCTCGGCTCGTATGAGATGTTCGGCCACAGTTGGCTGGACGGCGAGTTCGTCGCCATGACCACCTTCGACGTGGTCAGCTACATCGAGGACAACGGCTGGGAAGCTACCCCGCTCTTCCCCTTCCCCACCGAGGCGCATCCGCAAGGCGTTTCGGTGCGTGAAGGCCAGGTTGCCCCGAACGTCTACCCGGATTTCGACTACGCCGCCGTCGCCGCCGGGCTGGGCGAGATAGGTTACTGCCGCATCTTCCTGTCGCCCGAGTTCGGCCCGCGCCAGCGCTTCCAGATCATCCTTACCGACGCCCCGCTTGAAGCGGACCCGCTGCTCGAAAAGCAGCTCTGCGGCCTTTGCGGCCAGTGTGTGAGCGTCTGCCCCCTCAACGCCGGCGACCCTTCGCAAGAAGAGGTCATCAACATTGCAGGCAAAGAGATGACCGTCTGCGCCATTGATTACTCCAAGTGCAAGGTCTGCCGCAACGGAGCCAGCGGCAACCGCTACCACCCCGCCGGCAAGCCTGACCGTCTCGGCGCTCTGTGCACGCGCACCTGCGTTCACCTCCTCGACCGCTCGGGCAAGCTCGGCAACAAGTTCGAGGCGGAGTTCCGCCAGCGCGAGCCCTGGGCCCTCGACGAACTGGGCCGCCCGGTGAAAGTGGTCACAGCCTGCGTCCGCAAGCCCTGTGACGCAGCCTGCGACGAGAGCAAAGACGAGGTGGCGTCATGAAACTGACCGCCCAGATGGTCAAAGACTTCGGTCTTTCCACCGGCCTGGACATGGTCGGCATCGCGCCCGTCTCCCGCTTTGAGGGCGCGCCCGACCAGATGAACCCCGCCCTGATCTGGAAGGGCGCCAAGTCAGTGATAGTGGTCCTCCGCCGCATCCCCCGCGGCACCTACCGCGGCATCGAGGAAGGCACTCACTGGAGCAACTACACCTTCTACGCTTACAACCGCCTCAACAACCTCTTCCGGCCCAAGGGCACCTACGAGACCGCGTGCTTCATCGAGGACCACGGCTTCGAGGCCATCCCCATCTACCCCGGCGTTTCCGAAGTCATGCCCCGCCAGGCCCCCCTGCATGAGGGCCAGCCCGGCCCCGACATCTACCCCGCCATCCGCATTGCGGGCGTAGCCGCCGGCCTCGGCGAAATCGGGTGGTCGAAGGTCTTCCTGACCAAGAAGTTTGGTCCTCGCCAGCGCCTCGGCATGATCGTTACCGACGCCGAACTCGAGCCGGACCCGATGCTCAAGCCCAGCCTGTGCAACCGCTGCATGGCCTGCGTGCGCGACTGCCCGGGCCATTGCATCCCGCACGCCAAAGAGAAGAAGGTTGTGCGGATTCAGATCGAGGACCAGACCTTCGAGTGGGGTGACGTCCACATGGGCAAGTGTACGCTGACCCATCACGGGCTCAACGTCGAGGCGTCTCCCTTCCTCGCCAAAGACTGCCCTGGCCTGCGTCTCAACGTCGCCAACCAGGAATGCAGCGAGGAAGAAGCCTACAAGCTGGCCTATACAATAGCCGGCGGCACCTGGCGCGCCACCCCCGAGTTCCCTTCGGGCCGCCTGGTGGACTACTACAAGACGATGCTGTCCACTACCGGCTACTATGCCGTCTGCGGCGCCAAGGGCTGCATCCGCGCCTGCATGATCGAGCTTGAGCGCCGGGGCATCATCGAGAGCCAGTTCGAGAATGAGTTCCGCAAGCGTGAGGCGTGGGTGATCCCGCCGCCGGCGGGGTAGGGAAGAGGTTATAGCAGCTAGCGGGGACTGATCGACGCGATCAGTCCCCGTTTTCTTGGTGCCGGGGCAGGTTGAGTGGACCTTGTCGCGCAATCATCATCCCATGACTGCCGCCGACCGGGTACGCGCCGCGCTCCGCCACGAGGAAACCGAGCACGTTCCGTACAACTTCATGTTCTCGCCTCCGGCCCTGCGCAAGCTGCAGGACCACCTGGGCTGCCCTGACGTCGAGGCCTGGGTCGGTTCGCATCTGCACTTCTTCGGAACCTCAGACAAGCCACTCTACGCCTCGCCGGAGAAGTACGGGCCTACGGTAGCCGATCAATGGGGCGTCGTATGGGCTACCTCTGACCGCGACCGCGGCTATCCGGTCACCCATCCCCTCGCCCACGCGGACCTGACCGGGTATCAGTTCCCGGACCCGCTGGAGCCACGGCGCTGGCGTCACGCCGCGCTCAACGCGAGTGCCAGGCCGGACCTCTACCGCGTGGCGGTAGTCGGCGACCTGTGGGAGCGGGCGCACTTTCTCTGTGGCTTGCCGACGCTGCTGCTTGCGCTGCACGACCGCCCAGCCTTTGTCCACGACCTGCTCGACGGCATCCTCGCCTACAACATCGCGACCCTCGACCGCCTTGCCGGCTTCAAGCCTGACGCGATGTTCCTCAGCGACGACTACGGCCTGCAGCGTTCACTGATGATGAGCCCGGGCCAGTGGCGGACCTTCATCAAGCCGCCTCTGGAGCGGCTCTTTGCTGCCGCGCGCGCACACGGCTGCGCCATGATGCTCCATACGTGCGGCCACGTCACCGAGGTCATCCCTGACCTCATCGAACTGGGACTGGACATTCTTCACCCCATTCAACCCGAGGCAATGGACGTGTACGGCCTCAAGCGCGAGTTCGGCCGCGACCTCACGTTCTGCGGCGGTATCAACACCCAGCAGCTTCTGCCCTGCGCCACGCCCGCCGAGATTCACGCGGAAGTCAACCATCTCGCGCAGCGCCTCGGCCGCGGTGGCGGCTATATCATCGAGCCAGGTATCACCCTCCAGGCGGATATCCCCCTCGAGAACCTCCTCGCGGTCATAGAAGCGGCAAAGTCCGCCGTCTCTGGTGCCTGATCCCTGATCCCTAGACCTCTGATGGGTGTAACCTGCTGTTGTCGGTAGCCGTGTCGTCGGACTGTAGGGCGGGGGGTCACACCCCCTCTGATACCCCGATTGACAACCTCCCCCGAACCCTCTACTATCGGCGGGTACCTGGCGCAACGGATTTGGAGGAACCAACATGACCAAAAAGCCCTTCTTGCAGGCTCTCACGGATCAGATTCTCATCGCCAACGGCGCCATGGGCACAATGCTCGCCGCCAAGGGCGTGGAGCTCAATAACACGGCAATCGCCAACCTGGAGTGCCCGGAGGTCGTGCGCGAGATCTGCGCGGAGTATTTCGACGCCGGGGCTCGCGTTTTCCAGTCGAATACCTTCGCGGCCAACCAGCCCATGCTCGACCACGCCGGTGTCGGCGATCGTCACGACGAGATCAACCGCGCGGGCTTTAGGATTGTGAAGGAAGCCGTCGGCGACGAGGCTTATGTTGCCGCTAACTTCGGCCCCACCGGCCTGATGCTGCGCCCTCTCGGCACGGCTACCACTGAGGAAGTCAGTGACATCTACCGCCGTCAAGCCGAGGTCCTGCTGGCTGAGGGGCCTGACTTCGTTCTGCTTGAGACCTTCGAGGCGCTCGACGAGCTGGAGGCTGCGGTGGCCGGAGTTCGCGCGGCGGGGCTTTCAGTCCCGCTTGCCATCACCTTCTCCTTCTCGCAAGCCAGTGGCCGCAGCATGATGGGCGTGACCCCGCATCAGGCCGCCGAGACCATGGTGCGGCTTGGCGCGGATATCATCGGCTCCAACTGCGGTCTGCCGCAGATGACTCTCCAGGCACTGCGGGAGATGGCGCGGATCAGCGATAAGCCGCTGATGATCCAGGCCAACGCGGGCCTGCCGCAGCTTATCAATGGTGTCGCCTGCTTCACGGATACGCCCGTGGAGACCAGCGAGCTTGCGCGCGAGGCGGTCGAGGTCGGAGCCCGCATCATCGGTGGGTGCTGTGGAACCACCCCGGCTCACGTCCGAGCGATCACCGAGGCCCTGGCTCAGGTGTGATGCTGAGCGCAGCAGAGACCCTCTTCGCGCGCCCTGCGGCGCAGGTGCCGCACACCCCGAAAACCCTCTTGCACTCTCTGGGGTTCGGAGGTACACTTGCAGGCGCTGTGAAGGGGCTCCTGGAGGTGGGGTAGCGAGCAGCACCCCGGGTGTATTTGCCCCGGTAAAAACAACGACATACAGCCAGTGCACCTGGCGAGTGGTGAAGTTCCAAGGAGGAAGCATCGATGGCCGCCGACGAGATGAAATACCACGAAGCGCATACCTGGGTCCGGCAGGAGGGTGAGGAGCTGATTATTGGGGTCACTGACTACGCCCAGGAGCAGCTTGGCGATATCGTCTTCATCGAACTGCCCGAAGTGGGCGCCACCATTGAGGCCGACGATCCCTTCGGCAGCATCGAGTCGCCGAAGGCGGTCGAGGACCTCGTCGCTCCGGTCACCGGCGAAGTCGTCCGGCGCAATGACGATGTCGTGGACAATCCCGAGACAGTCAACGATGATCCCTATGGCGAGGGCTGGCTGCTCGCGGTCAAGCTCGCCGAGGAAAGCGACCTCGACGCCCTGCTGACCAAGGACGAGTACATGGACAGCATCGAGGGCCTCGCTGAGGAAGACGAAGCTGAGGAAGAAGAGGAAGAGGAGGAGTAAACCCCTCCTGTAGGCAGAACCTTCAGGCGGCCGATCTTCCTGTATGATCGGCCGCCTTTTCTGTGTCCGTAGCGACACAACATGCGCATCCCATTCGGAGTCTTATCCATGCCTGACAACCCCACCTGGCGTCTTTTGAATACCGGCCCTGGCGATGGCCCCTGGAACATGGCCGTTGACGAAGCCCTGCTTGAAGCAGGTGTCGCCGGGTTGCTTGTGCCAACTCTGCGCTTCTATGCGTGGGTGCCGCCGGCCGTCTCTCTCGGCTTCTTTCAGCCCCTTGATGAAGGGATTAGCCTCACTGAGATAGCTGCGCGAGGGTTCGGCCTCGTCCGCCGCCCCAGTGGGGGACGGGCGATTTTGCACAAGGACGAGTTGACCTACTCTGTCACGGTGCCAGAGGGGCTTGTCGACAAGGGCCACAGCGTCATGGGATCGTACCGGACTATCTCGCGGGGGATTGAGGCGGGGCTGGGCCTGCTTGGGGTAGGGGCTCATCTGGCTGAGCGCAAGAACGAGCCGAGGATGAAGGCTGAGGGGCTGCCGACGGTCTGTTTTGCCAAAGCAGCCAAGTGCGACATGACGGTGGCCGGGCGCAAGATCGTCGGTAGCGCCCAGACGCGGCGGCGGGGGATCATCATGCAGCATGGCTCGGTGCCCACCCACATTGAGGCAGCCGAACATTTGGCCGTCATGCCCGGCGGCGGCACCGATGAAGCCAGCCAGCGGCGCCTGCAGGATGCAGCCTGCGGCGTAGCCGACGCTCTGGGCCGCCCGGTGACCTACGACGAACTCGCTGCGGCGCTCGCCCAGGGCTTCGCGGACACCTTCAAGCTTCACCTCGAGCCCGGTGAGTTGACCGACTGGGAACGCGCCAAGGCTGAGGAACTGCGCGAACAAAAGTATGCGACCCGGCAGTGGAACGAGACTCCGGGCCGCAAAGGTGACGCGTAGAGTACCGGCGCGCCGCGCTTACTTCTCCGCCACGAACTGCACGTCGTCAAACCAGACTTTCCCCACGCTGTCCATCACGTTCATGTAGAGAGCCGTCTCGTCACCTGGCTTGAGGCCTTCGGCCTTCAACTCGCGCCAGATCCCCTGCGTGCCCAGGCCCTTGGTCTCCTGGGTCGCCCCCTTCGCGCCTCGCACCCACAGCTTGACCGCGCCCGCGAAGTCGTCGCTGGTGCGATACCACACCCGTAGCGAGTAGGTCTTCCCCGGCTCAAGCTTCAATCCCGTCTGGTACCAGCGCGCCCACGCCCGGGTGCCCATCTTGGCCTGCACGTCCGGAGCGCCCACTTCCTGGCACTCCAGGAGCCCTGAGGATCGCCCGTTGTGCTTCTGCGCGGTGTCGAGCGTGAAGCGGTACTTGCCAGCCATGACGTTCTGCTTCCATGGCGTGGGGGCGGCCTCGAAGCCGCCGTCGGGGACCAGGTTGTCAGCGCCGAGGGCAGGCGCCTCGCTGACCATCAGCCACACCGGCTTCCAGATGCCCCCAGCGCCCGCAGTGTCTTGCACGCGGACGGCCAGGAAGTTCGGCGCATCAAGCCGAACGTTGTCGGTGATGTCCACCTCAAACGCCTGCTTCCACGAATCCGTATCACCGTTGAACGGGTATGGCCGGCGGTGGATCTCCTTGCCGTTCAACCAGATGATGCAGGACTCGTCTACCGCGCCGAAGATCAGGCGTACCTGGGAGGGCCTTTCGGGCCTGGGCACCGTGAAGGTGGTCCTGTACCATGCGAAGCCGTCGAAGTCCTGGCCGTGGGCTTTGCGGTACTGCTTGCCGACCTCCTGCTCTTCCCATGCCGCGCCGGTGCTGATCGAATACCACTTCGAGTCGTCGAAATCGACTTTTGCCCAGGCCGGGATGGCGTCGCCGGGGGCGGGGGTGCCGGGGGCTTCCCACATGAACTTCCATGGATCGGGCAGGCGGGTCCCAGGCGTGGCCATCAGCTTGATCAGATCGCGGTCCCAATCGCGCGACTCGGCCCACGCCAGGTAGGCCATATTGCCGATGAACTCGCCCTCGTGCGCGGCGCGGAAGTCATCGAGAACCTGCAGGGCCGCGACGTACGGCTCGATCAGGCCCTTGGCCTTGTATTCGCGATAGGCGCGCTGCACCGCCAGCGTGAGCTCGGCGTTGGTCAGGCCGTGGTCGAGGAACGCAGTGCGGGCCTCGGCTTCGCCAGCCCCTCGTGCCGCTGCGAGGGCTTTGTTCATGAGCTCACGGCCTTTGGCCATGACCGCAGGCGTGAAGATGAGGTCTCCGTTGCGGTGGAAATACGACCAGTGCAGCAGCGGGCCGCGATTGCCGGCAACGTCATCCATCACCGTGTACTTTTCATCCTTGACCTGGTCTGAGACCTGTTCCCAATAGTCAAAGTAGGCTCTGACAGCCCTGGCGGCCGGGCCAAAGGCGGAGTAGTACTCGTCCATGACCTTCTGCACCGGCAGCGTTGGACAGTCGTGCAGCCGCGCCAGCATGTACAGGTTAAGGCCCTGCGAGGCCCACTGGCCTGTGAGCGAGTCGAAGTCCGTTCCGATGAGTCCGTGGCTCGCCGCGAAGGAGAAGTCCTCGCCGAGGGCCCGTGCGAAGTTGATGGGCAGGTTGTGCCCGTCGAGCATGTAGTTGGGCCGCAAGAACAGCCGGGCCCCGGCCGCAGACCAACCTTCCCATTGGTCAATGAAGGCCTGGCGCTTCTCTTTCGTCCATGGATACATCAGCGCCGGTACGATACCGATGATGATCCGGTCATTGAGCTTGGTCTTCAGCGGAGGCTTGACGTAGTTCGCGTACGCGTAGCCCATCACAACGGCCTGTGGGTCAACCTTCTCGGCTTCTTTCTGCAGGGCCAGGTAGTAGCGCGCATAGCGATCCGCCAGCGAGCCCAGCGCCTCGTACCAGGCCCCGTCTCCCGCCTTGAAGCGCTTCTCGGCCTCTTTCACCCGGTCAGCAAAGGGTACGGGGTTGTCGGGATCCGGTTCGTCCATCGCCAGACACTTCTCGCATACGCACTTGCCCGCCGTGTCATTCTCGCTGGCATCTACATTGGGGCGGTCAGGCGACCGCGTGGCAGCCCAGTCAGCAATCTTCTGCTGCCAGAAGGCCGGCTCCCCGACCGACATCGAGATCAGGCTTGGCGCCGCGCCGTGGTAGAGGGGATCCGAACGGCGGGTGCCGTCAGGCAAGAGGTTGAAGTACTCCGGGTGCGTGGCGCCGAAGCGCTCCCACCAGTTCGTGTAGGCGTGCGCCATGTCCATGTTCACGCCCATCGCGAAGCGGTGCCGGCGCAGGAACTTGCCCTGCGCGTTGAGATAGTCCGACCGGGTCTTCGGGTCTGCCCAGCCCTTGACATTGGAGCTGTACATCCCGCCGTCGCGCCACCGGGTGTGGACGAACGTGGGCTTCACGACGCCATTGGGGATATTCACGCTAATGGTAGCGTTGGCAGGGATGATTTCACCGAGGGGGCCGGGCCACAGCCAGCGCACGCCCATGTAGGTGTCAAGCAGGTGGTAGACCGCGAACAAGGTCCCGACGCGCGTGCGGTTGCCATGCAGGATCCAGAACGCCTCGCCAGCAGTATCATCCCCACACAAGTAGAGGTTCCCACCTGCATTGCGGACCATGAAGGCATTGGGCGATAGCGCAGGCAACGGCGTCGCCAGGGCGGCCTTGCAGGCACCGAGGTAGATGACGCCAGGCCCAGCCGGAGCCGTGGTCTCGGCCACGATCGGCAGCGTTGCGCCTGACGCCCGGCGCACGTGGTACTGCAGTTCCTCAGCCGCCGCTTTCACCACCGGCAGCGCCTCATCGGGCACCACAATCGTGGCCAACGGCTTTCCGGCGCGCGTGAGGTCAAACGAGTACGCGGGGGAGAAGAGGCTTAGTAGCAGCAGCAGGCGGAGATAGCGCATTGCGGTTTCCATTCGCGGGGGATAGGTCGAAATCACGTGCCCGACCATAAGGCCGGGCACGTGCTGTAGCTGTAGAGTGAAGCAGGCATACTACAAAATCATACCAGCGGCATGTCCAGGACTGTCAGCAGCCCCGGTCGCGCCATGACGGCCTGGTGGATGATGTTGGCCGTGCAGCCAGCGGTCGCGCTGTCGCCAAAGACGCCGCCGACGATCCGCGCGTGGATATTCGGTTCGCCCTCGACGAGGATGTCGTCATACTCTTCGCGGGCACCGAGCTGCATCGTCAGAGCCAGGCTGATGCTCTTGTCGCGTTCACCATGGAGCGTCACGGTCTGGTAGTGGCCTTTGACCAGTTCCGGAGTCGCGCGCACGTGCTCCGTTTCCACGGTCAACTCGTTGATGATCGGCTCGATCGTCTCCCCAATCTTATCATGGTCCACATCCCAGCGAAGGCCCTTCGCGATCAGGGCCACGGACTCTGGAAGGCCGACGTGGCCGAGCAAGCCCGCCCTGGTCTTGGCCCTGAACTCCTCCAGTGTCATGCCCCCGCCGGTCTTGAGTTGCAGTTGCTTGCGCCGCCGCGCCGTATCCACGATCCGGCTCGCACGCACATGCTGCACTGTCTCACAGGGCCTGCACAGCATTACTGGTAGACAATCAAGTACAAATCCGGGGTTCACCCCGGTCCCGACGATTGTCACCCCGGCGTCCTTGGCCGCTTCATCAAGCTCGTCGGCCAGTTCAGGCGTCTTCAGCCACGGGTATGACAGGTTCTCACAGCTTGAGACCACGTTGACCCCGGCCGCGATGAGCTTGAACAGGTCGTCGGCGATGGCCTCGACCCTGGAGAAAGTGGAAATGACGGCTGCGCGTGGCTTAAGGCTCAGCGCCTCGTCAAGGTCGTGGAAAACCTGTCCTTCCACCCGTGGAGTGTCAGGCAGCGCAGTCATGGCCTGCCCGGCGAACACGGGATCAACACCGCCGATGGGGTGGCAGCGCCCGGTGAGCACAGTCGCCTTCAGAATCTCGCGTCCAATAGTCCCAAGCCCAACGTGAAGCGTCGTGATCATTCCGCAGTCCCTTCCCAATCCAAGGATGTCTTGCGTTTCGACAGTAAAGGACCCTGTTCCTTCTAGTTTCCCGCATCCTCTTCGGCCTGCAATGATCTATATCGGGAACTTGATGTTGGCCGATACGCCAACGCCTCCGACGCCCTTTACCGTCTGCGCGTCGCGTGTGCTGACCGGTATCAATCCGCGACCGCGAATGGACCCGATAACGCGCAGTTCTACCTCAGCTACCGCCTGGACTTTGTCCACCTGCACGCGCGGGCCCATGACCTGGGCTGCGCCGACAGCGGTGCTACTGCCGACGCGCACGATCGGCACGACCTTCGTATAGCCCTCGATCTGGGCATCCCGCTGCTTGAGTGCGTCGTTGATCGCCCGGTCGATCTGCGGCCCGAAACGTTCCACGACCCACGCGATACCGAAGATCTTGACCAGGTCCCCGATGCCTCCGCCAAGGCTAAGCGCCCGGGCCGGGTTCGGCGCCGTGGTCACCCCCAACCCGAAGGCCGCGAGGAGACAACATACCGCGAATACTCTCAGTGTCTTGTGCCTGAACATCTCTGCCTCCTAGAGCTTTATGTCCCCCAGCCCCGTCACGCCCACGCCCTGCACGCGTGAGAGACTCTTGCCGGGCTCCCGGGTGGAGATTGGAACGTAGATGTCAATTTCGAGAAAGCTGCCGAAATCGATCGAGAACTGCGCCACCGCCTGGGTCAGGTCCACGCGGCTGCGCGGGCCGTTGACGCGCGCCACTCCCAGGCGTGTCCCCTGTAACAGGCTCAGAATCGGCACGTATTTGTCATCATACGGCTCACTAGGACGCCACTGTTGGGTGGTTGTCTCAGTCCGCTCCACTTGTACATCGGTGGCAGGCGCTTCTTCCAAAGCGCTGCCACCAAGTCCCTGACGCAGCGCGGACGTCCACCTCCGCGCCAGTGTTGCAGTCTCGGTCGCTGCATACTTCGCGTCATCCGGGGTCACGGTGAGAACCGGCTCATTCGGGCCTGCCTCGATGACCGTCAGGTCACCCCGCCGAGCGACAGTGAAGTCCTCCGGACGCGCCCCGCCAGCCATCCGCCGGTTGATCCGGTCCGCTACGATCAGCCCGCGCTCATAGCCGGAGAATCCCGCGGCGGGCGTAGCCAGCACTCCGATTTCCTTCTCCCCGACGCGCAGCCGGCCCGCGTCCAGCCCCGCCGCCTCCACGCGCTCAACCGTAACCGTGCCTGCCGGCTGTGCCTGTGCGGTCGACACCACCAACGCCGGCGCCGTGGACTGCACGAGCTGCCCGACAGCGTACGCGGCCAGGCACCCGGCCAGCAGGTACAGCACTGGTAGCACCCCCGTCCTCAGTGCTCTGCTCACGCTCATTCCTCCTCACTTCAGGCTCACGTCTCCCCTCGTACCGACGCTTGGTGATACGAGATGGTTTGGGGCGTCGGCCTCGCAGCCACAGGGGAGCAGCGCCCCTGCACACGCCGCGTTAATGCTTTGCACGTTTGCGTTTCTTCATCTTCTTGGTGTAGAATTACCGTTTGTACCACCGGGCCCGGCACCCTCAGCGGCCCTGACCGCCGCCGCCGGGCGGTACCTAAGCGATGGAGGCTCTATGAATTTGCCCTGGGCCGAGGAACTGGCCATTGATGTCGGCACCTCCTGTCTGCACATCTCCGTCAAACATGGCGGAGTGGTCGTGCGCGAGCCGGCGGTGGTCGCCTATGCGGAAACCCGTCGAAAGCCGCTCGCGTTTGGGCTGGAGGCACGGCGGATGCTGGAGCGGGCCGTGCAGGGCGTGCGCGTGGTCCATCCCATCCGCAACGGTGTTGTGGCTGATTTCGATGCGGCCGTGGCTCTCCTTCGCCACTTCATGCACCAGGCGCTGGGCCGCCGTCCCTTGCTCAACCCCATCGTAGTCACGGCCTGCCCGACCGCTGCCACTCCTGTCGAACAGCGGGTGCTGCAAGACGCAATCCGCGTGGCTGGCGGGGGACGCATCCTCGTGGTGCAAAAGGCTCTCGCTGCCGCCATCGGGGCCGGTCTGCCTCTGGATAACATCGAGACCCACCTGCTGGTGGACATCGGCGCCGGGGCGACGGACATGGGGGCGCTTTCCATGGGGCTTCTCAGCGCCGGCGCCTCACCGATTCTGGCCGGTGACCGCATTGACGAGGCGATAGTGCGCCATGTCAAGCGGACGCAGGGCATCAGGATCTCCGCCACGACTGCCGAAGAGATGAAGATACAGGTTGGGGCGGTGGACCCGCTGCTCTCGGGAAGCACCAACGGCTTCTCGACCTCAAGCGATGAGCTTCAGGCCTACGACGTGAAGATGGACGAGATTCCGGCAGTGGTAGCTGACGCTCTGGCGCCGATATACGATGAAATTGCCTGGCTGATCGAGCAACTGCCGCCCAAGGCCCGCGCTGAACTGGCGGCCAACGGCATCACCCTCGCGGGTGGCACGGCGCTGCTCAAGGGCTTGTCGGAGCACATGGCGGACTGGCTGGGGGTCCCGGTACGGGTGGCGACCGACCCGATGTCCTGTACCATCTTGGGGCTGCAGTCGATCGTAAACGACATGGGCGCGCTGTCATTGGAGGGCCGGCGGTTCAGCTACGCCGCCCCGGCGGTGTAGAGAGCCAAAAACTCCCGCATATCCGGTGGATTGGTGTGTCAACGCAAAGTAGAAATGTCCCTCTATCTGCCAAATAGAAATGTCCCTTTGTATGACTTGCGCCAGGGGTGGTCGGAGGCGGGTTGGTGGCCTGTCGGCTTGTGCGCCCTTGGTTGGGAGGCCACCTTCGCCTCGGGCGCGGCTGCCCCGGAGGGAGGGCGTAGCCCGACCGCAGGGGCA
>JBDKRC010000211.1:0-24365 GCA_039683575.1 Armatimonadia bacterium | reverse complement strand
TCGTATTTCTCCGAGGGCTCGACGTTCCACAGCAGGCTCATCTCCCTCTGCGGACGCTGGGGGCCGTGCATAATGAGCGCCCCCAGGTTCGCCCCGCCGGTCCCTCTGGCCGTGATTCGCAGGTTGTACTGCTGGCCCGGCTTGAGCGTCAGATCCTGGGTCGCCAGCACGTAGGCTTTGGGCACTGAGACGATCTCATAGTCCTTGCTCAGGTACACCTTCTCCTGCCACTTGATCTGCTTGTCACTGGTGGACCAGTCATCCGGCATGCCATTGCCGTCGGCATCCAGGTCAAATCCCGGATTCCGCAGCAGTTCACCATCCACTGGTTGGGCGGTTGCAGCCTGAACCCAGACCAGGGAACAAAGCATCAGGAGAATTGTCACTCGCATCTGAGCCACCAGCCTTTGGGATTCGTCATATTGATGGGGGTTCGCCGTCCATTCTCCAACGGGCTGCCATTTCGACACCAGCCTCTTCATATTCAGCACGGGACGAGCGACGCCCTGCCCGCCCGTGCTATTCGCAATCCGAGGTGTCTATTGCCTCCCCGGCAGCTTGCGCAACGATGATCATTCCGCTACAATTCTGCCTTTAGTCTGGTCTGCCATCGGTTAGCAAAGGTACTCTTTTGCGGTGAGGTCATGCTGTCTTGAGCGAAGATGGTAAGAAACAGCACGACGGCGAGTCCACCGAGACCACCTCGCCACGTGGAAACGCCGCAATTCCCCCTCCTGACCGTCCCCGCAATCGGTCTCGGTCTCTCCGCGCCTACCTCACCTACCTCAGTGCAACTCTGATCATCATCCCGGCTGTCGTCAGCGGCATTGTCCTGGGCCTGGGTGCCCGCAGTACCCTCGAACAGCAGGTTTTCCGCCACCTGCAGGACGTCTGCGACGGCAAAGCCGAGGAAATCGGGGTCCTGCTAGATGGTTGGATCTCGACGGTCGACCGCTTCAGTCACCGTCCGCTCTTGCTCGACAGCATCGCCGAGTGCCAGGATTCTACGCTGTCCCCTGCCGTTCGTGGTCGCGCGCGCCAGACCCTCGATTGGATGATGCACGACCTCAGCCTCTCGCAGGGAAGACAGGTGGGGGATGCCTTCGTGCTGGACATCCACTCCATGCGGCCCATCGCCTGGAGTGGCTTTCGCAATGCAGCTCAAGTGGCGGTGGTAGCGAGGCACCATCCCCCTTCCCAGTTGCCAACAGAGCACAGTCCCATCTTCACCGAGCCGTATTTGGACCCCGTCAGCTCAGTCGTCGTCTTTGACATTGTCCACGTTCTGAGACGTTCTGCCGATGAGACTGGCCCTGACATAGCGGTTCTGGTCCTGCGCCTGTATGCCCCGGCAGTGCTCTACCCGCGCGTCCAGCAGGTGTCGGCTTTAGGGCGTAGCGCCCAGGCGCAGATACTTGACCGTCAACAGCGCCTGCTTACCGAACTGCCTGGTCTTCCCGAGACTATCATGCAGCCGGGCGGCCCTCTGGCCCTCCATCTGGCGGGTGCGCCGGGGACAATCACAGCCGGGCGCGACTATCGCGGCATCATGGCCTTCGCGGCACAAGCCCAGATCCCGGTAACCGGCTGGAGCGTAACCTACAAGGTTGACGCCAGTGAGGCCATGGCTGGTGTCAACCGGATCAGTCTGCTCTGGTTACTGCTGGTGGCTCTCCTGCTCACCGGGGGCCTCGCAGTCGCCTACCGCACCGCGCGCCGCGTGGCAGGGCCTGTGCTTCAAGTCTCTTCGGCCGCCCGCCGCGTTGCCGAGGGTGATCTTGACACCCGCGTCTATCTGGACCGCGAGGACGAACTGGGGACCCTCGCCAGAGACTTCAACTACATGGCGCAGCGGATGGTTGTCAGCCGTGAGGAACTCGAGGAGCAGGTGCGCGCTCGCACCGCTGAGCTCACGGCGGCCAACGAGACCCTTCGCCGTCTCAATGAAGAGATGACCTCCTTCACCTACTCGGTCTCTCATGACCTCTCCTCGCCCCTCGTCTCCCTCCAGGGGCTCACAGGGATGATTGTGCGCGATTACTCCGACCGGCTCGACGAAGAGGGGCGCCGTCGTCTCGGCCGCCTGCAGGCCAACGTCGAGAGCATGGAAACGCTCGTAAGCGACCTCCTCGAGCTCTCGCGGATCGGTCGTGTCACCGGCCGGGTGGCAGACCTCGACCCGGCGTCAGTGGCCCGGGAAGTCGTCGTCAACCTTGCCGACCTGATAGCTGAGGGCGGAGCGACTGTCATCCTGCCCCAGCAGGCCTGCCCGCTGGTTCACGCCGACACCAACCGCCTGCGGCAGGTCCTCTCCAACCTTATCGCCAACGCCCTCAAGTACCGTCACCCGGAGCGGCCGCTGAGGGTCGAATTGAGCTGCCGCTTGCGTGACGACGGCATGGTCGAGGTCGCGGTAGCCGACAACGGCATGGGAATTGCACCCCAGTACCATGAGAAGATCTTCCTGCCGTTCCAGCGGCTGCCGGAAGCCCGGGGGACGCAGGGAACAGGAATGGGGCTGGCAATCGTCCGCAAGATCGTTGAGTACCACGGGGGACGCGTCTGGGTAGAGTCGGCCCCCGGAGAAGGGACCGTTTTCTACTTCACACTACCGAAGGCTGGTGAACCAGGTGGCGGAAGCAGTCAAGCCAATCCTGCTGGTGGAGGATAACCCAGACCACGCCGAGATCACTATGGACGCGATCAAGAACAGTAACGTCGTCAACCCGGTCGCGTGGGTCGAAGACGGCGAATCCGGGCTTGATTACCTCTACCGGCGCGGCAAGTACGCAGACCGGACCGATCCCGATCCAGCACTCGTCTTGCTGGATATCAAGCTACCCGGGATCGATGGCCTCGAGGTGCTGGCGAAGATCCGTGAAGATGACAGGTTTGTCGGTCTACCGGTAGTTATGCTGACAACCTCCTCCCAGGAGGGCGAGATCCTCAAAGCATATATGAGCCATGCGAACAGCTACGTCGTCAAACCTATGAGCTTCAAAGAGTTCTATGAGAAGGTCCAGAACCTCAACATCTACTGGACCATCACCAATACGTGCCCGGAGATGGCCGATAAGTGGAGGAAGTAGCCCTACGGGTTCTAGTGGTGGATGATCAGCCCGATCATCGTGAAGTGGTGCGAGACGCGCTGGTACATCACTACGAGAACATCCAGGTAGCCGAGGCCGAACTGGCCAGCGAAGCTCTGGCGGAGCTCAACGCCGGTGCGTACGACGCCGTGTTACTCGACTACATGCTTCCCGATCGCACTGCCATCGAGGCCCTGCCCGATCTCGTGGCCGCCGCCCCTGAGACCGTCTTCATTGTCATGACCGCGCACGGCGACGAGGAGATTGCCGCCTCCAGCATCCGCAGCGGTGCTGCCGACTATGTCGTCAAGGGCAAGAATCTCGTCCAGCGCCTCTTCATCGCTCTGGATAGCGCCCTCAAGGCAGAGCGCTTGCGCCGGGAGGCACGTGAAGCGCAGGCTCGAATTGCGCACCTCAACTCCGTGCTGCTCGCCATCCGCAATGTCGGCCAGTTGATTGCCCAGGAGCGCGACCGGGACCGGCTCTTGCAGAGCATCTGCGAGAGGCTCACTGTCACCAGGGGGTACGGCGCCGCCTGGATTGTCTTGGTTGATAGCGCCGGCAACTTCACCCAGGCCTACGAGAGCGGGCTTGGCGAAAGCTTCTCGTTGGTGATCGAAGCGCTACAAAAGCGGGACTTCCCTCCCTGTCTCAGGAGCGTGTTGGAGCACCCGGAGCAGGTCGCTGCCGTGCCCTCTGACGCCTGGCATGGCGCCTGCCCCATGCATATGCTACACGGCGACACCGGCATTCTGGGCACCGGCCTGCGCTACGCCGACACCGTCTACGGCGCGCTGTTCGTGTCGGTTCCTGATGAACTGCTACATGCTGAGGAGGAACAGGGCCTTTTCCACGACCTCGCCGCTGACATAAGCCTGGCCCTGCACTCGCAGGAGGTCGAGGCGCAGCGGTTGGCGACTGAGGACGATCTTCGGGAGCTTAACCGGATCTGGGCCGTCTTGACACGGATCAACGAGATGATCGTTCGGGTCCGCGACCGCGACCGCCTGTTCCAGGACACCTGTCGCATCGCCGTGGACGAGGGCGGCTTCCTCATGGCCTGGATCGGTCTCTTGAACGAGCAGACGCTCCAGATCGTGCCGGTTGCCTTCTGGGGCCAGGAAGATGGCTATCTTACTGTTATCCGCATTTCAGCCGACGACGTGCCCGAAGGCCGGGGTCCTACCGGTCGCGCGCTCAGGCTGAATCGTCACCAGATCTGCGACGACATCGAGCAGGATGGCAGCATGCAGCCCTGGGTGGCAGAAGCCCGAAAGCGCGGCTACCGCTCCTCGGCGTCATTTCCGCTCGAAGCTGGCGGACGAGCCATCGGCGCCATAGTGCTGTACTCCGACCGCCCGCACTTCTTCAACCAGCGCCGCGTCGCACTGCTTGTGACCCTCGCAGCCGACCTCTCCTATGCCCTGCAGGTCGTCGAGCAGGAAGAGCAGCGCCAGCAAGCCCTCGCGGCTCTGCAGCACAGTGAAGAGACCTTCCGGCAGTTGATCGAGAGTGCGCCCCTGGGCATCGTCATCAGACGCGGCCTCGATCTGGTCTACGTCAACCCCAAGCTGCTGGAACTCCTGGGCTACGACAGCCAGGACGAAGTCCCCGACCAGAACGTGCTCTCGCTCTACGCCCCCGAAACACGACACATCGTTCGCGACAATGTTCTCGCCCGTGACAGGGGTGAGGACGCCCCCATCCGGTATGACGTGAATGTGGTCACCCGCGATGGCCAGGTCCGCACCCATCAACTCAACGTCGCGAAGATCACGCTCGCTGACGGTCCCGCTGCCCTGGGCTTCCACACCGATATCAGCGACCGTATTGCCATGGAGGAGGACCTGCGGCGGGAGATCGAGGAGCGCGAGCAGGCCCAGCAGCGCCTGCTGGTGCAGCAAGGTGAACTGCGCGCCCTCGCCACCGAGATCTCGCTCGCCGAAGAACGTGAGCGACGCCGGGTCGCCACGCAACTCCACGACACCGTTGTGCAGTTCCTGGCGTTTGCCAAGCTCAAACTCGGCTTGCTGCAGCAGAAGGCAATCGGGAAGGGGAGTGAGCAGACCCTCGCCGAGGTTGAGGACCTGTTGCAGGAAGCCTTGAGCCGCAGCCGCGCCGTTATGTACGAGCTCAGCTCCTCGGCCCTCTATGAGATCGGCTTCGAAGAGGCCGTCAAGACTCTCGTGCATCAATACCAGGAGCAGTACTCGCTGCCAGTGGAGTTCCATGACGACGGGCAGCCCAAGCCGCTGGGGATGGACCTGCAGATCGTGCTGTTCCAGTCGCTGCGCGAACTGCTGGTGAATGTGCTCGATCGTGACAACGTCACCGAGGCCCAGGTAAGTCTGTCAAGGCGGGAGGATCAGGTGGCGTTGGTGGTCAAAGACAATGGTGAGCCGCGGCCGCCTCTCAAGCCGGCCTCCGATGAGGAACGCAGACGGATGGGAATGCTCAGCATCCGTGAACGCCTGCGGTACTTTGGGGGACAGCTCCTGACCGAGACAGCCCCCGGCCAGGGCACGACGGCAACGCTGCTGGCTCCCGTCGAACTGGCCGAGGGCTGATCGTGTTTTCCCCCCGCGTTCCTACCTAAAGCAGGTCGAACCAGGCGTCCGTCGGTACCTGCCCGTAGTAGAACTGTGACGTCTTCATCCACTTGGCATGTCCATCGCAGAACCCCACGTTGCAGCCCCCGTTGTGAACGCCCCGAGCGCGCGGTTTGTAGATATAGCTGGCGTCGCCCGCGGCTGGCTGATCGTCCTCGTCGGTAGCAGGAACTGCCGGCGGGCTGCCGTAGGTTGACGGCGGAAACACGCTCAGGTCCCAACCGATGCCGCCCGCGTCGTTATACGTCTTCTTCACCTCGGCCAGCATCACCGTCTCAGCCGGCGTCGCGATGGAGCCGATCGACACCCAGTTTAGGTAGTTCTGGTTGTAGCCGTAGGACTTGGCCTGTGTGCTGGGGCACTGGATGACCTGGAGGTTCTTGATGTAGGGCTGCACCAGATGGTCGCACCAGTTCGGCCCGCCCGCCACCGACGGGTCGTATCGGTAGTACCGCGGCGGCAACTTCTCGTCATAGTCCTGCGCGTACGACATGATGCCCAGTGATAGCTGTTTGACGTTGGCCAGACACGAGGCTTGACGGGCTTTTTCACGGGCCTTGGCAAAGACCGGAAACAGAATGGCTGCCAGGATGGCAATAATCGCGATCACGACCAGTAGCTCAATAAGCGTGAAACCTCTGCGCATTGTGACACCCCTGTCGGATAGGATATCGGGATGTTCGACTGACTCCCGAGAACCTCCTTCTGTTCCCGCCCAACTGTTCACCGCAACACGATCCGGCCGGCCTGATCCACTACCCAGCTCTGGGCGTTCGTCCCCCCGGCAGCCGCAGTCCCCCGCCTTCCCGATTTCTACCCAAGTGGGAAGGTATTGGCAACATATTGCCGAATAATGTCGCAAGCATGCCAGGGAGGTCCACGTTCATGAAGACACGTCTGTCTGGGTTCACGCTTATCGAGCTACTGGTCGTGATCGCCATTATCGCGATCCTCGCCGCCATTCTGTTTCCGGTCTTTGCCAAGGCCCGCGAGAAAGCCAGGCAGTCAAGCTGCCAGAGCAATCTCAAGCAGATCGGCCTCGCTCTGCTGTCCTACCAGCAGGACTATGACGAATGGACGCCTCCTGAGATGATCGGCGACTACTGGTGGACCGACATCATCCAGCCATACATGAAGAACTGGCAAGTCCAGGTGTGTCCCAGCAACAAGTGGCGCAACGGCGCCTTCCGTGGCTGCGGCTGCCAGCCCTCTACCATCACCTACCCGGGCTTCTCCGGGCGCAACACCAAGTCGTGGTGGTCAGGGTACGCCCTCGCCGGGGAGCTGCGCTCCTCTCGCGCCGCCGCCCAGATCCAGGACGTCGCTGGCACCCTCTGGGCTGCTGACGCACGGTGCTACTTCGTGCTCAACGGCGGTTGGCAAGCTGACTATGGCTCCGGTGATCTCAACGGGTACCATTCGACCGCCGATTGCCACAGCGACGGCAATAACTTCCTCTTTGCCGACGGCCATGTGAAATGGCTCAAGCCCTCCAGCCCTGGAATGTACACCGTCGCAGCCGGCGACTAAGCCCTGCTGACTTACCACAAACAAAACGGGCCCGACACCATTCGTGTCGGGCCCGTCTCCACGCTCCCAAGCTCCTGCGCTCCCCCTCTCCCTACTTCCGGTAGGCCTTCTCCACCTTCGCAATCGCCAGGCCCACGTCGCGGGCGTCGTCGTCCGTGAAGCTCTCGTGTACCGACGTGCGCATCAGGTTGAAGTCGGCCTGCTCAGCATTCGGGCAGCAATTCTCGTAGTCAATCTCGCCGCCCCACAGCGGGCAACACCACGGGCACTTCGTCTCGCCGTAGGCCTTGCGGTCCTGGATGTAGGGGTTCTTTCATGCCAGCGCGCCATAGTTCTGGCCCACGCCGACGCCCTCGGCTGCCGCGGCCTCACAGAACTTGGCCTTGTCGACGCTCATGCGGTCCGCATGCCAGCGCAGGAAGATGAACCAGTAGGCCGACTTGGCCCCCTCGATGATCTTGCCCATCTGCACGCCCTCGCAGCCCTGCTCCGCCAGCACCTCACCAATGATCCCTGCGCACCGCCGGCGCACCGCAACGATCTCCGGCAGCTTCTCAAGCTGCACGCGGCCAATAGCGGCCCCCAGTTCGGTCATGCGATAGTTGATGCCGACGAACATGTTTCCGGGCGCGTCGGAGTTGAAGGGCTTGCCCCGGTCCGCGAAGCGCTTGGCCTGCCAATACAGCTCCTCATCGTTCGTCACAACCATTCCGCCCTGCCCGCCCGCGGTCGAGTGCTTGCCGCTCATCAGCGAGTAGCACCCCATGTGGCCAATTGAGCCGGCCTTCTTGCCCTTGTACTCGGCGTCATGGGCCTGCGCGCAGTCCTCGATGACCCACAGCTTGTGCTCCTTCGCAATCGCCATGATGGCATCCATATCACAGGGCTGTCCGGCGATGTGACCGCAGACGATGGCCTTCGTCTTCGGCGTAATCCGTGCCCGCACCGAGGCCGGGTCCATGTTCTGCGTCTCCGGGTCCGCGTCGGCGAACACCGGGATGCAATTCTGCATCAGCACCGGCATGATCGCCCCGGGGTCGGTGATGGGCGAGCAGATAACTTCACTGCCCGCATCCAGGCGCAACGCCCCGATGGCCGTATGCACCGCGCCAGTGCCATGCGAGACGCCATTGCCATACTTGCAGCCCATGTGCGCCGCAAACTCCTGCTCATACGCATCCACCTCGACCCCGCCATACCGCTCAAACGCCCCGCCCGTCGTCCGCGCCCGCTCCACCACCCGCATGATTGCGGCCACTTCGCGGTCATCAATCTGATCCCGCATGGGGAAAGGTGTGGTGCGAACGGGTGTGCCACCGTCAATTGCCAGCTTGTCCATGAGAACCGTCTCTCCTTGCCGTTTGGAGGGGCCGAGCTTCAGCCGGCCCTGCCGTTATCTACGACCACTCTGCCGCCCCAGGTGTCTGCCTCAATACCCGCCATACTTCAGACAACTCTGAAAATACGCATGCATATTCTCCGGCGGCGTACCCTCGCGGAAGCTGTCCGAGCTTCCGATGATGAAGCCGCCGCCCGGCTTCGCAATCTCCATCGCCTCCGCCACCGTCTGCTCAATAAGCTCTGGCGTTCCACGCATGACCACGTACAACAGGTCCACATAGCCCTTCAGCGCCACCTTGTCGCCAATCGTCGCCTTGGCCTCGCGCAGGTCGAAGTCGCACATTGGCGGCGGAGTGCAGGTCTCCAGCACATCCACGCCGCAGTCCGCGATCAGGTGCATGGACTTGGCGAGGTTGCCGTCATCGTAGTAGTCCACATAGGCACCGTAGCTGTGGACGAGGTCCACTTGCTCCTTGATGTGGGGGACGAAGACTTCCTCGAAGATCGCCGGCGACCACCCCGCCGAGACGCTGTTGTAGTAGCTGTTGGAGAAGATCCACTCCCCGCCGGCCTCGAGCACCGCTCGCGTCTCGGTCATGGACCGCTCGTGGAAGATGCCGGTCAGTTCATCGAAGAACGGCCGGTCGAGGTAGTAGTCCATCATCAGGTCCTGCATATCGCGCGCATCCCCGGCCTGATGGCATAGCTCGCTGTAGATGTTGACCATCACCACGCCGCGGTCTCCCAGCTCCGTCATCCGCTCCCGCACGTGGTCATAGTTCCCCTTGATCTCCGGCAGGATGTAGCGTAGCGCGGGCAGGTCTTCCCGCCCCTTGACCAGGTGCTCGGTGCGGATCGCGTTCGGCGACATCCCGTACTCCCGCCCCGACGGCGGGATCTTCGTGCGGTCGGAGAGCTTCCCCGCGGGCGTATGAAACACCCGCTCGACAACCTGGTAGTTGCCCTCCTCATACCGCTTCTGCTCCACCCGCACCTCGGGCAGGTCGTACTGATCGGGCTGACTGCCGTAGATGTAGTTCGGTGTCCGGGGGCTCAGGATGTCCATGGGGTCAATGGCGGGCTCGTAGAGCTCCCGCAGCCGGTGCCGCCCGTCCGGATCGAGCCAGGCCCACTGGATGCGGGGGCAAATCGGCACCCGATCCGGCTCCTCATGCCGCACCGCCGCCAGCAGTCTCTCCCGTCCCGTCATCACAGTTTTACCCATGAGCGTGGGCCACTCCTCTTTCTGGGTGCCGGGTACAGCCTGTTACGCTCCTCAGGCTCCAGAGCTTGCGCCAGCGACTCCCGCGTCCCGCGCACGTGCGCCCGCATGGCCTTCTCCGCCGCCTCACCGTCCCGCGCCTCGATGGCGCGCATTACCTCGACATGCGGGTCGCCTATGGCCTGGCGTACCCCCGCCTCCTGCTTCGGCCGCCGCACGAGATACGCCAGCAGCATCAGCGCCTCCGCATGCCCCGCCCCTGCGAGGTACTCATTCTGCCCGCCGCGGATGAGTTGCCGGTGAAAGAGAAAATCATGCCATCGCACCCCTGCCGCGTCCCCGGCCCGCCACGCCGCCTCGACCTCCCGCCACGTGGCCTTGAGTTCCTCCCGCGCCGCCTCGGTAGCCCGTAGCGCAAACAGCCCCGCCGCCAGCCCCTCCAGGCTCTCACGCACCTCATACACCTGGCACAGCTCCGCCAGCGTCGGCTCAGCTACGCGCGCCCCCCGGTGCGTGTCCTTCTCCAGCAGCCCCAGCGTAGTCAGCCGCCCCAGGGCCTCGCGCACGGGAGTGCGGCTCACCTGTAGCTCCTCCGCCAGTTGCGCCTCAGCTAGGCGGTCGCCGGGCTGGAGTTCACCGGCGACAAGCCGCTCAGACAGGGCTTCGGCTACAAGATCAGTGAGTGAATGGCGGGGGAGGGGGTTGCTCATATTGTATACTGTATATTGTATACAATCTACGATAGGCCAGAGTCAATACCCAAGGAGCGGGGACTGACCCTGATTTCGCAACTTTCACAGATCCACTGCCAACCCACAAGCGAAATTGGGGTCTGTCCCCGTTCCGGCAGGAAACCACTCCCCCTCAGGGAATACTCCTCACACCTCAGGAGGTCCCCCATGCGCAAGCTTCGCGCCGGAGTCGTCGGCATCGGCCACAACGGCATCCACCATGCCAAGGTCTACTGGCTCCACCAGCACGCAGACCTCGTCGGCATCTGCGACTTCGACCAGAAGAAGCTCGATCATGCCCGGGAGTGGATCGGCCTCGACGACACCTGCGGCCTGTATACCAGCCTCGACGAGATGCTGGAGCGTGCCGACCTCGACCTGCTCTCCGTCAACACCTCCGACCACCTCCACGCCGAGCCGTTCGTGAAGGGCCTGCAGGCCGGTTGCCATGTCATCGTGGAGAAGCCCATGGGCAACACGCTTGATGACCTGTGCCGCATGACCGATGCCGCCCGCCAGAGCGACCGCAAGACCATGGTCGGGCAGATACTGCGCTTCAACCCCTACAACATCGAGGTCCACCGCCTGTGCGCAAGCGGCGCGCTCGGCGAGATATTCTACCTCGAGGCCGATTACATCCATGGGCTCAAGGGCCAGGGCGACCCCTCGCGGATCAACCCCTACATCGGCAACATCAACTGGTACCTCGAACACGAGAAGGTCCTCGTCGGGGGGTGCTCTCACCAGTTCGACCTGCTGCGCTGGTACGCCAATTCGTATGCCGTTGAGGTCACAGGCTACGGCAACAGCCTCGCCTTCCCCGAGATGCAGCACCCCGACTGCATGTGCGCGGTGGTCAAGCTGGCCAGCGGCGCCGTCTGCAAGCTCACGGGTGCCTATGGCATCGTCGGCCCACGCCCCGACTTCAACAATCTGGAGGTCTACGGCACGAAGGGCACCATTCGCGGCGGTAAGGTGATGATTGGCGAGGGGCACGACGTGGAGGTTCAGGACCTGTCCGACAAGCAGATCGAGGGCCATCCCTACGAGCCTGAGATTGACCACTTCATCGACTGCATCCTGAACGACAAGCAGCCGGTAGTAGATGCCTTCGAGGGCGCTAACAGCGCGGCGGGGATGGTTGTCGCCACCGAGGCGGTCGAGATGGGGCAGATACTGCCTGTGCCTCACTTCAGGCGCTGACGCGCGCCACACCTTCAGCGCCCGCTGAACGTCCCTGAGCTTCCATCGTCCCTCCAGTAAACACGCTTTCTGGAGGGACAATTGTGAGTGCTCCCCGGCTCGATCTCTATACTGAGGTACACAAGGGCCTGCGGTCGGCTCTGTTCGAGCTATCGCGCCTGAGTGGCCAGGTGGACTGGGGCGACGGGGACGAGGTGGATGACCTCAAGGAGGCGTGGAGGGGGCTGACAGGGCTATTGCGTAGCCACTTGGAGCATGAGACGGAGATCGTCCACCCGCTCCTGGACCTCAAGCTACCCGGTGTTGCCCGCGCCCTCAGCGCCGACCACGAGCTTCAGGAAGCGCTGCTGGCCGACCTCGAGGCTCATTTCGAGCGCTTGGTCGAGGTCGAGGATCCCGGCCTCCGTCAGGCCCTTGGGCTCGAATTCTACAGGGGCCTCAACCGCTTCATCGGCCTGTACCTGCCTCACCTCAACCAGGAGGAGGCACAGGTCATGCTAAGCCTTTGGGAGGTCGCGCAGCCGGACGAACTTGCGCGGGTTCTGGGGGCGATCATTGGGAGCATGAGCATCGGCCAGTTGCTGGCGTATCTGGACGAGATGCTGCCGGCGATGAACCCCCACGAGCGGCTGTTCTTTCTGGCCGGCTTGCAGCATGTAGCACCGGCGGAGGTTCTCGATGCCATAGTGGACCGGGCCGAAGAGGTCCTGCCTCGGGCGGGGTGGAGGAAACTTGAGAAGGCGATGCTGGCGCCGACAGCTACCGAACTGGTTGAGCTCTAACTACAACCCGGCCCCCAACCCCTTGCGCTCCGACACTCGCACCGGCAGCCGGCCTTGCCAGTGCCTCCTCAAACGAGCAGGCAGAGCGCCTGCTTATCGGCGTGGTGGAGGGGATCACACTGGTGGGCTGATCTGCCTGAGCAAGTCGGGGAAGCGGAAGGGCTTCTTGATGATCGCGTCCACATGGGGTGAGGAGATGTGTGTGGCCTCTTCCGTGATGTAGCCGCTGACGAGTATCACGCGCGTGTCGGGGGCGAGATTCTTGACGCGGCGAGCCAGTTCCGTGCCCAGGAGGCCCGGCATGTGAAGGTCGGTGATGACCGTCGCTGGAGCATGCCCGTAGTCGGTTAGGTACCCGTCGAGCTTCTGCAGTGCCTCGCCGGCATCGCGAGCGCCCTCGGCGGTCAGGCCCGCGCCGATGATCGCGGTGTTGATGTTGGTCAGCATCTCCACGTCGTCCTCGATCACCAGCACCGAGGGCACAGGATCGCCGGGCTCTGGAGTATCGGTGGATTCCTTCTCCTGGCTGCGTGAGGACTTGAGCGGCAGCCTGATGGTGACCGTGGTGCCGCGATCGGGGACGCTGTCGAACTCGATGCGCCCCTCGTGGTTGCCGATGACCTTGCGGGCGACACTGAGGCCGAGCCCCGAGCCGTGCGCACCCTTGGTGGTGAAGAACGGTTCCGTGATATAGGGCATGACATCGTCGGCAATGCCCCGTCCCGTGTCCTGCACGATTATCAGCACGTCTTCACCCTCAGCGGCAGTGCTGATCGTGACATGGCCTCCGTCGTCGGGCAGGGCTTGCCGCGCGTTAATGACGATATTCATGACTGCGGTGCGCAGGGCCGTCGGGCTGCCGTAGATATCCGGAACGTCGGTGGTCTTGACCTCAATGCTCACGCCCTGGCTGGTCTGGAACTGGCCGAAGGACATGCTAACGACATCGTTCACGACCTCATTGACGCTGAGGAGCGTGAAGGGCTCGTAGGGATCGGACTTTGAGATCGAGGAGATCCGTTGCACGGCCTGCGCGCCGTCGCTGGCCGCCTGCAGAATGTCCTGCAGGGCTTCCTTGACCGCCTGTGAGTTGACCTGCGAGGGCTCCTTGAGGTCCATGAGCAGGATCTCAATGCGCAGGAGGATGGCGGTCAGGAAGTTGCGGACATCGTGTGCCACCTCAGCGGCAACTTCGCCGATAGCATTCAGTTTGGCAATCTTGCTGAGTTGGGACTCAATGGAGTTGTGGGCCTGAGTGAGGTTCTGGTAGATCTGTGTCTGATCACCGCTGCTCCCGCTGGTGATGGCGGAAAGCTGACCGGACAGCACCCGCGCGGTGGGCTGGAGTTCGTCAATCAGGGCCTGCTGACGCTCGGACTGGCGGCGCTTCTCAACAGCGCGGTCGGCCACGAGCATGATGTCCTGGACCGAGAAAGGCTTGGTTATGTAGTCGATGGCCCCGTAACGCACCGCCTGCTGGGCGGTGTCCACGGCGGCATACGCAGTGATGAGCGCGACCTGGACTTCGGAATCAAGCTCCTTGAGACGGCGCAGCACCTCAGGACCTTCCATCTCAGGCATCTTGATGTCGCAAAAGACGACATCGGGCCGGGCGTCAGCCGCCATCTTGAGGCCCTGTTCGGGGCCATCGGCGAGCATCACATCGTAGCGGTTCTTGAGGATCATCCTCAAGGACTCGCGCGGCCCCACTTCGTCGTCTATCACAAGCACCAGGGGTTTGGTCATCTACTTGCCTCACGTGCGCCCGCGTCCGCCTGGTCAAAGGCCCGGCCTAACGCGGCGGCGGTTTGCTAGCGGTTTGATTCGTGCGCATCCACCGGCTCCACCACATTTATCGGGAATAACATGCGGAACTCAAAGAAACCGTCGCCGTGCGCGGCCTCGACACGACCGCCCTGCCGGGCAATGAGCTGCCGGCTGATGGCGGGCCCCAGATCCCCTTCTTCTGACTGTAGTACAGCGACGGGATCCAGAATGGTGTGCGGGTCCGGCACGCTGCCATTGGCCGCCGAGCGCATCCTGATGCGGACGTTGGCGATGGGGCCCTTGCGATGCTGGTCCAGGACCACGCCCACGGGTGAAGCACCGTGATCGCCAAGATATCGCAAAAGGTAACCGAACGCATCGCGAACAGGACCCGGGTCGGCCACGATGCGCGGCAGTGGTCCGACGATCTTGAGGAGCGGATCGCCATTGTCCGGATTGCCGGAGGAGGCCTTCGCCACTACCTCCTGCACGAGCTGCTCGACGTCAACAAGCTGGAAGGAGGGCGGCGGCGGCTCGATCAGCTTCACCTGCTCGCTGATGAGGCGATCCAGGCGCTCCAGTTGGGGGCTGACAGTGTCATGCCAGAACTGGGAGAGGTCCTCGAAGTCGTCTGGCTGATCCATTAACTGGGCATAGGTCTTGATGGCTGTCAGTGGCGTACGAACATCATGCGCCAGACGGCCGATAATGCGCGTCAGGGCATTGATAGTGTCCTGACGGGCCGTCTCGGCGGCCTCCTCGACCGTGCTGCTGATATCCTCAAGCAAAAGCACACTGCCCACGGCCTTGCCGGCGCCGTCCAGAAGTGGTGAGGTGGTGACCCGAAGCTGAACGCCAAGGCCGGCCAGCGACAGGCGCTCGGCAGTAACCACAGCTTCCGGCGACTTGAAGGCCGAATACAGGTAATCGCCCAGAGGAGAGGGCAGGGCCCGCAGGTCTGCTCCTTCGAGTTCCTGCGGCCGAACCCCAAGCACGTGGGCGGCGTAGGGGTTGCAGACCGTGATACAGCCGTCGGAGCCGAGCGTGATCAGGCCGCAGCGCATCGCAGTTAGGCTACGCTGCATGTACTCCTGCGTCTCGCGCACCTGGGCCTGCAGGCGCAGATTCTCAAGGTGAACCGAGACGTAGCTCGTGAGCACAAAGAGTGTCTCAAGCTCGGTGTTGCTGTAAAGCTCGCCAACCACCTTTTCGGCCAGGATCAGCAAGCCTTCGAGGCGGCCGCTGAGAAGCAGCGGTATGGCGACCTGCCCCCGGAAGACCTGCAGTTCGCGGGTGAGCGCCCCGGCGAGGGCGGCGTCGGGCCAGTGGGCAAGCTCCTGACGCGTCAGCGCCCGGGAGTTTGTCCGATACCATGACGGCAGTGCATCCGTTGGGCTGAGGCGTCCGTGAGTGGCGAGTTCGGGGGGTAGGCCCTGGGCGCGCTTCACCCGCAGGCAACCGCCGTCTTCGCTCTTCCACAGAAAACAATGTCCGGCGCAACGGACGAGTTGAGACACGGCGTCTATGTAGGCGTCCAGTAGCCGGTCCGGGTCGGCATTGCCGGCCATGGCCCCGAGAAGCTGGTGCAGAACCGTCTGCTCGGGTCCGAGAGGCTCGGCGGCTGCCTCGCGCCACTGTGGCTCAGGGGTCGGAGGCACCCCACTCGCGTCCAAGAGTAGATGGGCCTTCTGGACAGCCTGCTGCAGCAGTTCCTGCGCCTCGGAGAGTGTCACCTGCGGGTCGAGCCAGAAGTCGGGAGAGAAGAGACCCTCGTGCCGCACCTGCCCACGCACTTCGGCCGGAGCGAGACAGACAAACACCGCCTCGGGGCAGCACTTGCGCATCTGCAGGTAGCCGAGCATCTTCTCATGGGTGAGCGGCTCGAGGCCGGCAACGATGATCGAGACGGGCAGGCGTTGCGCGAGCTCAAAGGCAGCTTCCCCGGCGACAGGCACAACCATGGTGTCGCCGGACAGAAGGTCAGTCACTTTACCGAGCCAGTCCGTCTTAAGATCAGTCGCCAGCGTTACGACCATACGAGTTCTCCCCAGGAATGGAGTTCACCGGCAACTCCACGATGAAGTCAGTGCCGGCTTGCATGGAAGACTCGGCACGAATGCTGCCATGATGCTCCTCGATGATGGTCTGGCAGACCGAAAGACCCAGGCCTGTGCCACCATGCCGCCGCGAATAGAAGGGGCGGAAGACCTCCTGCAGTTGCCCCTCCGGGATGTAGCTGTTGTCGTTGTGCACAGTGACGAGCACAACGGATTCAGAATCGTAATTCTGAGCCTCCTCAGTCGTTACCTTCACAAGGCCGTCCGGAGGCTCCGCTTCTAGCGCATTCTTTACAAGATTGACAAGTGCCTGATGCAGCCGGCCCCGGTCTCCGAAGAACGGACGGCTGGAATCCAGGCGCAGGTCGGTAACCAGGCTCACCTGCTTGGCCTCGGCGTTGGCCGACATGGCACGTGTGACACCCTCGCACACGCGATTGACGTCGATTGCCTCGACAACCGCCCCGGCGGGCTTCGATAGCATCAGCAGGTCTGTGAGCAGCCGGTCGATGCGCTCGATTTCCTCCTGCGCCGTCGAAAGAAAGTCGCCGCGAAATTCGTCATCGTCCCAGCGGGAGGGCAGCAGTTCGGCAAACGTGCGGATCGCCACCAGCGGGTTGCGGATCTCGTGCGCCATGCCCGCGGAGAGCACCCGGATCAGGTTAAGGTGCTCGGCGTCGCGGCGTTCCTGCTCAAGCTCCTCCACGAGTGTCAGATCGCTGATAACGGTGATGGCTCCATCTTGTGAGCCCACCGCGCCGCGCCAGCGGGAGGTGCTACAGGCGACGGGAATGCGCTGGCCGTGCGCGTTCGGCAACTCGATGCGGTCCTCGGGACGCAGCGGGATGCCCGAGAGCGCCTGAATCAGCCGGGCGGCGATTGGCGTTGGCAAGACATCGGGCGTGCGGCCAAGGACGCTCTCGGCGCTAAGCCCCAGAATCTCTTCAGCCGCGGGATTGAAGGTCACAATCCTGCGGTCGGAGTTGACGGCGATGACGCCGCTCTGCATCTGGCGCAGAATGTTCTCATTGTACTCCATGATGCGAACAACTTCATCAAAGAGTTCAGAGTTGCGGACGGCGAGGGAGACCTGGGGCAGCATGTTCTGCAGCAGGCGCATCTCCTCGGGGCCGTACATGTCTCCCGCAAGAGCCTCTCCGACCACCACCAGGCCCATCAGCCGGTCTTCCCAGAGGATTGGAGCGACCACCTCGGCCTCATAGTGGCGCATGGCCTCGACAATCCGCTGGGCCTCCTCAAAGGAGTGGAAGCGGCGAATCTGCGACCGGTCCAGCAGGTCCGGGCTGCGCGACACCATCTGCACCAGTAGCGAATCGTCGGCGATCTCGGCAGGCAGTTGGCCTGCACCCGCCCCGCGGCTGTTCACCTTGCTTGCCCGCAAGCGGAAATGGCCTGACGAGGCATCACGGGTATAGCAACTGACGTGGGCCGCACGCAGCATCTGGATTATGGTGTCCGACACGAAGTCGGGCAACTCCTCGGCATTCAGCGTCCGGAGTATGTCCCCGGAAGCCCGCTGGGCAGCGTCTGCAAGGTGGGCGCCAGGAAGCTCGTTCTCCAAACGCCGCTTGATCCACTGGTGTATCCAGGCACCGCCAAAGCCCAACACAACGCCAGCCAGCATGTAAAACAGCGTGGCCGAGGGAAGATGGTATACCAGGGGCTTGCCCACTCTAGCGAGCGCGATGACCGCCACCAGCATCAGGCTGGCGGTAACGAGGTAGGCTGTGGCGCGGATGATGGCGACTGCTGGCCGGATGATGCCATGCTTGGCCACGGAGTAGGCCATGAAACCGATTACCAGCATGTAGCTGGCCGAACCCCACCGGGCATAGAAGGTGTTGTGCCAGATAAGCGGCAGCAGGACCATTGTGAGCAGCGCCAGGAGCTGCCCGATGATCATGCCCGTGAGAACGTAATTCACCTGCGCGCGCTGCAGGCCGGTCAGCCGCGGGCGCTTTCGGATGAGTATGTAGTCAGCGTAACCCAGTGTGCCGATTGCGAATACGCCGAAGGCCAGGAAAGGCCAGCCATACTCCACAAGCACCGTGCCGCGAGCGAGCTCGAGGCTGGTGAACAGGTTGGGCATGAAAGCGACGAGACTGAACAGAAAACCCAGGAAATACAGCGCGAGGCGGCGAGGCCAGGGAGCGAATTCGGTGCGCTCCGGGAAGACCCAGAAGAGATCCACACAGGTGCAGATCACGAGGGCCACAGAGGGATGGGTCAGCCGCAGCCACAGCGCCGCCTCCTCAGTGGTGGTGGCGGCCTGTAGCAGGTAGTTGAGCAGGACCCAGATGCTGACGGCAAACGCCTGGACCGCAAACAGCCGATTCCACACGCGGTCTGGTGCCCGGCTGTACACCGCGATCCCGAGAATCACACTGGCCAGCGAGATGGTAGTCAGCACGACATGGTCCAATCTGAACGTCATCGGGAGCGACCCTCCCCGCCTGGATGGCGGGTCCGGCACAGAGACCTGATAATGCCCCCCGGCTCAGGCCGCAAACTTGCGAATCAGAAGACAGGCGTGAGTCCCGCCAACACTGTGCGAGTTGAGCATGACCGTGTCCACACGCGCCTGGCGCGCCTGGTTAGGCACGTAATCCAGGTCGCACTCCGGGTCGGGCTCATTGTAGTTGATCGTCGGGGCGATGATTCCGGTTTGCATCGTCATACAGGCTGCGACCACCTGCCAACCACCACCTGCGGCAAAGGGCTGCCCGGTCATGGATTTGATCGAGCTCATTGGCACATGGTAAGCCCGTGGCCCCATGACCTGCTTGACCGCGTTGGTCTCGGCCACGTCATACTGCTTGTTCGAGATGCCGTGGGCGCAGATATAGTCTATTTCATCCGTGGAGATCTTCGCCTGCAGTAACGCCGTGCGGAAGGCCTGCGCCAGCTCCTCGCCGTCCGGCTTGGCCAGGAGCAGGTGATGAGCCTCCGTAGTCGCGGCGTACCCTAATACCTCAGCGTATATGGGGGCGCCACGGTCCATGGCGTGTTCTGCGGTCTCCAGCACCACCGCGGCGCTGCCCTCGCTCAGGATCAGGCCGTCGCGCGTCTTGTCATAGGGCCGGCATGCTGCCTGCGGGGGATCATTGCGCTTGGTGAGGACCTTCTGTGCGGCCAATACGCCCATCCCGACGCTACTCAGGCAGGCCTCGGTGGCCCCGGCAATCATCACCTTGGCGCGCCCCGCCTGCAGCAGCGCCATGGAAGTGTTCATGGCATCCAGCGTCGAGACGCACCCGAGGCCGGAGGTGGTGTTCGGTCCCTTCATGCCCAGGTCAATGAAGACATTGGCCGTGGCGGCATGGGCCGACACTTCGCTCGGCGCCAGGGGATCAAGACCCTGGATACCTTGCTTGTAGAGATGCTGGTAGATGTCATCGCCGATGTTGCCAAGCCCCGCCAGCGTGGTGCCGAAGACGGCGCCCATCATATAGGGATCAACGTCGGCGGTCTCCAGATCGGCGTCGGCCACCGCAAGCTGGGCGGCGGCCACGGCAAAATTGGAGAAGCGGCCGCTGCGCGACGCCTTCTTGGCCGGTCGGTAGTCGCTGGCCTCGAAGTTGCGAACCTCGCCGCCGATCTTGCAGTACAGGTCAGACGTGTCAAAGCCCTTGATCCAGTCGATGCCTGAGCGACCCTCCGTGAGAGCCTCCCAGAAGGCATCGCGGCCGATGCCATTGGGCGCGACAACGCCCAGCCCGGTGATTACAACGCGCTGGTGTGGCTTAAGCAACGAAGGCTTCATTACCAAAGATGGCCCCCTGTTCGGCGTAGACCGGCTCTTAGGCTACCACTTGTACGACAGCTCGAACTGGTGGGTGTTAGACGGCCCCATCAGCTCTCCGATAATGTCCTTGTTCCAGTCACGGATAAAGGCGTAGTTGAAGGTCCAGTCATCGTCGCCGAGATACCCCAGGCCGAGGGAGATAGCCCCGTCGTTGCTGCCTACGCGGTAGGCCCACTTGGTCTCGGAAACGCCCTCGAAGCCGATCCGCCAGCCGGCGTCCCCGAACTTCATTCCGGGGCCCAGATCGCTGGCATCCTGCTCGGTGGACAGCTGCTGCCACTCGATGGCGCCCAGCAGTTGATCCGTGAGCTGATAGGAAAGCCCGAAGGCCAACTCTTTGGACGTGAAGGAGAAGGGCAACCCGTCGCCGCCGATGGCATGCCCGGAGGCCACTACATCCTCATCATAGCGGTCGTAAACAAACCCCAGCCGCGCGCGTGAACTGCATTCGTAGACCGCGCCCAAACGCATGCCTTTGTCCGATTCGGAGGTGATTTGAGCGAGTTCATGCCCGCTGGGCACGACGGACAGGTTGAAGCTATTGTGGAAAACCGGCGCCACGCCCACGCCGAGCAGCAGGTCATGGCTGACGCGCTGGCCGTAGTGGAGGGACAACTCATACTCGGACATGGATATCGCCAGGGCCGCCGGCACGGGTGTCGGCATCGGGATGGAACTGGGGTGGCTCGTAAGGCGGAAGCCAACGATCTGCATGCCGCGCTTGTCGTCCTTGAGCGGGAAGGCCAGGGACGCCTGCTGGCCCTTGAAGCGCAGACCGCTCTCGAAGCTGGTGAGGGACTGGCGGGCGACGACCGAAGTGTCAGTCAGCGCGCCGGCGAAGGCAGGGTTGGCAAAGCCTCGGTCCGGAATACAGGTAACGAAGCCGCCCATGCCAAACAGGCGGGTGGTCGTAGCGGTGGGGAGGGCAAAGGGATGCGAGAGGGCGTACATTTCGGCTTGGCCGAAACATGGCGAGATTGCGGCAAGCGCGGCAAGTACGAGTGCAACTACGGCGGCTCTCTGTAGATGAGTCACGGGCTCGGCCTCCAAGCATAGTGTTGCTGCGACGTAATGTGTACGATGATGCTGCCAGGCTGAAGGGCCTACCCCAGGCTGCTACAAAGACACCACTCCCTGGCGCAATGGTAGAAGCTGATGAAGATATTACTTTATCTTGATGCGTTCCGCAACCGCGGAATCGTCCGCAGGGGGTTCTCTGCGTGGCCAGAGGTGATTTGAGTGTGGGCTATGGGGAGGCAGTCCGGTCTTTGACCGACGCGGCCAGGGCTTCCACCTTCGCCGCGTCCTTTTCGCGGGGACAGCGTTCCAGCCGCGTGCTGGCGTCAAGTCCCACAGGATTTACGACCAGCAGAGCCCTGGCGGCGTTTTCGGGGCAGATTCCCCCCGCAAGCAAGACCGGAATCGGACACAGAGCCACGAGCCTCGCCGCTTGTTCCCAGTCAGACGTCTGCCCCGTACCCCCGGTCTGACCCTTCACGCTGGTATCCAGCACAATCATCTCCGCCCCCGCCTCCGCAGCCGCGCGCATCTCGGCTGCGACTTGCTCCTCATCGCTGGCACCGATGCCTTTCGGCGGCAGGCCAACCGCCACCCACACCGGGCACAGGGCCTTCAACTCGCGAACCAACTCCGCGGCCTTCGGCACGTGGAGTTGCAGGGCGCGCGGGCGCAGTCTCCGGACAACCTGCCTCAAGAATTCCGGGTCATCGCTCATCACCACCGCCACAGTCTGCCCCGGCGCTAGCTTCGCCAGCCTCTCAGCCTGCTCCAGTGTCACCGCGCGCAGGGAGCCCGGCGCCTCGACTACGAGGCCCACGAAATCGGCTCCACAACGCTGGGCGTGGCGCAGGTCGGCAATCCGGCTGAGACCGCACACTTTCAGCAGCTTGTTCATCAGTGGCATCGGCTCGCAATCTGGTCGTAGATAGCCTCGATCTTGCGCACGGCATGGCGGATGTCAAACTGGTCCAGGGCCCGTTGTCGCCCCGCCTGCCCCATCTTTCGTAGCCGCTCCGGGTCGCTCAGCAGCTCCACCATGGCGTCCGCCAGCGGCCCAACCTTCTGCGTCGGCACGACCAGCCCCGTCACGCCGTCCTCCACGATCTCGGGTGGACCGCCGGAATCGCACACGATCACAGCTTTACCCGCAATCATCGCTTCGACGATCACTATTCCGAAGGGCTCATAGAAGGAGGGCAGGACCATCATGTCACACAGAGCCAGAATCTGCGGGATATCATCGCGGAAGCCCAGCCAGCGCACGGCCTCGGCGCACCCCAGAGCCTCCGCTCGCTCCTGTAACTCCCGCAGGTAAGTCTCCTCCCAGAAAGTCGGCGCCCCCACCACCAGCAGCCGTGCCTGGGGCCGCTCCACGTGTACCGCGCGGAAGGCATCCAGCAGTACCATGTGCCCCTTCCAGGGCGTCAGGCGCGCGATGACGCTGATGACCTCGTTGTCTTCGGTCAGCCCCAACTCGGCCCGCAACTCGGGCGAAGGCGCGGCCTGGACAAAGTGCTCGGGGCTGCGTCCCCCGTGTACTACGGTGGTGGCACACCGGGCCGGAGCGAGGAACTTGGCCACCGCCCCGGACATGGCCACGATATGCGGGTGGGTCAGCCGGGCCACACTGAGCAGCAGCTTGCGCGCCGGGCCGGGGTCCAGGATGTCGCGCACGTCCCAGATAAGCGGTCTGCGTGCCCACCGCGCCGCGAGTCCCCCCAGCACGTGCGTCTTGAGCGAATTCGTATGGACGATGTCCACCTTGTGTCGGCGCAACAGATGGACCAGTTCCCGCACCGGGCGCAGACTGTGCCGCAGGCTGCGCAGGTTGGAGCGCACCTCTCCCAGCGTATCCCGTGAGCGCTCCAGTATCTCCTCGCTCTCCGGGAAGTACCGGATCACCTCGACGCCCGCAAGGTCCACGTTGCGCAGCCAGTCCGACCGCTCCGCAACGATCAGCACCGGCTGGAACCGCTCGCGGTCCACAAAGCGCAGCAGGTCCACGAGGGCCTCTTCAGCGCCCCCGCCGACATCAGTGGCATGATCGAGATAGGCAATTTTGCAGCGTTGCATGGTTCAGGTGTTCATTTCGGAGTTTCGGGATGGCCTTCCTGCACCGGCGCCCTTCCTACTATCTTGCCCTCGCCGTTCCTCATATGTGCCTGTAGAAGAGAAGGCATCGTGGTACCATTCCAGTATCATCTCTGGAGGGCGCAATCATGAAGCGACTGGGCTTCACATTGATTGAGCTGCTTGTCGTAATTGCCATCATAGCGATTCTGGCCGCCATATTGTTCCCCGTCTTCGCCAAGGCGCGAGAGCAGGCGCGGCGGACCTCCTGCCTGAGCAACCTCAAACAACTCGCCCTGGCTACCATGGCCTACGGGCAGGACTACGACGAACTGCTGCCCGTTGCGGCTACACAGGGCAACAGCATGCCCAATGTAACTCAGGGCCTGATGCCGTACGTCAAGAACTGGCAGCTATTCTACTGCCCCTCAATCGAGAGCCTCGTTCCTGCCGATGCCACCCTGCGCGCCGGGCAGAGCAACTTCAACCTCGGCAACATCGGGTACTACTACTGGTCCATGCTCGGCATCCACTCCAACACCGGTCCCTTCGTTGCGCGCCACCCCGCGCGCCAGTTGACGCTTTCCTCCAGAACCGAACTGTGGATGTGGAGCGACGTTTTCGGGGCGTTCTTCTGGCAGCAGGGCTACGGCGCAGTGCACAACATGCCCAAGTGGAGTATCACCAACGTCGTCTTCGTGGACGGCCACGCCAAAGCCATCCCAGGGCGGCCCGTGGACGTATTCACTGACTAGCTGCTGTAGGTCCCGGGCTGCCAGCTACACGACAACCCCCTGCCGTCGCAACTCCTCCTGCACCGCAGCGACCGCCACCTGCCCCGGCGACACCGCTTGCTGCCCGGCCACAGCCGCTGCCGTCCCCGCCGCCTGCCCCACCACCATCGTGTGGGCCATGCACCGCAGCAGGAAGGGGTGCTCGACACTGATACTGCGCCCCGCGCCCATCACCAGCCCCTCGACCTCCCGTGGCAGCAGGCAACGGTACGGTACGTCGAATGAATCCTCGCGCAGCGCCTGCACGCCCCACGCATTGGCCCCGTGGTGCCGAACCTCAGTATCCCATGCCCCCCCCCCCCCCCCCCCCACCCCGCCCCCCCC
>JBDKRC010000210.1:0-23513 GCA_039683575.1 Armatimonadia bacterium | reverse complement strand
TGCCGATTGAGTGGTTCTATGAGGACTAGAGGCGCTGGCCGTACACAGGTTGTCATGCTGAACGAAGTGAAGCATCCCCCGGTGGCGGAGATGCTTCACTTCGTTCAGCATGACAAGGTGAGGGCGTGGGTTGGCCGCATGACAAGGGGAGGGCGTTGGTTGGCCGCCTGGCGTTGGGCAACCCTCAGAGGAAACAAGCGGCTCCCGTTGGCGCTGCGACCCTCTCCGCTTCCTTTGGGCCCCATGTGCCAGCCGCGTATGGGTACCGCTTCAACTCCTCGCCCAGAAGCGGCGTAAACAGCCGCCACGCCTCCAGCACCTCGTCGATGCGCACAAAGAGCGTCTGGTCGCCGTGCAGGATGTCCAGCAGCAGCGCCTCGTAGGCCTCCGGTAGCCGCTCGAAGGCACTGTCATAGCGGAACCGGAAGACCTGCGGCTGCAGCTTGAGCATATCCCCCGGTGCCTTCACATCAAACAGCAGCTCAAACCCCTCGTCGGGCTCGATGTTGATCACCAGCGAGTTGGCGTGTACCGGCGCGTCTTCGAACCGCTCGAACAATGCCAGCACCGGGCAGCGGAAGTTCACCACGATCTGCCGGGCACTTGCCGCGAGGCGCTTGCCGGTGCGCAGGAAGAAGGGGACGCCCTGCCAGCGCCAGTTATCTATCTGGAGCTCCAGCGCCGCAAAGGTCGGCGTGCTTGAGTCGTTTGGGATCTCCTCAGCCTCTACGTAGCCCTTAACCGGCTCTCCGTTGATCTCCCCCGCGGCGTACTGGCCCAGCACCACGTCCCGCGGGCTGATTTGCTTGACGCTGCGCAGCACCTTGGCTTTCTCATCCCGAATCGCATCCGCCTCGAAGGCGGGCGGTATCTCCATGGCCGTCAGCGCCAGAAGCTGCGTGAGATGGTTCTGCATCATGTCGCGCACGACGCCGGCGCCGTCATAGTAGCCCGCGCGCCCCTCGGCCCCCGCCGTCTCGGCGACGGTTATCTGCACGCTGCTGACTTGCTCCCGCCTCCACAACGCTTCGAAGATTGGGTTGGCGAACCGGAATACCAGGAGGTTCTGGACCGCCTCTTTGCCCAGGTAGTGGTCAATGCGGTAGATCTGCTCTTCCTCGTAGTACCGCTTGATTGCGGCATCGAGCTCCCGCGCGGAGTTCAGATCGGACCCGAACGGCTTCTCGATCATCAGCCGCGTCGAGCCAGCGCTCTGGTGCAGTCCTGCCTGGCCGAGCCCCTCAACCACACGGTGCAGGCTCGCGGGCGGGATGGCGAGGTAGAAGACCCGGTTGCCCGGCAGGCCATGCTCTTTCTCAAGCTCCTCGAGGCGGCGCGCCAGTCCTCTGAAATCCTCCGCCGTCTCTTCTCCGACGCTGTGATAGTGGACGCACTCGCCGCACCAGTTTACGAACCTATCGGCCTCAAGGCCTGCCTCGCGCAGCGCGTCGGCAGCCCACTGTCTATAGCCGGCATCGTCAAATTGGGCGCGCCGGCCCGCCGCGAGGAGTTGCGAGGGCCGAGCCATGTAACCCGCTTCCGCCAGCCGCCACAGCGCCGGCAGCAGCTTGTGCCGCATCAGGTCACCGCTGCCGCCCATCACGACGAATACGTGCGGCTCCGCCGGGCGCGGACCGTCAGACGCTTGGCTCATGCCCCGCCTCCCTCTTCACAAGGTGCCCCCCGAACTGGTTGCGCATCATCGCCAGCATGCGGTCTGCGAAACCCCGCTCATCGCGCGAGCGCAAGCGCTGCAGAAGCGCCAGCGTGATCACCGGCGCGGCGACGTCCTGCTCGATCGCCTCTGCGACGGTCCAGCGCCCCTCACCGGAGTCCTGCACATACGGCGCGATGCCGTCCAGCGCAGGGTTGTCCTCCAATCCCAGCGCGATCAGATCGAGCAGCCACGAGCGCACCACGCTGCCGTGGCGCCACGTCTCGGCGATCTGCTGGAGGTCTAGCTGCAGGTCCGCCCTCTTCTCCATGATCGCGAAACCCTCGGCCAGGGCCTGCATCATGCCGTACTCGATCCCGTTATGGACCATCTTGGTGAAATGCCCGGCACCGCTTGGCCCCATGTGCCCCCAACCCCGGTCCGGCGCCGGCGCCAACGCCTCGAAGATCGGCCGCAGCCGCTCCACCGGCTCTGGATCGCCGCCGATCATCAGGCTGTAGCCCTCTTCGAGCCCCCAGATGCCGCCGCTGGTGCCAACGTCCACGAACTCGCGTCCCTCGGCCTTGAGGGCAGCGTAGCGGCGTTGGGTGTCCTTGTAGAACGAATTGCCGCCGTCGATGATGATGTCACCCTCGTCGAGCAGCGGCGTGAGCGTTTGCAGCATGGCATCCGTGGGGTCTCCGGCGGGGACCATCACCCACACGGCGCGAGGGCGCTCCAGCTTGTCCACAAGCTCCTGAATGGAGTAAACGCCCGTCACACCCCGCTGCACGGCTTCGTCCACCGTCTTGTGCGTCCTGCTGGTCCCCACTACCCCGTGGCCAGCCCCCAAGAGCCGCTCCGCCATGTTCCCGCCCATGCGTCCCAGCCCGATCATGCCCAGTACCATCAGCACACCTCACGTCCGTGGTATTACGATAGACGCACCGGCCAACTGGTCGGTGCGTCTTTGTGTCCGCTGACATTCGGCGCGTAGGTGGGTGCGTCTCGCACCCACACACGCACCTGCCGGAGGCGTGGGTTCGGGGACGAACCCACCTACGCGGCGGAAGGGCGACGTGTGTTCGGGGCGAGCCCACCTGCCCGCCTAGATCCCCAGAAACCCCTCATGGAAGAACACCGGCTCATAGCCCCTCTCGACCACGAAGCGAATGGTCTTGTCCAGGCGCTGGGCATGGTCGGGCCGATAGGCGGAGTAGAAGGGCCAGAAATACTGCTCGTGGGTGAACAGGTCCATGATCTCGGCCTGTCGCGGGTTGTCATACAGCGGCTGCAGGGTCGGCTCCACGTCTTCCACCGCGCAGTTGTTGCACACGATGTCAATCCGCGAGAACACGATGCCGCTCGTGAAGTCCTTGAGTGCCTCGTTGTTGTAGAGCCACTGCGATCGCGCGGTGTCCAGCCAGTAGTTCACGTCATATCCGTACGATACGGGATTGCAGAACCCGGACAGCACGCGCACGCCCTCCTTGTACAGCGCCGGCAGCACTTCGGGCAGGGCCATGCCCCAGTGAATTACCGTTGGCTGGGCCAGCGTCGCCTCGCCCGCGATGCGCACGATCTGCTCTTCGACCAGGTGCTTGTCCGCCAGCAGCTTCTCGGCTGGTGCATACTGGTAGGGGCGATCGGGCAGGTTTGACTTGGCATGGAAGGCCAGCACGAGCCAGTTCGCATTGTCGGCGAACTCGCTCTTGTACCTCTCCGGGAACTGGGTCAACTCAAACGGATGCGCGGGGTTGTCGTCGGTCTTGGAGTAGATATTCAGCGTGAATTTCGCGCCGTAGTCCTTGTTCAGCTTCTGCAGTATCCCCAGGTAGGAGCAATCGAACAGGGAGGCATACTCATTCTGCGCCACGTCGCGCAGCCAGAAGCTGTTGTCATCGATGGAGAAGCGGAAGCGGGGCCGCGAGTTCTTGTCCCAGACCACCCGCACGGCATGCTCCTGCACACCGTAGCTGCCCTCGTACCGGGCGACGATGGTCTGCTCCGCCTCGGTTATGGTTGTCTCGCCCGTGAACCTGCCATTTACCACCTTCGCCGGCGCTCCATCCACGGTCACTTTCCCATATCCCGGCGCGTCGCCTGTCACAGCGATCCGCAGCCCGCTTTCGTCCTGCTTCCCATGCCGCCGGTTGAGCACGGCCCCGTGAAATGGCTCGTCAATTCGCAACATGACAACCCTCCAGATTGCTTGGCACTCTCATATTGTGCTACCGCCCCCCCAGCCTCGCTGTTACCCTTCACACCCTTTGGACTTGGTTCCTCCCTGCGAGTACAAAAAAACGCCCGGCTTCACGCCGGGCGTCTTTCCTATACTCCGAAAATCATTCGATTGAGTGAAATCAGCCCCATGATGCAGAGCATCACCCCAAAGGCCAATGCCATGCCGAGCCAGACAGGCGGCTTGAACAGGTCTGCGGGAGCTACAGCCTCGTCCAGCACCAGGAACTCACCCGCCCGCTTGCTCTGCTGCTCTTGCACCCGCGCCACGGCCAGCGACTGCTTCAACGCCGCCAAGGCCGCAAACTGCACGTCCTGGTCCTGTTTGAGCGCCGCGTACTCCCGGACTACCGGCGGCAACTCCGCCAGATCGGCCCGCGCCTGTCTCAGTAGCTGCTTGGTCCTGCTCGCCCGCGCCTTGGCCCCGGCCAGATTCACCTGCAAGTCCACTACCTGGCCCGAGAGCTTCTCAAAGGTTGGATTAGACGAGCGAGCCACTTCCTTGTGGACGTCCTGTTTGATCTGGACCAGTTGGCTCTCCGTGGACGTGATCGCGCTGAGGATCTGCACGACGTCCCGGTTCTGCCGGGTCTTGCCCTGCGCCTCCTGCGTGGCCAATTCCACCCGCAGGTCAGCAAGTTTCTGCTCGAGTTGGCTGATGATCGGGTTGCGCATCTCGACGATGCTGGCGATGCGCATGCTGTCCACGTGGCCGAGTTGCCCCTGCGCTTTCCTCAGCGAGCTTGCGGTCTGGTCGGTCTGGGCCGAGGCGTCTGCCGAAGCCTGATATAGCGACTTGATCCTGTCATTCACGAGCGCGCTTTTGTCCGCTGGCTCGACCAGCTCGTTGGAGAGCTGCAGCCGCGAGATGCCCGTCTGCGCCTGCGCCAGCTGCTGCTGCACCTGCTGCTGGGCCTGCTCTATGAACTGGCGCTTCTTTTGGGCCTCGCTGACGGAGGTAGTCGTTACGTAATTCTGCAGTTCCGAGAGGAAATCATTGGCCAGCGCGGCGCAGAGCTGCCGCGCCTGCTCGCGCCTGAGCGTATGGCTGATCGCCACGCGAAGGGGAGTATAGCCCTTGCAGGTGACGGCGATGCTGAACCCCTCGGTGCCGATCTGGTTGATTTTGGTCATCCGAGCCAGCGCCTCTTCAGCTTCGACTGAGGTCATGCCCAGGCGCTGATCCAGTTTGTGTTTCTGCACAAGCTTGGACCGTATCAACCGGCTGGACAGAATCGCCGACAGGCGCTCCGGCGTGGGCTTGAGACTGCCCGCCTCCGGCAGCCCGGTCTGCGCCGCAGACTGCTGGATCATCGTGCCCAGCAGTGCGGCCGGGTCGCTGACGAAGAACGAACTGGTGCCGGTGAAGACGCTCGGCCAAAAGAGCGCGATGAAGAGCCCGACGAGCAGCGAGATCGCCACACTCAGGATCAGGACACCCCACCAGGTGAATACGCGAAAGGTTTTACTACGTGTTGCCCAAGCCACAGCAAAAGCCCCCTTGAGGGGTTACAAAGTTCCATTCGTGCGTCTCGCCAGCCCTCACCCAAATCCTGCCCATCCAGCCGCTATCCCGTACATCCTGTAAGGCTCGATCTATTAGAAGACCAGCGCCGCCGTGATCAGCCCCACTATCCCGCGCATCCACTGCTGCCAGGCGCTCTCGGTCCGCACCGTCCGCACGATGTGCTTGGTGGGCACTACGATGATATCGCCGGGCTCGATCTCTGCCGAGAGTTTGATAGGCGCTGCCGAACCGTTTTGATGGACGACAACCATGCGCTCCGAGGCCGCATCCTCACGATAGCCACCGGCCTCGGTGATGTAGAGCCGCGCGCGCTCCCCGCCCACATACGGCACCGCGCCCGACCGCGGCACGGCTCCGAGCACTGTCACCGTATTGACCCGCCGCGGTACTACGACATTGTCGCCGGGCTCCAACTCGAGGTTGCCTTCCTTGCCTTCGCTTGCCAGGAGCTTGTTACCCGAGATCGGGATAGCCATCACATAGTCCTCGGGCGTTACCGCACGCGGAGGCAGGACTATACTGGTCGCACTGGGGCTGACAAGGGCGGTCAGGCCGGAAGCTACGCTCGCGCTCATCGCCTGGGCCTGCTGGTCAACCTGCAGCGGCTTCTGCTGCGCGGTCTCGCGGTTCACCGATTGCAGGATCTTCGTCAGATCCTCATTCTGCGCCTGACCAATGGAGGCGTCACGCCGCCGGTATACCACGATGCCATTGGGGTTCGCATCTGCCAATACACCGCCGCCGTCGCGGATCATGTCATATACGGTGTAACCTTGCTGACCGGCGCGCTTGATGGCGTAGCTCCCCGGCTGCGCGACGCGGCCTGCCAGAACTGCCAGGTCCGCCCGTTCTTTGAACTCGCCCCGCCCGTCCACCGTGACGCTGTCGCCGACCTGCACCAGCATGTCCGGCTCCAGCGTGAACTTGTCTTCGCCTCCCTGCAGCGTCAACGCCACCGGCTTGGGCGTCCCCTCGAAGTGTCCGGGGATTACTTCTACCTTCGGCCCGGCTCCGGGCTTGAGTCCGCCCGCCGCGAAGATCAGGTCGCTGACCTTCATGCCTTCGCGCCGGGTGTAGTTGCCGGGATTGCGTACGAAGCCTGCAATCTGCACTTCCTGCGGCGCCAGAGCCTCGCTGAGCTTGCTGACCTTCAGGATGTCGCCACGCTGCACCAGCACGTCCGCCGTTCCCCCGAGCAGAGCAGCCTTCAGGTTCACGGGGATGATCTCGTATTTCTGATCGGGCGTCAGCCGCAGGAGTTCGGCGCGGTCCACGTACGCCTCGGGCAGCAGGCTCCCGGCCTGCAGGATCAGGTGGCTGATCCGCATCTGCCCGGCATAGGGGTAGGTCCCGGGGTTGGCCACAGCGCCCTCGACCCGCACTTCCTGCGCCGGCTCCACAGCCGACTGCACGAAGACCTCCACCTCGTCCTTGGGCTCCAAGGGGATCACCGGCGGGTTCTTGCCGTACATCTGCTCGGAGACATTGAAGGTGATGATCTGGTAGTGGCGGTCATAGTCCATGCGCCGCACGACGCCGGTGCCCATGTGAGCATCCCACCGCAGGCCCTCGGCGCTGCGCAGCAGGCTGGACACCGTCACGCCCTCAACTACCGGGTAATAGCCAGGCCGCTTCACCGCGCCCATGAGCTCGACGGTGTTCTGCCCCGTCGGCAGGATGCGCTTCACGATGATCAGGTCGCCGTCGCGGACAACCTGCTTGAGGTCCGCGCTCTGGGGATCAGCCGCGTCGAGCATGCTGAGCGCCCACTTGGCCTGCTTGTCGGCCCGCCACAGGTGCAGCGTGGGGGCATAGCCGCTGGGCTTGAGCCCGCCAGCCAGTTCCAGAGCCTGCGCCACAGTCATGCCGGGCTTGAGTTCATACCGCGCCGGCCGCCGAAGCTCACCGGTCAGTCCGACCTCGCCCGCCACCGGCGGGACGAAGATGCTGTCGCCGGGTGCGAGGACGATGTCGCTGTCCCGCCGGCCCGTCAGCAGATAGTCATAGAGGTCAATCTCCACGGGCTTTTGTCCGACCCGATTGAGGCGGATGGTGCGGAAGGAGCCGATGTCTGACGGCCCGCCAGCGGCATACAGCGCTGTAAGCACCGTCGCCATGCCGGACAGGGCATACTTGCCCGGCCGCACCGCATCGCCGGTCACGTAGACTTCAACCGTCCGCTGCTCCGAGACCACGAGCGTCACCGCCGGGTCCACAAAGAGCCGCGCATATGATTGCGTCAATCCTTGGCGAAGCTGCTCCAGCGTCTGCCCGGCGGCGGTCACTCTGCCCACCTGCGGCAGGACGACAAAGCCCTCGGGGCTTACGGTCAGAGTCTGCTTAACCTGCTCAAAGTCTCGCGACCAGACGCTGAGGGCCAGGGTGTCGCCAGGCCCCAGCAGGTAGTTGGGCGGCACGGGCAGATTACCCGCCGGCTGGCCTTCCGTCGGCTTCACTTGCTGCTTGCCGGCGCCCGCGGGGCCCGCAGGGGTGATTGTGGCGAATAGCGAGGCGCCGAAGCGTGGCAGGGCCTCGTACATGGCCTGAGGCGCCTTCGCCATCTCCGGGGACTCCGGCAGCATCGGGTTCTCAGCAGGCAGTACCGGCATGACCGGCGTGGGCGCCACGACAGGCACGGCCGGCCCAGCAGGCGGCGGTGGCTGCGGCGGCTGCGACCATACCGGGCACAGGCAGCACGCGCTGAGTAGTAAGCAGACCAGAGACACACGGCTTAGGGTAAACATGGCTGGGGACGACCTCTAGGCAGACGGCAGGCTGCTTGCCCACCTTTGCTGTTACATTCGTTTTCGGCGCCGGGGATTATAACCCTTCCCGCTACGAAGATGAACCTCAAAAAACATAACAACACCCCACGATTACGTCAGTTCCGCCGCCGCAGGGCCAGACATCCGACCGTCGCCCTCTTGTCCGATGTCTGATCTCTGAGCAAGCCGCTCCCGTACAACGCCTTGAAGGAACGCCGTTGTCGTGGTATTCTGGCGCAGGGAAATGCCGCAGTTCTGCCAGGTGTTCCCGCCGCAATTCGTAACCTGGGATGATTTTGTTTACATGCGTTTCGCAATCTTGGTCGCAGCCCTCATCACAGCCACCCTTAGTCTTTCATTCGTTCACGCCGAGTCCGCTTCCAGTCCTCAGGACAACCTCGACCCGGCCCTGCTCTACGGCGGCAGCAGCCTGCCACCTGATACGCCTCAGCCTACCCAGCCCCCGTTGCGACCCGCGAGCAAGCTCCAGCCGATGCTGCTCAAGCACCAGCCGCCTGCTCGGGTTGCGCCTGTGGTCAGACGCCCGGTGCCCCCGCCGGTCCCGGCGCCACGCTTTGACCCGGCTGCCCCGCCCGCCCTCAGCTTCGCCTATCCCGCCCCTGGTGGCCAGATCAATGAAGGCGGCCAGACCATCGTCTGGAACACCTCCGGCCATATCGCGCAAGTTCGCCTGACGTACGAGGGGGAAAAGTGCAAGCTGGGTGGAAACTCCCGCGGGACTTTCGGCGGCACCATCGGCAAGATGAAGAATGATGGAAAGCACGTCTGGGCGGCCCCGTGGCTGGATGCCCCAGGCCTGAAACTCCGCCTCGTTGGCTACGACGCCGCCGGTAAGGAGCTTACTTTCGCCGAAGCCGAGTACGGGTTCCTCCCGGCCGTTTGCGTCGATAAGCCGGACCACTGCATCGTGGTCAGCAAGGCCCGTCAGCGCCTGTGGTACCTGCGCGGTGGGCAGGTCAAGCGCATGCACATGGTCTCCACGGCGGCGCGTGGCTTTACCACGCCCAACATGCGTCCGGGTTCGCGCGGCAGCCGCGGGGCCATGGGCCGCGTCTTCAGCAAGGCCTACGCCCCTGTGAGCCGGATGTATGACGTCGTCATGTACTACTGGCTGCAAATCACGTCCTCGGGCAGCCACGGCATCCACGCCACCAGCCCGCCCTTCTACAGCCGCCTGGGCGGCCCCGCTTCCCACGGCTGCATCCGCCAGCACAGGAGCGACGCACGCATCCTATGGGAGATGGTGCCAGTGGGCACACCGGTGTACGTGCAGTAGGGAGAGACCCCGCGCTTAGCGCAATCCCTTGGCCTTGAGCTGCTCGTGCAGGTCCGCCTTGATCTTGGCTTCCTTGGCCAGCACGTCCTCACACCACGCGTACACGTCCAGCAGTTCCTCCGGCGGCACTACGACCACGCCGAGCAGGTCACCAAACACGTAGTCGCCCGGCCGCACCACGACGCCGCCACACTGAATGGGGATGTTGACCTTGCCGAGCTTGTCGCTCGTACCGGCCGCGGGATGAACCCCTGCCCCAAACAACGGGTATCCCAGTTCTTTGATCTCCGCGATGTCCCGCACTGCCCCATCAACGATCGTCCCTGCGACACCCTTCACCATGGCCATCGTGCTGAAGATCTCCCCCCACATGATCGCCTCCAGAACCCCCTGGGCATCGATCACGATGACATCCCCGGGCTTGGCCGCCTCCATGGCCAGCCCGCTCGCATAGGTCGCGCCGGGATAGGCATGGGCGGTGCAGGCCGGCCCTGCTACCTTCATTGAGGGGTCCACGGGCTTGATCCGCGCCCGCATCGTCCGGTCCTTGTTCCCCATCCGAAACATCGCGTCACTGATAATGGCAGTAGACATCTCGGCCATGGCGGCTACGGCAGCGTCGAAATCCATGTCGTTCACCTGTCCAATAAGATCCGTCTCACCAGCCCCATCTCACCCCACCCTCCCGTGTGGGTTCGTCCCGAACCCACACCCCTATCGCTTCGCAACCCGCCTCCCCCTCTCCCTCACCCCAAAACTCAAGGTTTGCCCACAACTTGCCTGGGTATGCTGCCCTATGCAGGCAGATTATTCTGCCGCACTTTGGCCTGGCCTCTTGTAGAAGGCCTCAGCAGGCAAACGTCCTGGGAGGTGATTGGTTTGCGTCTCAGTCGTCTGGTTCATTCTGGTTTGGTTGCTGCCGCGCTGCTCGCCGTATTCGTTCTCATGGCAGGCACCGCCTTCGCTGAGCTGGCCCCTCGTCTTGACGCCCCCAGTTGCACGCCCTCAACGGGCACTACCGCCACTACCTTTCGCTTCTCCATCGTCTACTACGGCGCCGCTGAGCCGACTATACACGACGTGCATCTTGATGCCGCGGTGCTCCCGATGCGCAAAGTCAGCGTCGCCAATGGTGGCGCTCTCTACGTCTACGAGACCAAGCTCGCGCCCGGCGCCCATAGGTATCGCTTCCGCTTCCAGACTGGCACCCTGGCCCTGCGCAAGCCCGGTCCGACCGCCGCGGAGTGGTACACCGGCCTGCGAGTGACTTCCGCCACCGAGACCTACAGCATCTCCGGTCTCATCAAGGCCAACGATGTCGCCCTTGCCGGTGCCGAAGTTCGGCTGACCAAAGAAGGCGTCACAATACTCACCGTGAAGACCAACGCCGAGGGCCGCTTCACCTTCACCGGCCTCAAGGCAGGCAGCTACCGGGTCACACCGGTCAAGCTCGGCTACCGCATGGACCCGCTATATCGAATAATGGCCTTCCCGGGCAGCCCCATGGCCTGCAACTTCCGCGCGATCAAGCTGTAACCCTGACGTCACGCCGACTCGTGGAGACGGAGCCGATTGCTCGGCTCCGTCCCCATTTTGACAACACGCTTCATCTACCTCAGCCCCAGCCCTCCCCCAATCGCCCGTAGCTGCCTCAAAAACTCGTCCGGTATCTCCCCACCAGGTCCAATCGGCACGTCCCACGACACTACGCCCTCGTGGGTGATGATGTCCCGCGTCCAGTCGAGCACCTGCTCGTCGCCATACCGCGGGCTGCCCTTCCCCCACGTCTGGCCCAAGTAGCTCAGCATGTGCCACTGCGCGTGCTCCAGCCACCGGCCCTCGCACCGTATCTTCTCCACCTCGTTGATCTCACCCGCCGTGTAGTCCTCGTGTTCGGTCATGGTGATGATGGGGTACTTCACGCCGGGGTTGAAGGCCACGATGCTTTCGGGGTTACCCGCCCTGAGCGCCGCCGCGAAGCTCTCGAAGTTGGGGGCCTCGGGGTGCCGGTACATCTCATCGGGGAAGTAGCACCCGTCAATCCACCACCCGCGCACCTTCTCCCCAAAGCGCGTGGACCAGTCGCGGATGATCGCTTCCCACTTCACCTGGAACTCGGCCAGCCGCTTGCCGGTCCGCGTCTGCCACCCACCCGGCCACCCGCCCTCAAAGCCCCATTCCCAGCCAAGCCGCTCCACAGCCACGGGATCAGCAGCCGGCGCACCCGCGGGCAGATAGACCAGGAGCTCAACCCCTCGGGGCTGCAAAGCCTCCCAGATATCAGAAACCAAATCGCGCCGCGAAAGCTTCGACGGCGCGATTTCCACCAACTCATCATAAGTCTCATTCGGCGCGCAAAAGAACCCGGAGTTCTGCCCGATGGTCAGGAAGCAAAAGCGGGCCCCGGTACTCTCGATCTGGTCGGCGAAGGCGGCGGTATCAAACCCCTCAACCCGCCGGTTCCAGTCCTCGCTGGAAAGCTCAGTAGGCGCGCTGTTACTGGCCGTATCAGCCAGATAGTGACAGAACACGCCAAAGCCGGCGTCGCGGAACCAGTCAGTCCGGTGCCCCATCAGACCCTCCCTCGGCATCTCTTCGCCCCCCACCAACCCTTGTCATTCTGAGCGAAGCGAAGAATCTTGAGCGGCACCACAGCTAGCGGACGCGAAGCCGAGATCCTTCGCTGCGCTCAGGATGACAGCCAGATGAACGCCCCGCCTCTCCCCCTCTACGCCTCCTCGGCCATCCTCGCCACGGCCGCCAGCGCCTCGGCCACCGGCACGATCTCCTCCGCCTTGTCCTTGCGCCGCCGTACCTCCACCAGACCCTCCTGCGCGGTCTTTTTGCCCACCACTACCACCAGCGGATAGCCGATCAATTCCGAATCCTTGAACTTCACGCCCGGCCGCTCATCGCGGTCGTCGAGCAGCACTTCATACCCTTGGCCCTGCAGCCCCTCATAGAGCCCCTCGGCGGCCTTGACGACGTCTTCGTTCTTCGGGTCGAGCAGCAAGACCGCGACCTGGAACGGTGCCACCGACAGCGGCCACTGGATGCCGCTCTCGTCGTGCCACTGCTCCACGAGGCCGGAGATGATGCGGCTCACGCCGATGCCGTAGCAGCCCATGACCATCGGATGCTGGGCGCCCGCCTCGTCGGTGTAGAGCGCGCCCAGGGCCTCGGAGTACTTGGTCCCGAGCTTGAAGACGTGGCCCAGCTCAATGCCGCGGACGGCCTTCAGCCAGCCGCCCTCGCAGTGACAGCAGGCGTCGTCCGCCGCAGCCTCGCGCAGGTCCGCCGTGCGCGTCGGGGTGAAATGCACGCCGACATGTACGCCCTTGAGGTGCGCGTGGCTCTTGTTGGCGCCCACGACCGCCTCGCCCATGAGCATGACTTCGTCGTCAGCGATGATCTCCACCGACTCCGGCAGGCCCACCGGGCCGCTGAAGCCCACGTCGGCCCCGGTCAGTTCCCTGATCTCCTCGGGCTCGCACATGCGGAAGGTCGCGCCCTCCAGCGCCCGGGCGAGCTTGAGCTCATTGAGCTGCCGGTCGCCGCGCACCAGCGCCGCCACGAAGCGATCCTCGGCCTTGTAGAGCAGCGTCTTGATCAATGAGCAGGCGGGCACTCGCAGCATCGCGGTAACCGCCTCGATGCTCCGCGCCTCAGGCGTCTCAACAAGCTCCGGCTCCCCAGCCTCGCCCGGCTTCTCGCCTGCCACCGGCTTGCTTACCGCGCACTCCAGATTGGAGGCGTAGCCGCACTTGTCGCACTGCATAATCGTGTCCTCGCCGTTGGGCGTGGGCAGCATGAACTCCCTGGTCCCGAAGCCACCAATGGCACCGGCCTCGGCCTCGACGACGAGCACGTCGAGGGCCATGCGCTCAAACAAACGGGTATACGCGCCGTACATCTTCTCGAAGGAGACGTCGAGCCCCGCGCGGTCCACGTCGAAGCTGTAGGCGTCCTTCATGAGGAACTCGCGGGAACGAATCAGGCCGGCGCGGGGGCGGGCCTCGTCGCGGAATTTCTGCTGGATCTGGTACAGCGTCACCGGCAGTTCGCGGTAGGAGGTCACGTCCTGGTTAACCAGGTCCGTGACGGCTTCCTCGTGCGTCGGGGCGAGCAGGAACCAGCGTCCGCCGCGGTCCTTGGTCTTGAGCGGCTCAGGGACGAAGCTGGTCCAACGGCCGCTGCGCTCCCATAGCTCCTGGGGATGGATTACGGGCATCAGGACCTCATGGGCACCGGCGCGGTCCATCTCCTCGCGGATGATGGCCTCGACGTTGCGCAGGACGCGCAGGCCCAGCGGCAGGAAGCTGAACACGCCCGCCGCCAGTTGGCGGATGAACCCGCCGCGGAGGAGGAGTTGGTGACTGGGAATCTCCGCTTCGCTGGGGACCTGGCGAAGGGTTGGGGCATAGTATTCAGTGGCTCTCACGGGTAAACCTCGCTTGCTCAGATCAGACAGATCGCGCTCTGGTGAGCGCTCCTACAGGCGGCATGGTCGGCGATTGGTCGCGATCGGTGATCGCTCGTACAGATGACTATTCGGGCTGGGTGGCTTCCAGCATCTTGTGAATTTCGGCCATCAGGGCATCGAAGGCCGCATCGAACGGGACGGTATGGAGGGGTTCGCCCTTGCGGAAGAGCAGGACCTTGTCCTTGCCTGCCGCGAGGCCGATGTCTGCTTCTTTGGCCTCCCCCGGGCCGTTTACTTCGCAGCCCATGACCGCTACGACCAGTGGCACCTCGATGTCGCCGAGGGCCTGCTGGACCTGCCGCGCCAGTGGCTGCAGGTCAACCCGGCAGCGCCCGCAGGTGGGGCAGGATACGAGCCGTGGGCCTTGCAGCAACCCAAGCGACAAAAGCACCTGCCGCCCAATCGCCACCTCGACGGCGGGAGGATCGGTCAGGGAGACCCTCAGCGTATCGCCGAGGCCCTCTGACAGCAGTATGCCGAGGCCAGAAGCGGCCGTGACAATCCCCGCGTCGCCCGGCCCGGCCTCGGTGATGCCGAGGTGCAGCGGGTAGTCATTTTCGCGGGCAAACAGGCGGTTGGCAACAACAGTGCGCCATATATCGGAGGCCTTGATTGAGACCACGATGTCAGTGAAGCCCATAGCCTCAACGCGGGCCACATTGGCCAAAGCGCTCTCGGCGATGGCCTCCGGCGTCGCGCCTCCGTATTTCTCCAGCAGAGACTTCTCAAGGGACCCGGCGTTGACCCCGATGCGGATGGGGATCTTCCGCGCGGCGGCGGCCTCGATGACCGGACCGAGGCGGGAGTCGTCCCCGATGTTGCCGGGATTGATGCGGATCTTGTCGGCCCCGCCTTCAATGGTGGCGATGGCCAGCCGGTGGTCAAAATGGATGTCGGCCACGAGTGGCACGTTGACCTGCTCGCGGATGGCGGCGAAGGCGCGGCCAGCCTCAGCGTCTGGGATGGCGAGGCGCACGAGGTCAGCGCCGGCGGCGGTGAGTTCCTTGATCTGAGCCACCGTCGCGTCCACGTCGCGCGTATCGGTCTTCGTCATGGTCTGGACGGAGACCACGGCGTCGCCCCCGATGGTGAGGGAGCCGACGCGGACGGCGCGGGTTTGGCGGCGGGGCCAGGTGGGTTGGGTGTGCATAATGGATACCGGGGGGCATTATAACCGGGCGGGGAGGATTTGGGAGGAGGGAGAGGAGAGCTTGTCAGGATGGACAGGATGAACGGCGGATGGGGAGGATACGGCGGGAGAGGGAGAATTCACAGGAGGGAAGGATAGAGGCAAGGATGAGAAGGATGACGGCATGGGGGTGGGGCGGGAGAGGAGACGGGGCCTGGTTTGACGAGGGGCGGTCAAAATGGGGACGGAGCCTCTGCGCGGCGATAGGACTGGTGAGTACAGCGAAAGGTATTGGCGCGCAGAGGCTCCGTCCCCATTTTGTGCGATAGCTTGTCGAAGTGCAGAGACAACGGCCGGAGCGGGCGAGACGCCCGCACTACGCGGAGAGCGGGGACGGGCGAGCCGCCCGTCCTACTGAGATGAAGGTCTACGGCTGCGGCGAGAAGCGGGCCTGTTACGGCGTCCCGAAGCGGATCAGGTTGCTCAGGTCCTTGAACGTCAGGACCACGAACAGGAACAGGACGAAGGCCACGCCTATTATGCTCATGACCCATTCCAGCTTCGGGCTGACGCGTTGGCGGATTATGGCCTCGATGCCTATCAGGACGGCTTTGAAGCCGTCGAACGGCGGGATCGGGAAGAGGTTCATTACCGCCAGGATGGAGCTGATGATGCCGCCCCAGTTGAGGACCGCGTCCCAGCCGATGCGGGAACGCTCGACGCTAATGGCCATGATCGCCACGGGGCCGGCGAGTTCGGCCTCGACCTGCTTGCGGACCATCATCTGCACGGAGATGATGACCGTGGCCGCGGCCTGTTCGGTACGCAGGGCACCGATCTTGACGGCAGTGGGGAAGTTGACCGGCTTGGTGGCGCCGCGGAGGACCACGCCGATGCGGCCGATGGGGCGGATGCGCGAGTAGAGCATGCCCTTCTCATCGCGGGCGGCGTAGCGGCCGTTGCCGACGGCGGTAGTCACAGGGACGTTGAGCGTCTGACCGTCGCGGCGGACGGTGATAGTGACCGCTCGCGAAGGGCGGGCGGCTATGTAACCGACGAGCGAGCCCTGGTGGAGGCGGTCGAAGGTCAGGCCGAGGTGGCGCTGGAGGAGGGCGGCGTAATCGGGGGGTAGCGCTGAACTGGCACTTGCGGCAACCGCGAGGCCAGCCGGGACCGGGAGGTTGACTATCTTGAACTCCTCGCCGAGTTGCTTGGCGTCGTAGTCAATCAGCTCCACCTTGGCGGTTCGGCCGGCGAAGGGCGCCAGCGCGTCCAGAAGGTCACTCGGAGTGAAGACCTCGCTCTGGCCGACGCGGTCAATGGCGAGGCGCGGACGGAGACCGGCCTTGGCGGCGGGCGAGTTCGGAGCAACCTTGGCGATGTCCAGCGAGAGGCGCTGGTCGTCCACGCCGATGATCTCGTCGCCGGGTTTGAGATCAACCTTGGAGGCCGGAGTGCCGGCGGAGATCTTGTTGATGTAGATGCCCTGATCGGTGGGATCGGGTATCCCGGTCCACATTGTGACGATAGTGAAGAGCACCAGGGCGAGCAGGATGTTCATGATGCTGCCGGCGACTATGACCAGCGCACCCTTCCAGCGGGCATAGGCGTGGAAGCCCCGAGGGACATCCTCGGCTCCGGGTTCCATGCCGGCGATGCGCACATAGCCGCCGAAGGGGATGAGGTTCCAACGGTAGACGGTCTCGCCACGGCGACGCTGCCAGATCGCGCGACCAAAGCCGAACGCGAACTCCTCGACCTGCATCTTGAAGAGCTTGGCAAAGGCGAAGTGGCCGGCTTCATGGCAGAGGAGACAAAGGCCGAGGACGACGATGACGGCAGCGGCGCTGTTGAGGTAGCTAAGGGCGGTCTGGATCATTGGTTACCTTTGTGTCGATAGGGCGGACTCGGAGGGAGTCAACGCTTCGCGATGGTTGTTAGGTGCCCCCGAAACGGGGCGGTACGACAGTTGATAGGTGATGACGGCAGGCGGGGTACGAGCTGCGATGCAGACATCGCCATGCCCCGCCCTACAGCGGAAACGGCCTTCGCGGACGTCGCTATGTCCTACGCCGAGGCGGGCGAGACGCCCGCACTACGCGTTTTGGATAGTGCGAGAGACGTAGTCACGCGCCCATTTGTCCGCCGCGAGCGCGTCTTCCAGGTCTTTGACAGTTCCACCCGGATAGGCGTTCAGCGCCCGCTCGATCAGGTCGGGAATCTGCAGGAAGCCGATGCGGGCTTCCAGGAAGAGCTCGACTGCGCGCTCATCGGCGCCGTTCAGGATCGCAGGATAGCCACCCCCGGACTCGGCTGCCTGGCGGGCAAGCGCGAGACAGGGGAACTTGTCGGTGTCGGGAGAGGCGAAGGTCAGTTGCGCCACCTCGGCGAGGTTGAGGCGCGGGAGGGTGTTCTTCACCCGCTCGGGGTAGAAAAGCGCGTACTGGATCGGCGTGCGCATGTCTGGCAGGCCGATCTGGGCGAGAATACTGCTGTCGTGGAACTCCACGAGCGAGTGGATGATGCTCTGGTGGTGGACGACGACCTCGATCTGGCGGAAGTCCACGTTGAAGAGCCACTTGGTCTCAAAGATCTCAAAACCCTTGTTGGCGAGGGTGGCCGAGTCGATGGTCACCTTGCGGCCCATCTTCCAGGTGGGGTGGTTGAGCGCCTGGGCGGCAGTCACATGCGCCAGTTCGGCGCGGGAGAGCTTGGCGAAGGGGCCGCCGGAAGCAGTGAGCAGGATGCGCTCGATGGCACTATGCGGCTGGCCCTGAAGGCACTGGAAGATGGCGGAGAGTTCGCTGTCCACCGGAAGCAGGCGCGCGCCGTGGCGGTCGGCGAGGGTGGTGACCACGCCGCCGGCCATCACGAGGGGCTCCTTGTTGGCGAGAGCGACGTCAAGGCCCCGCCGGAGACAGGCAGCGAGGGGCCGCAGGCCAGCGCCGCCGGAGATGCCCCCGATGACGAGGTCGGCGGAGGTGTCGGCGATGAGACGGTCAAGACCAGCCGGGCCGGAGTGCATGGTGACGTCCGGGAGTTCCTGGGCGGCCTGGGCAGCGGCTGATTCGCTGGTCAGGCAGCAATCGCCGACGCCGTACTGTTGGGCCTGGGCCACGAGCGTGGCGTGGTCGGTGCCGGCGGCGAGGCCGACGACCTGCAGGCGGTCAGGATGCTCGTTGACGAGGTCAAGTGTCTGGCGGCCGATGGAGCCGGTGGAGCCAAGAATGAGAAGGCGTTTTTGGGACATGGTGGTTGGGGTCTTGTGTTTGGTGTCTTACGTCTTATGTTGGGCGACAAAGGCAAACGGCGGGTGGTGGGTTGTCATTCTGAGCGAAGCGAAGAATCTCGGGTGGGTAGCGAGGGGATCCTTCGCTTGCCGCACGGGTACGTGCGGGCCCAGGATGGCAAGCTGGTTGGCGTGCGCACGTGAAACGTGAGACGTGTGATTGGTTACCAGCCCTCTTTCTTCCATTGGAAGGGAATGGCCGGATCGAGGGCCGGGCGACGGAGTTCGTCGGGATTGTTCGGGTTGTAGGGCTCCGTGGGGAGGTTCAGGACCACCGCGGTCTCCGGGCCCGCTGCCATGAAGCCGTGCCACACATAGGGTGGGATGCGGACCAGGGCCGGGTTTAGCACGCCAATGACCACCGTGTCCGTGGTGCCGCGAGTGGGGCTGCCGGGGCGGTCATCGTACAGGCCCACCTTCAGGTTGCCCTGCACGCAGCAAAAATGGTCATATTGGCGTTCGTGGCAGTGCCAGGCTTTGACCATGCCCGGGAAACAGGCGGAGATGTAAGCCTGGCCGAATTTCTGGAAAAGCTCCTCATCAGAGCGGAGTATCTCCATGAGATAGCCCCGTTCGTCGAGCAGACGCTTGAGCGGTTTGATTATCACGCCGTCAATCATTTTGGACCTCCGGGAGGGAGAGGAAGGGACGTGAAACGTGAAAGGCGACCGGGTTGTCATCCTGAACGAAGTGAAGGATCTCCGGTGGGGGGATTCTTCGCTTGCCGCACGGGGACGTGCGGACGCTCAGAATGACAAGTCTGTTGTGAAGCGGGCGAAACGGCGAACACGGAAGACAGACAACGTAAGACCCTACTCCGTCTCGTCCCCGGGCATTATCAGGCCTACCGCGTGACGGTTGAAGTACTGTTTGGCGAAAGCTACCAGGGAATCCCCGGTGAGCGCCCTTAGCTCTTCCTCCATGCTCCACGAGCGGCGGTAGTCCTGCCCGTACAGCTCATAACACGTGACGCTGCGGGCGAGGTTGAGGCGGGAGAGGTCGAGCAGCGCGTAGGCGTTGAGCAGGCGGTTCTTGGCCGCCTGCAGTTCCTCAGGCGACGGGGCATCCTGGGTGAACGCGAGCAAGTGCTGGAGCATCGCTACCCGGGCCGGCTCGATCAGGCGCGGCATGGCGAGGGTGTGCATGGCCAGGTAGGGGCACGGGGAAGCGCTGGGCGGCAGCACGGTGACGCTGGGCTGGTATTCCCTGTCCATGAGCCGGTTGAGGCCCATGGTGCCACGGAGGTTTTCGTCACGCTGCAGGCGGCCGTATTTGCCTTCGAGGAGGGTGAAGATCAACTGGGCCTTGAGAAAGTCGGGCGTGCCGAAGGTGGCCAGAGGAACACCGACCATTACCGAGGCTCCTCGCCAGTCCTCCAGAGCGGCAACGGAGACCCGAGAGTCCTCCGGGAGAGGCGGAGGCGTGAGCCGGGTGTCACTCAGCGACCTGCGGCAGCTGCCGAAGGTGTCGGTGGCCAGCCGGATCAGGTCCTGGGGAGAGCGCGGAGCCACGAGCGTCAGAATGGCGTTGTTCGGGCCGATGAAGGTCGTCCGGAACCCCTGAATATCGCTGGCAGTCAGGTTGGCCAGCGTCTCTTGGGTCCCGTGGACCGGCCGGGCATACGGCGAGCCGGTGCCGTAGAAGGCGCGCAGGAAGCGGTAGTACGTACACTCAACAACATTGCTGGCGCTGTCGTTGGCGACGTTGGTAAGGGCGTCGCGGGAGCGTGAGACAAGAGCCTCTGTGATGGGCTGATCTACGAAGACAAGGCCGGCGAGGAGCTTCAGGGCAGGCTGGAGCGAGTCGTTGACAAACTGGCCACGAGCTTCGCAGTAGTCGATTTCGGTGTTGAAGCCCATTACCGAGCGGGTGCCGCGGATCTCGTCGCCAAAGGTGGCGTTAGCCGGGTTCCTGAGCGCGTCCTGCAGCGCATACTGGAAGGCTTGCTGGCTTAGCGCCGTGATCCCGGACTTCTTGTCCGGGATGCTGGTCGGGTTTACCCGGATGGCCAGATGGAAGGCCGCGACGGCGCTGGTGGGGTCTTCCACCGCGATGACCGTAAGGCCGTTGGGAAGTACCGCGCGGGCGTGGCGCGGGGCAGCGCAGGCCAGGGAGGCGGCCAGGAGCAGAACGGCGAGAGCGGACAGGGAGGTCCGCACTCCCAGCGAACGGCGGGGGAACGTTACCATGTTAGCATCGCCGCTTCCTCCGGGGCGCTGTTGGCCTTCTTGCCGCGCAGAATGGCGAGGCTGTAGTTGTCCTGGCGAAGGTACTTGCGGGCCACCTGTTGGAGCTGGGCCGGGGTGATCTTCATGACCTGGTCGATGTAGTCCAGGGCGAAGCGGTAGTCATCAATGGCGGCATAGAAGCCCATCGAGCCTACCTGATCATCGTAGGACTCGTTGCTGAAGGCATACTCGGTGTACAGCAACCGCTTGGCCTGATCGAGTTCTGCTTCCGTGAGGGGCTCATCGCCCAGGCGCTTGACCTCGTCGAGGATGGCGGCCTCGGACTCAATCTCGCGCCCCGCTGGCATAAGCGCGCTCACCACCACCAGGCCGGGGTACTTCTGCGTCAGAAAGTCCACGTCGGCGGTGAGAATGAGCTTCTTGTCTTCGACGAGATCGCGGTTGAGGCGGCCGATGGCGCCCTGACCAAGGATCGTGAAAATGAGGTCCATGGCGCAAACGTCGGGCTTGTCAGCGATGCCGGGGCCGCGCCAGGCGAAGGCGAGTAGAGTGACATCCCTGCTGAGCGTCTCAGCCTTGACGCGGGGTTCGGTGAGCGGGGCTTCAGCCTGTGGCGGCTGCCAGCCGACATCGCGCGCTGCATAGGAGGCAGTTAGCTCTTTGACGCGGGACTCGAGCCAGGCGGGATCGACATCGCCGGCAGCGACGAGTGAGACATTGTTGGGGACGTAGAAGCGACGGCGGAAGGCGTTGAGGGTGTCGAAGGTAAGAGATGAGAGGCCGGGCCCCGTGCCGCCAATCGGCCGTCCGTACGGGTGGGTCTTGTACGCCAGTTGCCAGATCATCTCGTCGAGGTAGAGATCAACGCGGTCGGCGCGGTCCGTCATCTCGCGCTTGATGACCGCGACCTCGCGCATCATCTGCTGCTCGGTGAACTTGCCTTCGAAGACCGCCTTGAGGAGAACCGGGAGCACTTGCTCGAGATAGCGACTGGCGATGACAACGTCTACGTGGACGAAATCGCGCAAAGTGGTGGCGCTGATGCGGCCGCCGAGCGATTCGATGAAGGGCGCCAGCTTCTGCTCGTCGGTGCCGTTGGTCTCAAACAGCAGGTGCTCGACCAGATGCGCGGCGCCGGCGTCGGCCGGGTACTCATAGAGGCTGCCGGCCTTGATGTACATACCCAGGGCGACGACCGGCCACTGGCGCTCCTCCTTGACGACAAGGCCCATGCCGTTGGGGAGCTTCTTCTCAACCACGCGTGCGGGGTCGAGGATGGGGAGGTTCGGAGCGGCGCAAAGGGGCCGGATGGTGAGGAGAAGTAGGCCCAGCAGGACGGTTTTGCGCATGCGCGGGTCCTTTCGTGTGAAGCAGGAGCGGAAGAGAGATCCTTCACTTGGCAGACGGATACGTCCGGGCCGGACGAATACGTCCGGGCTCAGAATGACAGACAGTACTTATGACGTTAGACGGCTCGCTATGCCCTCTGATACTCTTTTGACAATCAGGTCAGCCAGTAGTTTACCATATTCGGCGCTGGCATTGGAGCGCGGGTCGTCGCCGCTGAGGCCAAGGGACTTGCCGTCGAGGTCGCCCGCGGGCAGCCGGGAGGTGTCAACGAGGTCCGGGTGGTAGTGCATCAGGAGGGACGTCTCGTAGGCCCCGGCGTGGTCGCCGCTGTAGCCGTCGTCGCGGATGACCTCGTACTCGGGGAAGGCCCAGATGCGCATGGGGCTGCCCTTGGCCCGGTAGCGTTCCCAGTTCTCGGCGGCGAAACGCAGAATCTTGACGTGCTCGGGGCCATAGTGGCCCATCATAAGCACCAGCAGGCGGAAGCCTTCGTCCGCAAGCTGGTCGAAGTAGGCGTTGGCGAGACCGGCGATGACTTCGGCGGGGACCTCGATGGTGTGTTTGAAGCCTGCGTGGGGCTTCATGGTCTGAAAGCCCGCGTAGACGACAGGGAGCACCACGCCGCCGGTTGCCGCGGCGCAGTCGAGGGCGAGACCGTGGATTTTGAGGGCGTCAAGGCCGATGGGGTTGTGGAGGCTGTGCCATTCGAGAGCGCCCCACGGGAGGTAGGCAATTCCCGATTCGCTGATGATGGCATCGATCTCAGCGGGGCGAAGCTGCTCATAGGGGCCGTGCAGGGGCATGGGTGGGACCTCCAGAGGAGAGAGGTTCGCCGCCAGGGGGGGCGGGACCTTGAATTCACAGGATGTAAGGATAGAAGGATGGGGAGGATACGGCCGGAGAGGCGTGGGTCGGTGTTGTTGTTTACAGAAGGCGGGGGCGGACGGTACACTTGCCGCAAGAGGTGAAGGTCCACATGCGCGTCATTTTCTGGTTCGCTCTGCTGATGGCTCTGGCGGCAAGTGCTGTGGCCGGGGCGGCTGAGGTTGAGGTTTTCGGCGGGGGGACGCCGCGGGTCTACCTGGACGTGCCGGCGGAGTTCCTCGTCGCGAACCGGCTGGAGCGGCAGGTGGCGGACTTTGGGCGGTGCTTTGGGCTCATGACCGGCTGTGCGCTGCCCGACACGGCCAAACGGGTGGCAGGGTTTGATCCCGCGCAGGGGCCGGGGCTGCGGCTGGAGGCGAACGTGCTGTCAATGGAGGACCGGTCCGGGCAGCCCAATGAGAATGGCACGGTGTCGCTGACGCTGACGCCGACGCAGCGGCTGGAGGGGCATCCGCTGGCAGGGGCGGGGGAGAAGGTGGCCTGGAGCTGCACCTGGCAGCGTGGCGGGAAGGGGAAGCTGCAGTTTGCCTTGATCGTGGCCAACCAGCCTTATCACGGGCCGGGCTATGGGCCCTTTACGTTTGTGACGCTGGAAACGCCGGCGCCGAGTTGGCAGCCGGGGCAGGGCTTGCAGATGGCGCTGGAGCTGCGCAAGAGCGGGGGGCAGGATGTGCGTGGCGGGTACCGGATTGCGGGTGGGGAG
>JBDKRC010000209.1:0-14490 GCA_039683575.1 Armatimonadia bacterium | reverse complement strand
CCGCCGCCCTCCCCTTCTCGCCGTCCCGGAGGGACGCTCATAGCTCAGCCTGGGGTTTCACCCCCAGGCGCCACCCCGCCGCCCCCCCCCGCTCTTCGCGCTTCCGACAAGAGACTGTTTTCCGTTTTCTGTCCTTCTGTTTTCGCCTCTCATCCTCCCAACTCCACCATCCGCCGCCGGTAATGCACATAATTCTCGTACGGCGTCTCCTCCGGCGTCCCATGGTCAATCGTCGGCACATACCCGCCCCGCTCCCGCATCACCGGCACCACCCGCTCGACCATCTCATCGATGTCCCGCTTCGTCTTCGCCAGCACCCGCTTATCCAGCCCGCCCGTGATCACCAGATCCGGGTACTCCCGCCCCACCCGCACCACATCACATCCCGACGCCACCTCAAACGGGCTCATCACATCCATCCCAATCGCCTCGCGGTAGACCGGTATCACTGCCTCCGCATAACCATCGGTGTCGACCTGCACATGCAGCTTCCGCCCCTTATCGATCTGCCGCGCCTTCGCCGCGCTGATAAGCTCCTGATAGTACGGCAGCAGGAACTCCCGCATCATGTCCGGGCTGATCAGCGGCCCGTGGTTATAGCAAATGTCCTCCGCCAGAAAGATCTCATCCAGCGTCACTGCCTCCTGGTGCCGCGCCACCACCGCGTCCGCCAGCCTCAGCCACGTCTGCATGCAGTCATGGATCAGCGCCGGCTGGTCATGGAAGAAGTACAAGAGCTCCATCGGCCCGATCAGGCTGCGCAGGTACATATACCCGCCCACCAGCCCCTGGCTCATAATGAGCCCCTTCCCCGCCGCCTCCTTCGCCGCCGCCAGATGCTCCTCCATCCCCGCCCATCGCTCCGGCGTCCCCGGCTCCAGCCGCCACTTCACGTCCTCCTCCCACGTCTTCTGGTCCTTCACCGGGTGGCTCAAATACTCCGGCATGAACCCCACGCGCTTGTCCTTGAAAAACAACACGTGCCGCCCCGCATAGTCCTGCGCAACTTCCGTATCCCCCCGGTCCTCAATCACCTTCTCCGCAAAGCAGGGCACAAACGCCGCCTCGCACCACCCTAGCCGCCCCAGCCCAAACACGCCTGGCTCATCATAGTGAAACAGCTCCGCCAGCGGCACATCCTGCGGCATGCCCTCCTTCGCCCACCGCTCCAGCGCCCCCGGCATCAGCCAGAACTCCTTGCGATAAAGAGGAGCCCCCGGCACCATCTCATAGGCCTCCCGCAACTTCCGCGCCCCCTCCGCCATCCTCTCCCGCGGCACCATCCCATGAATCCCATCCTGTTCCATTGCTTTCTCCGCGTGGTAGGCATGCTCCGCATGCCGGACTAACCCCGCCGTTGCCTCGCCGTAGGTGCGCGGGCATCCTGCCCGCTCCGGCCGTTATCCCCGACCTACCTTCGCCCTCTACCTCCCAAACCTCACCGCCAAAACCTCCCCCACCGGCATCTCCACCGCCAGCGCCTCCCCGTCCTCCCGCACCTTCGCCCCCTCCTCCGTCCCATCCAACTTCAGCACCCTCGCCTTCCCCACACCCGCCGGCCAATCCAGCGCCTTCCCATCCACCTTCAGCTCCCACGCCCCCTTCTCCGCCCGCCGGTCCCATGCCGCCACTACCGCGCCACCCTTCCCCACAAACACCCGCGCCTCCACACCCTCCGGCATGCCGCTCAGCCCCAGTGCATCCCGCATTCTCCCCCCATACACCACGTCCCGCACCTTCTTGCGCAGCGCCACCAGCTTGCGCACGTGCTCCTTGTACTCATCCTTCGGGTTCGCCGGGTGCAGCCCCAGCACATCGAACCTCTCACCCAGCAGGAACACATAGTTCATCGCGTCCTCATGCCGTGCTTTCCCGCCCAGGTCTGGGAAGATCGTCCCGATCCCCGTCCATCTGTTGCATGTGCCCGAGAACACCGGGTATACATCGCCGAAGCTGTACTGGAAAATCTCCGGCCGCGACCACGTCCCGCTCCCAAACGAAAGCTCGGTCCCCAGGCACCAGTTCGTCCAGGGCATGAGCGCAGCGCAAGCCACGCCCTCATACAGCATCGGGCCCTGGAAGTCCTGCCGGATGCGCTTGAGCATCCGTATCTGCCCCTCGCTCAGGCCCTCCGGCTGCTCCAGGTCCAGCGAATAGTTCGCCGACCCCAGGCCATACCCGTGCACCGGGAAGCTGTCGAGGTACCAAATGTCGGCCCCATAGTCCTTGTTCCACTTGCTGATCCAGAACGCCAGGTAGTCTCCCCACCACTTCGAGCCCGGGTTCATGGCCCAGTACCCGTCCGGATACCCGCTCATGCTATGCCCCGCCGCCCCACCTTTGCCATACACCCCGCCCGGCCCAATGTAGATGTGCTTGATGACCTCGTCATAGAAACTCGGGATCGGCGGCATCTTCTTCAGATTGTACTTCTCGATCGTCTGCTTCAGCGCCGGGTTGCCGTCTATCGCCCCATCCCAGCAGATCGCGTTGCTATAGAACCCGATCTTGCCACCCATCTTGTGGACCTGCTTGATCGCCGCGCGCAACTCCGCTTCCGTTCCCAGGTCCGGGTTCGGGTAGAAGTAGCTGTAGTACGCCCCGCCCAGGATCATCTCCGCCCACATCTGCAGGTAGTCAAACCCATAGTACTGCGCGCTCTTGAGCATCTCCGGCAGTTCCGTGAACTTCCAGTTCGGCGACCCCGACCCCGTCCACCCATCACACTTCGCCAGCCACTCCGGCTGCTTGCGCGGCGGCGTCCCCTTCAAGGCCCAGGTGCGGAACCGCTCTGCCGTCGCATGCCATGCCCCCTCGTGCGCCGCCAACTCCACCACCGGCGAGTCCCACGTGTCCCCCGGCTCTAGCGTCACATACCAGTGGCTCCCGAGCTTCACCAGCCCCTCCTTGCCACCAGCCTGCACGTCAAGCTGCGTGGACCCATCCGCCTGCGGAATCAGCGCCACACCGCCCTGAGCGTCATAGAGGTCCTGCCACGGTACGCAGGCCCGCCCCGGATATTGCAGCGACCGTGCCTCCGGCAGCACCTCTGCCGGGTTCGGCAGCACCTCCCCCTGCACCATCCCCGTCGCCAGCAAGTCATCCCCCGCCTCCGCCCCCGCCCGCAGCCCGCTAATCATCGGGAACGTCAAAGCCGGCACCCGTACTGCCTCCGACGGCCTCAGTGGTCGCGGGTTGGTCACCTTCGCCTGCAGCGCCACCACGGCCTCGCCGTCCGGCAGCATCGCCGTCACCGTGGCCGTCACGCCGTTGGCAAACGCATACTCCGCTACCAGCTTCTGCCCGCCAGCGACCTTCTCCACCCCCATCTTCTGCAACTCGGCGTTCCCCGCCGCCGTGGTCGTCACATCATTTGGCTGATAGAACCGCGCATGCTCTTCCAGTCGCACCGTTTCCAGCGTCAGCAGCGGCGCCGGGGCCACCGTCGTCACCCTCATCGCCTGCCCCGCCTTCTCCAGCGCCAGCAGTGCCCCTGTACCGCCATCAAATACCACGCGCAGCCGCCCATTCTCCAGCACTACCCGCTCCTGCGCCAGCTTGCGCATCGGCTGCTGCGCCTCGAAAATCACCTGTCCGGCCGCATCCAATACCTTCGCCCTCACCACATACTCCCCGGCCGCCAGGTCAGCCGTCGGTATCACTGCCACCGCCGCCTCGCCCATGATGGTTGCCGGCACAGTCTTCACAGCCGCCCCGCCCGCCGCCGGAACGATCTCCATCGTCGCCTGCTTCGCCAACTCGGCCGCCGGCAGTGTCAACTGCGCCCGCCACTGCTCGGCAAGCGGGTCCCGCGTCACCTGCAAGGCCGCCTTCCCCGCCAGCCCCCGCACCTGCTCGGCGGTCAACGGGTAGCTATAGATGCGCACCTCGTCCAGCAGCGTCTGGGCGCCCTTGTGCGGCAAGTGCCACCCGGCGTCGCCCAGATTGAAGGTCTCCGCCAGCGTCGCCGCCACCACCGGCTGCGGCGCCTGCTCAGCAAGCTCACCATCAACATAAAGCCGCATTCCCGCCGGGCACCAGGTACCTGCCAGATGATGCCACTCTCCCGGCTTCCACTGCGCCACATACTTCGCGGTACCGACCTGCTTCTTCTCATCCTGGTAACGCATCAGCAGCCAGCTATACTGGTAGTATTTGTAGAGGATGTACCACCCGGTCGTCCCGCCGTCCGAGCCGCTCTCAAAGAAGCTGTGGAAGTTGCCGTCATCGGCGCTCCAGTTCAGCGGCTTGACCCACAGGCTCACTGAGCCCGACTGCGGCACGAGGTTGCCCTCAGTCCGGTACTTGAGCAGCGTCAACTCCGCCCCGCAGAGCAGAGCCTGTCCAACCTTCCCCGGCCGAAACGTCGCCTGCGGTCCTTCAACAGCCACCGGCTTTCCCGCCCCGGAAAGACTGAAGGCCTCCGTAGTCCCCTCAAAGCCAGCATGGAACAACAAGCCGTTCTCCGCGGCCTGAACGCCACCGCCAATAGCCAAGACCAGCGCCGCAATCAGCACATATCGGCCCATGAACTCAGCCTCCTGTGTACGCGCTTCCGATCTTTCTTGGAGTTCGCCTCTGCAGGCCCCATGCCCTGCGCTGGCGAACCTCCTGCCATCCTGTTCACGAGGCACCTGCATGACCTTCCGACAGCGGCACCTCGCCATCTTCCGCCATGAGCCAGTAGATCGCGTCCTGTGGCAGCCACGCCTGGAGACCTGGATCAGCGTGAATCGCCGCCTCGGCGTCCTGCCCGCACGCTACGCCGATATGGACGACCTGCAGATCTACGATGACCTCAACTGCTCCGTCCGAGGCTATCGCTTCTTCAACTCCTGCCTGGTGGCCGAGCAGACCGGGGACGTGGAGACTACCGTCGAGGTCGAACCCGACGGCCGCCGCGTCACCACCCGCACTCCCGTCGGTACCGTCACCCAGTTCGAATACATCACCGACCTCGCCCATCAGACCCGCGAGTTCCCAATCAAGACGGCGCAGGACATCCCTGTCCTGGAGTACCTCCTGCGCAATACGACCTACCGTTGGGACGATGCCGCCTTCGCCCGCGCCGACGCTGAAATGGGCGACCGGGCGGCTCCTACGATGTATGTACCACGAATCAACATCCAGCGCCTGATCGTGCAGTACACCGGCTTTGAGCCCTTCTACTACCTCTACCACGACCATCCGGCGGAGGTCGAGGGCCTGCTGGAAACCCTCAACCAGACAGATGATGCCGTCTATGACGTAGTCTGCAACTGCCCCATCGAGATCATCAACTTCGGCGACAATGTCGCCGCCGAATTCGTGAGCCCCGCCATCTTTGAGCAGTGGTACCTGCCCCACTACCAGAAGCGCTCAGCCCAGCTTCATGCCCACGGCAAGAAGTGTCACTCCCACTGGGACGGCGCCTGCAAGATGCTCCTGCCCTACGCCCACGAAACCGGCATGGACGGTCTGGAGGCGCTCACTCCGGTGCCACAAGGCGATGTGACGCTGCAGGAGATCAAGGCCGCTCTTGGCGATGACATGATCCTCATCGACGGCATCCCCTGCACCCACTTCATGCCCCAGCACAGCTATGAGGAAGTGGCCGACTTCACCAAAGAGATCATAGACCTCTTCGCCCCCAACCTCGTCCTGGGCATCAGTGATGAGATCTCGCCACCCGGCGACATCGAGAAGGTCCGTCTCGTCTCCGAGATCGTGGAGGGCTATGCCATCTGATCCCAGAGGCAAGTGGCAGGAAAAGGCGACCATCTGGCGAAGAAAGTAGGAACAGTGGCAGCAATTCACAACTGACAGGAGTTGATCGTGATGCGTCGCGGCTTCACCCTGATCGAATTGCTCGTCGTGATCGCCATCATCGCCATCCTCGCGGCGATCCTCTTCCCCGTCTTCGCCAAGGCCCGTGAAAAAGCGCGCCAGGCAAGCTGCTCGAGCAACGTCAAGCAGCTCATGCTCGCCGCCCTGTCATACTGCCAGGACTTCGACGAACGCCTGCCCCAGCACGGGACTAACTGCTCGGGTGGGGTCAATAACCCCTGCTACCTCGACAAGGTCATGCCCTACTGCAAGAGCCTGCAACTCCGCATCTGCCCTAGCGCCGCAGGCCAACGCGATCAGCGCTACGGCTGGAACATCACCTCCGGCATGACCGGCGGCATCGCACTGGGCACTTTTAGCGCCCCAGCGACTACTGTCCTGATCGGCGACACCGCCCGCCCAGCCCCATTTTTCAACGCCACCGGTCCCGGAAGTTGCCCGACCAACGAGGGCGTCACCACCCGCGCCTGCATCCCCTTGCGCCACAATGATGGGGCCAACTTCGGCTTCATGGATGGCCATGTGAAGTGGTTTTCATACATCGGAATGGTCGGCTGCATAGACAATGGCAGCGTCCGGTGGACCCCGTAGAAATGACCGTCGCGAAGAGGAATCTCATGGGCCGAACGCGCCTTTTCCTGGCGGTTCGGCCCAACTTGTTGCGCAAAAGGAGTCATTTGCGCTATCTTCAGGGCCGAGGCTCGTTGCTTGTCAATTTCGTCGTGAGACAGCAGCGAATCGGGGCTACGGGCCTGTAAAGGGCTGCTGTGTGGCTTCTGGACTATTTAAGGTTTTCGTTGAATAGTGCCTTTTCCGGCCCGTAGGCGGCCCCCAAAAAACTGATTCACATACAAATGGCCCTGAGAGGCCCGCAGAGGTGCTTCTCAGCCATTTTCGCGTTTTTCGTTCATTCAAGAATTACAGCAATGATTGTCGCCGAGGTTGCTTATGGACCACACTTCTGACCTTTCAATCCTCCGTGATCTGGTGAAGGACTACCTCGATTTTGCCCTCGATCCGATCCAAGATGAACGCCGCAATCTCTGGCGGGCGCACCATAGTCTCAAGCCCACCCGGCCACCAGTCTTGATCATCTATGGCATGTGGAACATGTGGTGCCGCAAGACCTTCGGCGACGCCAACATGAGGTGCCAGGACCCCTTCTATCGAGAATATGAAAGGACGTTACGGATCGCGCTCTTCCACCGCGAGGTCGGTGATGACTATGTCGCCCAGCCGTGGCTAACACTGGGAGCAAGCAAGCCAGTGGCAGGTAGTGGATTCTCGGGGCTCTGGGGGGTATCGGAGACGCGGGATACTACTGGGATGGACGGGGGAGCGTTCAAGAGCCGGCCGCCCTTGAAGACCTGGGACGACGTCGAGAAACTGGTAGCACCAGAGCATGTGGTGGATGAGGAGGCAACGGCGAGGAATCTGGCGCGGCTTCAGGACGCTGTCGGGGATCTGATCGAGATTGATGTCTCGCGCTGCCCGCTGCTCACAGGCTTCTCCGGCGACATCTCGACCTCGCTCTCGGCCCTGCGGGGGCTGGAGCAGCTTATGATGGACATGCATGACAGCCCGCGTGAGCTTCACAACCTGCTGGCCTTCATGCGCGATGGCATCCTGCGCAACCAGCAGCAGGCGGAGGAGGCAGGGCATTTCTCACTCACCTGCTCCCACAATCAGGCGATGCCCTTTGCCGAGGAGCTTGAGGACCCCAGGGCCAACTCCGGGCCGCGCCGCCGCAAGGACCTGTGGGGATTCTTCGCCGCACAGGAGTACACGCTCATCAGCCCCAGATTCCATGACGAGTTCCTGTACCAGTACCAACTGCCGCTGATGGCGAACTACGGGCTGACGCACTACGGGTGCTGCGAGGACCTGACGAAGAAGATCGACATGCTGCGGCAGGCGCCAAGCTTGCGGAGCATCGCCGTGACGCCGGTGGCCAATCTGGGGGAGTGCGCCGAGCAGATCGGCACCGACTATGCCATCTCGTGGCGGCCTAATCCGACCGACATGGTGTGTGGGGAGTTCAATGAGGAGAAGGTGCGAAGGATCATCGGGGACGGGCTGCAGAGCGCCCGAGGGTGCAGGTTGCATGTGTTCTTGAAGGATGTGGAGACGGTGGAAGGGGAGCCGGAGAGGCTGCGGCGGTGGACGGAGATTGTGCGGAGTGTGGCGGATGGTGTGTGGGAGTAGCTGACGGCGGGTGACCCCGTTGGGGTCAGGGAAGAAGGCGCGGGACGGTTCCAGGGGTTCCACCCCTGGCTATGGTCGGTGACCCCTTCGGGGTCAGGCGGCAGAGAGTGAGGTAGGGGGAGGCGACGGGAGCCGGCGGGGGATTCTTCGCTTCGCTCAGAATGACAGAGGGCTGGCGGTGGGCCACCGTGCCGCGCAGGGCGGTCGCAGGGCGGTCGCAGGGCGGTCGCAGGGCGGTCGCTGGGCGGTCGCAGGGCTGTCGCAGGGGGGTCGCAGGGCGGTCGCAGGGCGGTCGCAGGGCTGTCGCAGGGCGGTCGCAGGTCGGGTGGTGGCGGGCTTTTGGCGGCCTTGGGGCGATCGGGGATGATCGCTGGGGGAGCGGTCCTGCCGACGGGTAGGGGGTTAGCCTACGTCGTCGAACATCTGCTGGATCTGCCCGCGGGTGCAGGGCTTTTTCAGTACAGCATCCAGCCCCTGCACCTCATCTTCCGACACATCCCACCCTGTGACGAGGGCAATCTTGATATCCGGGTACAGCAGCCGGGCCTTCTCGGCCAGCGCGATGCCTGAGATGCCTTCCATGCCGTAGTCGGTGACCAGCAGGTCATAGGACTCGGCCTCAAGATGCGTCAGCGCCTCTTCACCACTGTAGCAGGATTCGGCGGAATGGCCGTCGCGCCGGGCTATGGCGCGGATGTAGTCGGCGATGTCAGGCACGTCATCCACCACGAGGATGCGCATCTCGGCGGTCGAGCGTGATCCGTGGGGCGCTGTGGAAGGTGAGATGGCCTCTTCACTCGCCGGTAGCGTGATATTGAAGGTGGTACCTTCGCCAATCACGGAATCGACGGTGATTGAGCCCCCGTGTCGCAGGATGATGCCATGGATCACTGCGAGACCAAGCCCGGAATTGTCTGCGCCCTTGGTGCTGTAGAAGGGCTGGAAGATGTTCTCCATCGTCTCTTGCGGCATACCGCTGCCGGTGTCGCGCACCTGGAACTTGATGAGCTTGCCGTCCTGCCGGCCGGTCACGACGATCTCGCCATCTTCTTCCATCGCCTCGCAGGCGTTCACGATCAGGTTCATCAATACGTTGCCGATCTCACCGGCACTGGCGTGAACGGTGATGCCGGCAGGGACCTCGTCACGCACGTTGATGCGAATGCCCTGCTTTTGCGCCCAATCACGCCAGCGCGGCCGCAGGGAGAAGATGACGTCCTCAGCAAGCTCGCGCAGATCGAAGACCTGGCGGTCAAGCTCGGTACGGGCCTTGGAGAAGCTCTGAATGCGGCGGACCGTTTCGGCCCCGCGGGTAGCGGCCGCCATTATGGCCTTAAGAGCCCGCTCGCGGCCGGGGTCACTTTCCTCCAGGAGCAGCAGGTCGGTCGGCCCCATGATGCCGGCAAGCATGTTGTTGAGGTCATGGGCAACGCCCCCGGCTACCTGTCCGAGTGAGCGCAGGCGCTCCGTGACGGTGGCCTGCCGCTCAAGCATGCGCTGCTGGGTGACGTCAATGCCGACCGCGACGATGGTGGCGAGTTCGCGCTGCGAGTCGTACTGGGCCACATAGCGCCAGGCGATGGTGACTTCGTCTCCGCTCCGGGTGAGCCAGGGGCCTTCAGACTGCCCCATTTGACCGCCGGCCTTGGCGTCGAAGAAGAGGCGCCGCGTCCCCGCCCGCGTTTCCTCAGGGCATAGCACTTCCCAGAAGGCCTGCTGGCCGATCCCTTCGACGGTGTAGCCGGTGAGGCGCTGCCCGGCCGGGTTCAGCAGCAGCAGTCTGCCCTCGGCATCCACAACCATGATGACCGCGTCGGCATTGTTGATGATGTTGTTGGAGAAGTCACGCTCGCGCTGCACCTCAAGCTGTGCCTCCACGCGTTCGGTCACATCGAGCAGATTGGCTACGATCGCCGGCTTCTGCCAGAACTCGGCCTCGGCCACCGCCACCTCACACCAGCGGCGCCCGGCTTTGAGCGGATTGAAGATTACCAGGGTAGGCTCAACGCGCTGTGCCCTGCCGAGGCGGCGGCGGGCAAGCTGCTGCTGGATTCGCTCAACGTCGGCCTTGTCAAAGAAGTCCCAGAGCGAAAGACCGAAGCAGTCATCGCTCGGACACTGTGCCATGTCGAAGAAATGCGGATTGCCATAGACAAGGCGCCCGTCCTGGTGGATCACAATCCCGGTGGCGGAGCTTTCGGCGAGGGCGCGGAACTGCTCCTCGCGTTCGCGAAGCTCGGTGCGTGCCCGCTCGTGTGAGGAGACGAGCTTCGCAGACCGGTGCAGAGCCTGCGCCATCTTGCTGATGGCGATGTGGACAAGCACTCCGACCAGGATGTAGAGCAGACTGGCGCTGAGGACGGCGGGGCCGAGGTCCCCGGCAATCTCCGGCGAGCCACTGAGGGCATTGTAGGTGAAGACGAACATGACGCCAGCGCCGAGCGCGGTGAGGACGCCGGCACGACTGCCTAGAAGCACCTGGGCGATGACTATGGGGATCAGGTAGAAGGGCCAGATGAACTGGTAGGAGGCCGGAGCGGTGACACCGGCGGCGACGGCAACGCGCAAGGCGGCCGTCACGATGAGGAGCCAACTGGCGGCACTGGCGCTGCCGCGTCGCGCAAGCCAGGCGGCGCCGACGGCAATCAGGGCGGCCACCACCGAGAACAGGGTATCCGCCCAGGACGCCGCGGCATTGCCGGCGCCGGTGACAGCCCTGGCAGCCTCGAAGACCGCCAGCAGGCCCATCAGGGCGGCGAAGGCCGCTGTGACCACCTGCAGGGTCATCACGTTGTCGGTGGGCGCCTGGGGCAAACGCTTACCCGTTCGTCTCGCGTTCCGCATGTACATCCTCAGAGGTCTTTGAGTTGGGGCAAGAGCCCGGAGCAGGCGCTCCTGGCCGGGCAGAAGCAGGCCTAGACTCGCAGCCTGGCCAGCCGCATCTCGGCCTCGGCGATGCGGTCGCGGTACTCCAGCGCAACGCGCAGACGGTCGGTCCCGGCCACAAGGCGCCATGGCTGCTGCACTGCCACCGGTTCGATGACAAACCGCACGCCGCACGGGCGCGGGGGCGCAACCGCCAGCCAGCGCAGAGCGTCAATGCCCCGCAACTTGCTGCTACGGTCGTCGAAGCCGACCCGGCTCGGGTCGGCGAGGTTCTCCATCTGCGCCAGTTCGGCGTAGCGGCGCGCCATGGCTCCACCGCCGATGGCCCGCATTCTCTCCCAATGCCGTACGGCTGCTTCCACGTCATTTTGGCGGTTCCGCAGCATGTACGCAATGCCGATGTTGCCATGCAGGGTGGGGTCAAGCTCGTTGCGGAGCAGGGCCTGGCGGAAGTAATGGACCGATACGTTGAGCAGTTCCAGAGATCTTGACCGCAATTGCTCCCGTTTGTGTTCCGACATGATCTGTGTTTTGAAGAGCAATTGAATTCTCTGGGCCTGCCGTGCCGCGGCCAGGGCGGCGAGGACGTTCAGATCCTCGGTAGTCTCCGTTTTGAGCACCCGGCGGAAAGCAACCAGGGCTCGGTCATACTCCTTGAGCGCGTAGAGACTGCGTCCCAGATTGTGCCCTGCCTCCAAGAGCACCTCACGACTCTCGCAAGCGGTCTCCAGGAAGGGCACGGAGCGGCGGAGGAAGTTGCGCCCGACGGCAGTGGGTGCGGTGTCGCCGTCTGCAGTGCGATGAGTCTGCTTTTCGCCTTCTCTGGCCAGAGCGGTGCCAACCAGGAACTGAAGCTCCCGGGATTTGGGGACCAGGCGCAGGGCGGCCTCGAAATGGCTCGCGGCAGTCTCAAACAGGTCCTGCATGTAGTAGTACAGTCCGAGGTTGACGTGTGCTTCGGGAGCGAGTTCCGCCTGCCGCTCAATCACGGCCTCGAGCATCGGCTGATAGCGCTGCATGGCGGCCAGCAGGGGGGCACGGAGTTCAGGTGACATGCCCTCGCGGAAGCGCGTGGCGCTGAGGCCGACGGTTGCGGTGGCCAGATCGAACTGGAGGTTGTGGTCGTCAGGCCAGCGCTGGGCGGCAGCCTGAACGACTGCGATGGCCTTTTCGATCTCTCCGTTCAGCAGCAAGGCACGGGTGAGATTGCTGTGCTCGACTGCAGTGGCATCAGGCGACGCAGCAGCGGACTGGAAATGAGAAAGTGCTTCGGCCCGCCGTCCCGTCTCCCATAGCGACACGGCAAGCACTGTGTAGGCATCAGGGCTGGTATCGCCGGCGGCGATGGCAGCGGCGGCGGAGGTTGCAGCGGCGGCCGGCTCGTGAGTGGCGAGTTCAGTCACCGCCAGATTGTATAGAGTGTCGGCCCGGTGGTCATCTTCGTTCACCAGGCTCTGGAAGCCCTTGCGGGCCAAGCCCCAGTGTCCCCCGAGGGCCTCAACGGCCAGGCTATTGATGCGGATGTGGATCCCAGCAGGGTCCACGCGGTGGGCGCGTCGCATGAAGGCGCGCGCCTGCTCGGGCTGGCCGGCGTCCGCGAGAATGACACCGAGGTAATTCGCAAAATCCGGCTCATTGGGCGCCTGCCGGTTGGCGTGCATAATGCTGTCTGCAGCCTGCTGCAGTTCGTGATCCTGGTAGGCGACGAGGCCAAGATTGGCGCGTGCCGCGGGCAAGTCCGGGGCCAGTTCAGCGGCGGAAGCGAAGCACCTGCTGGCGGTCTCCCAGTCGTTGCGGTGGGCGTAGGCTGCACCGAGGTTGTTGAGTGCCACGGCATGGGCGGGGGTGCCGGCGGAGTTCATCATCTGCTCCAGCCAGCCGGGATCGGAGACCAGCGGAGCGACCAGTGCGCAGTTTATGGCGGCGTCTTCGGCGCTATCGCCGCTGAGCGCGCGGATGAAGAAAGAGGCGGCCTCGTCGTGTTGCTCACCCTCGGCGAGAGTCACGCCGAGGTTGTTGAGGAGGTCGGCGTTGTCCGGATCCAGCTCAAGGCCGCGAGCGAGATCGATCTCAGCGGTCTCGACAGAGCCACGGAGGTATTCGCCCACGGCGAGGTCGCGCATAAGGGCCGCTGAGGGCATTTCCTCGGCCGCACCGGACAGTTGGGTTCGCTCCCGACGCACGAGACGGCGCAGAGCCCGCCGCCTGAAAACCAAGCCAGTAAAGATAAAGCCGCGGCGCAGTACACGCAAAGCCTGGCGGGGGATGATGATTACGAGCAGGGCGAGGGCGGCGCCACCAACGGCCGAAAGGCCAATTCCAGCGTAGCTGAAGGGGCGAATGTAACGGCTTCCGGCGTATCCGGCCAGTACGGCCATCGCCAGAGTCACGACGAGAATCAGCAAGCGCCGCAGCCGGAAGGAGCCGAGACGAACTTCCTCGGTCTGCTGCTGCGTGTCTTCAGTGTCCTGCAGTCGCCACCGCTGGTGCAATTGCCACACAGGTGCTTCCTCAATCAGGCCGACTCTGTTATTGCCAGCAGGGCATCATCTCAAACACGTGACTACCAGTATGAGGTTCCCCCAATCCAGTTGAGAATGCTGTTCCCAGGCAGCAGCAAGAGTCCGGCTACCGTTCAGGTCTTCGACAATAGATTAGATTCTTCCCTCTTCGATGATCTCCTCGACAAAGTCCAGCAGCTTGTCAAAGGAGGCATGGCGAGGTGGGTTTTCGTTCCATTCGCGGGCGAATTCGGCATGTATGTTCCACTGGCGCTGGTATTCATCGATCTCTTGATGAATGCGCCGGGCTTCCTCGTCGTCGGTCCGGAAGCGCCTGGGACATAGCGTTCCCTTCTTGTGGTAGACCCGCGTCTTTTCACGGCTGAAGGGGTAGACCCGGCAGGTGCCGGGGCGGATATCGTAGATGCCGCAGCGGCGGGCGTCCCCGACCTGCAGCAGGAAGGGGCAGCCGCAGGTCTTGTTGCCGGGCGGGTTCATGGCGAGCGCGATGGGCTGACGGCGAATCATGAACGCGTAGGGCTTCTCGCGCGGATCCTCGTCCACGTACCGAGCCAAGAGGTCGTAGACGGAGAGGTGCAGGGCGCGCACTATGCGGGCGGCGTCCACCACTGAGATCGTGACAGCAAGCTCGTCGCAGCACTTTCCGGGACAGGTGCTGCAGGGCGTCTCGGCGATCTGGGCCATTGAGTTGGTCCTTGTGTTAGTCCGCTCCGTAGAGGAGGCTGCCGCCCCTTCGGGGCTCTAGCGGTTGGGCGTCTGTCACCAGGGCCTTGCGGCCCTGGCTAGAGGCCGGACGGCCCTTCGGGCCTGACGGCAACGGCAACGGCATGCGGGCAGGGATGCCCGCGCTCCACACGGCGAACGGCGAACGGCGAACGGCGAACGACGAACGACGAACGACGAACGACGAACGACGAACGACGAACGACGAACGACGAACGACGAACGACGGGACGACGGGACGACGGGACGACGGGACGACGGGACGACGGGACGACGGGACGACGGGACGACGGGACGACGGGACGACGGGACGACGGGACGACGGGAC
>JBDKRC010000208.1:0-52068 GCA_039683575.1 Armatimonadia bacterium | reverse complement strand
TAGCCACTCCATCTGCCGTGCGCGCCGGAGTTCTGACAGGGCCTTCAGATTAGCCTCCACCTCAGTCGGCAAGGCGGCCTGCGACTCTGCGAGAGAGGCCGAATAAGTTCTATGCTTCTCGCTGATCTTCGCAGCGAACTGCAGCAGCACCTCGTAGCCGTTAGGTGAAGGCTTCGGGTACTGCGGCAGCGCGAGAACTGGGTCCAGCTTGGGCAGGAACCTCTCATATGAGGCACTGGGACGCGCTCGACACCCAACAACCAGACAGATGAGACTTGCCGTCAAGATCGCCGGCACAATTCGCTGCCGTTGCATAATGGTTCTCCCCCTGACTATAGCTCCAGCCGAAGCTCCCCACCCGCCTCCAACAACCTTACAAACCCCTCTTCCTCCAGCACCGCAACGCCCAACTCCTGCGCTTTGGTCAGCTTCGATCCTGGATCTACCCCCACTACCACGTAATCGGTCTTCTTGCTGACACTGCCAGTGACCTTCCCGCCGCGGGCCTCGATAGCCGCCTTGGCCTCATCACGCGTGTAGCCTTCCAGTGTCCCGGTCAGCACGAAGGTCTTGCCAGCCAGCGTCTGCGCCCCGGCCTCTGGGCGCGCCAGGCACTCGGGCGTCACGCCGGCGGCCAGCAGACGCTCCACTACCTGCCGGTTCTTTTCCTGGGCGAAGAAGTCATGCACGTTGCTGGCGATTTCAGGACCGATACCCGCCACCGCTTCCAGTTGCTCCTGCGTGGCGTCCATGAGCGCTCTGATGTCGCAGAAGGCCTTGGCCAGCAGGTCTGCCACGTGGACGCCGACGTGGGTGATGCCCAGACCGTAGATGAAGCGCGTGAGGGAGGTGTGTTTGCTCTGTTCGAGCGCCGCCAGCAGGTTCTCCGCCGACTTCTCGCCCATGCGCTCCAGACTCACCAGTTGCTCCTTGGTGAGGGCATACAGGTCATACAGGTGGCTGACCATGCCCTTGCTGGTCAGTATCCCCGCCCAACGCTCGCCGAGGCCCTCGATGTCGAGTGCGCCACGCGAGGCGTAGTGCTCCACGCGGCCCTCCATCTGCGCCGGGCAGTCCACCGACGGGCACTTGGTCACCGCCTCGCCCTCTTCCCGCACCACCGGTGTGCCGCAGACGGGACAGTTGGCCGGGAGCTTGTACGGCACGCTTTCCTCGGGGCGCTTTTCCTTGATGACCATGACAACCTGCGGGATGACATCCCCCGCGCGCTGTACCAGCACCGTGTCACCCTCGCGGATGTCCTTGCGGTCGATCTCGTCCTGATTGTGCAGACTGGCGCGGCTGACCGTGACACCGCCGATGTGCACCGGCTCAAGCATCGCGATGGGCGTGATGGCCCCCGTGCGGCCGACGCTGGCCAGGATGGAGTTGATCAGGGTGGTCTCTTGCCGCGGAGGGAACTTGAAGGCTACCGCCCAGCGGGGACTGCGGCTTCGTGCGCCGAGTTCCTCCTGTAGCGCCCGGTCGTTGGCTTTGATGACCACGCCATCTATCTCGTACGGGAGGTCGTCTCGTTGCTCGATCATGCCCGCGTGGTACGCCATGACCTCGTCAATGCCGTCGCAGAGCTTGCCCAGGTCGTTGACCGGCAGGCCCCATTGCCGCAGGGCCGTGACCATGTCCACCTGGGTGTCGAAATCCAGATCCTCGTGCAGGCCGAGGTCATAGGAGAACATGGCGAGGGGCCGCGAGGCTGTGATGGCGGAGTCGAGTTGCCGCAGCGATCCCGCGGCGGCATTCCGAGGGTTGGCGAACAGAGTTTCGCCTGCCTCCTCACGGCGGCGGTTGAGGGCCTCGAAGTCCGCGACGCCCATGTACACCTCGCCACGCACCTCGAGCCGTTTGGGCAACTCCAGTTCGCCACGATGGAGCCTCAGTGGCACTTGTCGGATCGTCCGTACGTTTTCCGTCACATTTTCCCCGGTAACGCCATCTCCCCGCGTGGCGGCGATGTCGAGCATGCCGTTTATGTAGACCAGTTCGATGGCCAGGCCGTCAAACTTCGGCTCCGCCCAGTACTGCACAGGCCCCTCAGCCTGCTTGCGGCAGTTCTCGTCGAAGCTGCGGACCTCGGCCTCGGAGAAGATGCTGAGCAGGCTCATCATGGGCCGGGAGTGCCGGACTGCCCCTAGTTCCTCGCGGACGGCCGCTCCGACGCGCTGCGTGGGGGAGTCCGGGGTGATCAGCTCGGGGTAGCGGGTCTCCAGGTCCTGCAGCTCGGCCATCAGCCGGTCATACTCGGCATCGCTGATGGTCGGCTGGTCGAGGACGTAGTAGCGATAGTTGGCTTCGTTCAGGGCGTCGCGGAGCTGCTGAAGGCGCTCCTGGATCGGGTCGGGCATGGTACCACCTCACTGGCCTGCGATTGAGGTAAATTCTCGACCTGAGGGCATTGTCCCTCCGCCGGCCGGGAGGAATGACGCCTGCAGAGGGGCAAATGTGTGCCTACCATCAGCTTGAGAAGGGAGGAGAGAGCATGGCCAGTGGCAGCATTAGCGAACGAGACCGCTCGATGGCGGAGAAGTGCGGGCAGTGCAAAGTATGCGATCGGGCCCGGCGGACGCAGCGAGGATTCGCCTTCTGGTTCGTCAGGAATATCGAGGACCGCTTCTGTCCTTACTGTCAGGCGTACGAGCGTGTCCATGGCCGCAAAGCCCATGAGCCAGCGCCAGAGACGGCAGCCGGGACGGCGCCGGGGGAACCTGTGTGAACTATTGTCAGAGCCCTGTAGTCAGCAATTCTGGTGCTCTTTCGCTGGTTGACATGTCAAAAGCCTCTGCTATAATCGTTTCTCAACCTGCTATCATAAAGAGGTTAAAACCCCTTCTGGGTCTGCGTCGCGGTGCTTGATTGGGCGAGGCTGACTGGCTGAAGAGGAAAAAGTCCCCCGTGGGAGGTGGGCGTTTTGGCAGATCTCAATCTGGTGCTGCTGTCGGGATTTGCGACCAGGGATGCAACTCTGCGGCAGAAGTCGTCCGGGCAGGTGAAGGCTGAGTTCAGCTTCGAAGTGGACAGACCCTTCAACCGGGCTACCGGCGAGCCGGTCTCTGACCTGTTCCTGGTAGACGTTTGGGAAGATCTCGGACGTTGGGCGGTGGACAACATCCGCGAGGGGACCCGCATGCTCGTGATCGGTACCCTCAACAAGGAAAGCTACAGCACCCGCGGCGGGCGCGAGCATCTCACCATCGTCAAGGCCAAGTACATCCAGCCGCTGGAGAGCCCTCTCTTGACCGACGATGTAGACCTCGAGGAGCTCAAGCGCGACTGCTGGACAGCCGGCATGCTGCAGACGGCGATCGGTCTCGTGCAGACTGCCCTCGAAGAGGGCGGCGGCTCGTCCTGCGAGTAATCTGAGCCGACAGGCAGGAATTCGAACAGCCACCATCAAAGTATGGTGGCTGTTTTGTTACTGCTGACCGGTAGCCTCGGCAACCAGGAGCCGTGCCATGAAGCTTTGCGACGATCTGCATGACCTCTCAGACGACTTCCTCCAGTTTCTCCAGCAGCTTGGCGTTGAGACGGTGAAGCTCACCGGAGTTCGCCTCATGCCCCCGAAGGGCTGTGGCATCGTGCCGAAGGACGACCTGCGCGCCCTGCAGGATCGTCTATATGCACATGACCTGAGCCTGGGCGTGTTTCTGCTGCCGCAGGGGCCCGAGACGCAGTACTGGAACGCCCGCTTCGGCCGCCCGGAGCGTGACCGCGAGATCGAGGACGTGTGCCGCACCATCGAGATCTGCGGCGAATGCGGTATCCGTGTGGTGGAGTGGACCTGGAGCATCATTGATGTGTGGGGTAGCGACTCTGGCCCATGGGGTAGGGGAGAGGCTGGCGTCCGCCGGTATGACTTTGACAAGATCAAGGCTGTGCCGCCCGAGCCGGGCTACGCCGTGGACGCGGACGAGATGTGGGAGCGGCTGGAGTACTTCCTGGTCCGGATCGTGCCGGCCGCCGAGCAGGCCGGGGTGAAGCTGGCGTTTCACATCCAGGACCCGCCACAGACGCCGTACCTTAAGGGTGAGGCGCGGATCATCAGCGACTTCGCCGGGATGAAGCAACTGATCGAGTTAGTAGATAGCCCCGCAAACGGCCTGAACCTGTGCCAGGGGACGGTCGCAGAGCAGGCGGGGGCGGACGTGCTGGAGATCGTGCGCTATTTTCTGGAGCGCGACCGCATCTTCCATGTGCACTTCCGCGACGTCTGCGGCTCGTGCCCCAGGTTCGATGAGACCTTCATAGACGATGGCGATACAGACATGGTGGCAGCCATGAGGCTGTACCATGAATTCGGCTACCAGTATGCAATGATGCCGGACCACTGGCCGAAGCTGACGGGAGATGCGCCGCTGGGGCTGGCCTCCCGGGCCTATGCACATGGCTACATCAAAGCGCTGATGCAGGCTGTCGGGGCGAAGCCTCGGGGCCTGCGCCAGCCTTCATAAGGGGATCACCATGGCAGACCTTCCTGTCGAACTGCGGGATGTCGAGGCAACGCTGTTTGATTTCAACACCGGGGAGCAACTTGCGGCGGGGCGAGCGGACGTTACCTTCACCCGCGAGACAGACCGGCTGCGCGTGCAGCGCAACCTGTTCGAGGGCGAGTTCCGCCCCGCGTCCGCGGATGAGTTGGACTACGTCGAGAAGCGGCTGCTATCCGCCCTCAGCCAGGGCGCTCCCGCGATGACGCTGTGGGTGGAGTATGGCGGCGAGACGTGGGCGTTTGTGGTGAAGCTCTCGCTGTTCAGCGAGACGGCGTTTCCCTTCACCGGCCGCGCGGAGCCGAAGCTGGTCTAGGCCCCGAGGCTCGCTGCAACGTCGCGTGGATCCAGGGCAACAATATCGGGGATCGAGGCGAAGTGGCGATCGGCCGTGATGATTCTGTCCAGGTTGTGGCGCTTCATCACCGCCGCATGGACTGCGTCGCGAGTGGACAAGCCCGGCACTGCCTGGAGGATCGCCACCATCTCCAGAATGTCTTTGCTGTCTACAGGCAGGACGTCCGTAACCATCTTCGGGAGATTGCGCACGATCCTCGCCCCAGCCTCGACACGCCCACGCCCGAGCGAGAAGTGCATGATCTCCTGCAATACCTCGACGCTTGTCACCGCCAGCAATTCCCCGTCACGCACGGCCCGCAAAATGCGTTCGCATGGTTGCTGATACGTGGGACTCGTCCCGGTGGCGTATATTACGATGTTTGCGTCCAGAAAGTGGACGGGAGTCATTGGCCGGGCTCCAGACATGGCGCATGAGCACCCTCTAGCTCAGCGGCCAACTCCTCCGGCGTGCCGACCTGGCCGAAGTCAGTAGCCATGATCTCCGCGAACGCGGCCAGACGATCCGGGCCGCACTGCTCGTCGTCCCGCAGTACCCGCTCGAGGGCCTCATCAACCACGGCGCTCGCGGACATTCGATGCTTGGCAGCGAACTCCCTGATCTTCTGCCACCTGTCCTCTGATACGCAAACATTGATACGCGTCTTTGCCATCGGAAACACCTTCTGTATACAGAATACTTATACAGAAGAAGACTGTCAAGCCTCTAAGCTCTCCCGCACAAAGTCCCACACTCGCGCCTTGTAGAAGCGGTGCCCCTCTGGCCCGACGTAGAGCTCCACCTTGCCCGCAGCCCCGGCTGCCTCGTACATCCTTTGCAGCTTCTCAAACGCGATTCGCACTCCCTCGATGGGGAAGATGGGGTCCTGCTCGCCGGATATGATAAGCATGGGCCGTGGCGCGATCAGACCGGCGATGTCGTACATCTCGCACAGGTTCAGAAGGCCTGGCGCGTAGTTGCAGTCGCAGTGGCTCATCGCCATGATCGAGTGCTCGAACGTGCAGAAGTAGCAGCTCGGTGCCGATACCGCGAACCGGGTGTCGAGTGCCGTCGCGAAGAGTGTCGCAGTGCCGCCCCCGGATTGCCCCGTACACACCAGTCTGCTGGCATCCACCTCGGGCAGCGCGCTCAGGTAGTCCACCGCCGACATGCAGTCCAACACCCGCATCCCCAGCAGTGTCCGCCCGGCCATCAGCGCCCGCTGCGAAAGCTGCTGGCATGATGAGCCCCGATCCCCGACGAGATCATCCTGCAGCATCAACTCTCCCATCCCGCGCAGGTCCGGCGTCAGCGATATGTAACCCTCCCGTACCGCCTGAACTGCGTAATCCCGCTCACCCTCGACCACCACCGGCCTGCCCTTCACATCCTGTCCGAAGTTTGCCGGGATGCACTTGCCCGTGCCATGCCCGTGCAGGCATAGCACGGCGGGCACTGGGCCGCTCAATCCCTTAGGTACCATCTTGAAGGCGGGGATGGTCACGCCGTCGCGGCTGTTGAACCGCACGTATTGGCGGGTGTAGTCGCCCATGTCACGTTCGTCGAGTACCTCCCCCGCCACGGGCTGCTCTTCCCGGGGGTGGACCGCCAGCAGGTCCAGGAGCGCCTCGCGCAGGCGACGCTGCCAGGACTTGAAGTCGCCTGTGGCTTCCTCGTCAAAGGTCATGGACAGCAGCGCGCTGCGCCGAAGTTCCTCAAATCGCGCATGCAAAGAAAGATTGGCTGGTTCCTCGATCATCGAGATCACCCTCAGTATAGTTTCCGGAAGGTTCGCAACGGCTCGCGCTTCAACCTGCTCACGGGTGCACGGTAGCTCTTTTGCCACATGGATGTCAGAAGTGGCTGGATACGGAGTATCAGGGGGGAATTATGTCTCGAGTTGCTGGTCGTGATTGCCATCATTGCGATCCTTGCGGCAATCCTGTTCCCCGTCTCCCACCACGGCCTTGCGGTGGGATGGCACCCCCGGCTCAGGCGGCGAGTGTGCGCGGGGTGGATGCAAGCCGTCCACCCCGCTTTTGCTGCTTGCTTGCCGGCGTCCCTGTCACTTCGCCTTGACAACCATGGCACCTGATCGACCATGATTTGTCTACTATGGCAGGTCTGAAGACAGCCCGTGCTGAACGGATACGCCATCACCTTAGGGAGGCCCACAAGATGAAGTCAACTCGAGGTTTCACGTTGATTGAATTGCTGGTCGTCATTGCGATCATCGCTATCCTGGCCGCCATCCTGTTTCCGGTCTTTGCGAAGGCCCGGGAGAAGGCCCGGCAGAGCACGTGTCTGAGCAATGTCAAGCAAATCACCCTTGCACTGCTGCAGTATGCTCAGGACTATGATGAGCGGCTGCCCATGTACTATGACCTCGGCACCCCACGCATGGGCCTCATTCAGACTACCCAGCCCTATATCAAGAGCTTCCAGGTACACGACTGCCCCAGTTCGGACATGAAATCCTTGACCAATGACTATCTGGGTAACCGCAGCTATGGTTACACCGGGGTCATGACCTCCAACGGGCCAAGTATGACCCTGGGGCAGATTGTGCGCCCCGCGGAGATCGTCATCATGGGTGATGTGGCCCAGGATCAGAACGCGCGCGTGATCTTCCGCAGCCCCTCCTTCGGGAAGTTCGTCTGCAACCCAGACGGCAGCAACTGCAGCATCTGCGGGGGGAAGCATAATGCCCTGGCCTATGACGAGGCGCGCGTCTTCCACAACTACCAGTACACCGGGTTCAACTTCATAGAGCGCCACAATGGCATGGGCAACGTCGCCTTCTGCGATGGACACGCCAAGGCTATGAGTCATAGCGCGCTGTACAACAACGGCAACAACGCCCCGTACTTTAACCCGACGCAATAGCCAAGGGCACAGAGCAACCTGCTGCTAGTTTGCTCACAAGCATACGGAGGGTCGGCACACGTGCTCCGGCCCTCTGTTGGCCTCTGCACGTGTGCAGAGGAATGACAGGCTCTTCGGCGAACTCAGCTTGTTTGTGCTTGCCGACGAACCCACTGCAGACGATGACTGGGAGGTCGCTTTCGTGTATAGACTGCTGCCGCTGCTGTTAGCTCTCGTTTTGGTTTCAGCCGCTCACGCCCAGTTCACAGCGGGCCTTGCCAAAGACCTCGTACCGGGTGCGGCGCCTTCGGCTTCTTCGGCCGCTGGTGCTGTTGGGGCCAAGTACAGCGCTGCTGACGCCATTGACGAGAAGGACGACACCTGGTGGGCCGGTTACAACAACAAGCTGCCGCAGTGGCTTGAGATCCGGTTCGCGCAGCCGCAGAAGATTGACACCCTCGTCCTCTACAACGCCGAGAACCCCAGCCTCTACACGAACCTCAAGAGCGTCACGATCAGCTTCTCCGCCGGCCCGCCCCTGGAGCAGACTTTCCCCGATGAGCGCGGGCCCTTTATCGTTCGCTTCCCTGCCCTCACCACCGATTCCGTGCGTGTCACCGTCAACGAGACCTATCAGCCTGACAAGATGTACCTCGGCGTTGCACGCCTGAGCGCCTATCTTGATCCTGATCAGCAGGTGCGAGTGAAAGTGTCACCAAAGACCGGATGGAAGAAGATCGATCTCACCGAAAAGGGCCGCTCGGAGCACCCCTGCGTCTACCACACCGTCGCCGACGTGCAGGCGGCGCGCCAGCGGGTGAAAGAGCAATCTTGGGCCGCGTCCTACGCCAAGGGTGTGATCGCCCAGGCCGACGCCGCCGTCGCGCGCACGGACGAGTGGTACCGCGACATGCTGCCCGCCAAGGGCGCGGCTTTCGCCTACGGGCTCACGGGCTGCCCGATCTGCAAGTCAAGCTGGGGCACCTGGGCCGGCGCCCGCTGCTCCTGGGACAACCCCGGCCACGTCACCTGCCTCAAGGGCCATGTCCTGCCCAACGAGCAGTATCCCGACGAGGGCACAGGCTACAAGAACCCCGATGGCCGCATTCACTACTTCGTGGGCTCCTGGAACGCGTGGGTCACTGAGAAATTCATCCACGACATGGCTGGCAATTGCGCCGTCGCCTACTCGCTCACTGGCGACGAAAAGTACGCTCGCAAGGCCGCCTATATCCTCGACCTGATCGCCGACATCTATCCCTCATGCGATGCCGGCTCGTGGGACTATCCCTCCAACCCACCCAGCGGCCGCCTCGCCCGCCCGTGGTACCAGGTTGCCCGCGTGCTCGTGCGCCTTGTCGACTTCTACGATCAGATCTACAACAGCAAGTCTCTCGACGAGCGCTCCGTGACGACCGGCCTCACTCGCCGCGAGAACATCGAGCGCAACATGCTCAAGAACGGCGCCGCGTACTGCTACGAGCAGTCTCTCAAGGGTGGCCTGAACAACGGGGAAGCTGACTACATCCGCGGTGCGTTGTCCGTCGGCGCTCTCCTTGGCATCGAGAGTTACGTCGACTGGGCGTACAGCGGCCCCTACGGCATCCAGGCGCTGGTGCACAACAACGTCTGCCGCGACGGCCGGTACTTCGAGACCTCGACGATGTACGCCGATCACAGCCGCGAGCTATACTTGACCTTCTCCGACCCCTTGTGGAATTACCGCAGCGAAAAGTACCCCAAGGGTATTGATGTCTACAACGATCCGGTCTTCCAATCCTTCTATACCCTGCCCGCCGGCGCTATCACCGCTCTCGGCCACAACCCCCGCTTCGGCGATTCCGGCCCCGATATCACGCGGGTGATGCCACCGGCCAAGCCTTCCTCGCCGCTCGATCTCCACTTCGCCGAAATGCTCTACGCGCGCTCCAGCGGCCAGACGAGACAGGACTTTGGCAACCTTGTCGCCTGGTTGTCCAACGGCGATATCACCCGTGCCCGCGCCTCCGAACCCGACCAGGAGTGGTTGCTGTTTCATGCCGATACTCCCCCCACGGGTGAAGGCAAGCTCCCCTCCTGGCTCGACCGCCGCCTCAATGCCACCAATTTCTTCGGCCAAAAGGGCCTGGCGATCCTCCGCACGCCCAATAGCCCCGAGGCCCAGGCCGCGATCATCCGCTTCGGCCCCTCTCTCAACCACGGTCACCGCGATGATCTCAACCTCAACTACTACGGCCTCGGCTACGAACTCACCTACGACCTGGGCTACGGTCTCGGCTCCACCCACACCCAGGTTGGCTGGTCTCACCAGACTGCCTCCCACAATCTCGTGCTGGTGGACGAAGCCAGTCAGGGTCGCGACGCCGCCAAAGACGGCAGCGGCGGCGACCTCGCTCTCTTCGCCGGTCTCCCCGGTCTGCAGGTGAGCGAGTGCACCGCCCCCAGCACCTACAGCAGCCTCGGCGTCACCGATTACCGCCGCGTCTGCGCCCTGGTGGGTGACGGCCCCGACACCTACCTCCTCGACCTCTTCCAGGTCGCTGGCGGCAAGCAGCACGACTACCTCTTCCACGCCCTGTCCAAGACTGTGAACTTCGAGGGCGTGAAGCTCTCCGAACCAGAGGCCGGCTCTCTCGCCGGCGCTGACCTCAAGTGGGGCGAACTGCAGGGCAACGACGCCGACATGATCGGCTTCCCCAATAAGGTGTATTGGAATCCGCCCCCCGGCAACGGCCTCGGCTTCCTGATGAATCCCCAGCGCGCTCCCATAGCCGGCAATGTCGCCGCTACCTGGGACATCGGCCAGGAAGACGCCCATGTGAAGATGACCCTCCTGCCCGAGCCCGGCACCGAGCTCATTACCGCCTGGGCTCCCGGCATTTATCCCGAAACCGTCGGCGCCTACGGTGCGCCCTCCGGTTACCCTCGGGCGCGCTACGTAATTGCCCGCCGCCAAAGCGACGCCGCGGCTCTGAGCAGCGCCTACATGGCCGTCTACGAGCCCTACGCGCGCCCTCTGCCCGAGGGCGTCTACCAGAGCGAGAAGCTCGCTGCCGTCGCCACTGCCACTGCCGGCGAGATCAGGCCGATCCCGCAGTACCAACTTGTGCTCTTCAAAGCCACCGGCCCCGGCGACGAGATGCGGCTGCCCCTGCAGGTGGCGAAGGCCGGCGACTACACGATCAACGTCTCCATCTACGGCTCACCCAACTACGGCGTGGCCCAGTTGAGCGTGGATGGCGAGACCCTTCCCAAACTCCTCAACGAGCCCGGGACTGTCCCCCAGAACGGTTCGGAGATCTTCAGCCTCGGCACTCGCAACCTGACCGCCGGCAAGCATGACTTCGCGATCAGGGTCGTCAAACCACAGGGCGAAAACTACTGGATCGGCGTGCAGTATATAGCCCTCACACCCGCTGCGGCCCAGCCTGCCGAGACCAAAGCCGCACCGTTCCTGAAGTCCATCACGCGCCTCTCCGCCCCCGAGGGCCATCAGGCGGTCCGAGTGGATCACGTCTCAGGCCGGCAGGACACCCTCCTCTACGCGCGACCGGACGTCAAAGCGGCCGAGGTGACCGTGGACGGCCTCACCACCGACGCGCGCTTCGCCCGCCTCAGCACCCGCGAGGGCAAGGTCACGAGCGCCAACCTCGTCGGCGGCTCTGACCTCAAGTCCTCCGCGCTCACCCTCAGCCTCCCGCAGTCCTCCTTCGCGGGCGAAGTCAGCATCGTGGACTACAAAGACAACAAGGTCTACACCAACCTCAAACTCCCGACCGATGGCCGTCTGACCAACCAGCCGATCTACTTCAACAATCCCGGCTACTCGCGCAACACCGTCTATCGCATCGCCGGCATCACTGCGACGCCCACCGGCTCGGTCATCGACCTCGGCCAAACCTCCTTCGTCCTGGGCTTCGCCGACCTCGATGACGATCCTATGGATGAGCACACGATCACGACCCTGAACCCCCACGAGTACAGCCGGGCCCTCGGTCGTCCCGACAGCCATTTCTTCCATGGCAAGCTGCTCTCGACTGCCGATGGCAAGCTGCAGACGACCATCAGAGCCACGACCCACGCCCAGCCGTTCATCATCAAGGTCGACAGCGTCAAGGGCTTCCGCAAGGGCCAGCGCGTGTACTACTACGATCTGCGGCAGGGAGACAGCTTCACAATCTACAATACGTGCTCGCTGGTGACCAACCCGGACGGAACCGCTGTGATCAACGGCACGAGCGATGCCAACGTGAAGATGGGCCAGCCCGTGCAAGTGAAGATTGGTGGTAAGTGGACCGCCACCGCAGGTGACATCCCCTGGCAGGCAGGCGGCGTGACAGTTCGCTTCGGCGACCGCTGAGATAGACCGTCCCAAACGAAAACGCGCCTCCCCTGCGGACGCTTCGTCCGCGCGGGGAGGCGCGTTCGTTCCCGGTGGGAGTGCGCCGGGCTATCTCGTCAGATCAAAGTACATCGTCCCCGTCTGGGCCTCCGCTGCCTTCTTCAGGTTCACCCCGTTAATGCGGCAGTCCCGGTACACCTTGCCCTGGTAGAGCAGCGTGATGAACTCGGCATTGCAGTCATCGTAGCCCGCACCCTCCGCCAGCGGGCCGGACACCATCTCTACCACATTCAGCCGCCGCAGCGCCTCGGCTGGTATCTCGACATCCACCTTCTGCACCTCTCCCGCGGCCGGGTCCAGCTTCACTACCTCCCGCCCGTTCACCCTGATCGCATGCGGGGCCTGAACGCTCTTCACTGTCGTCCGCAGTCTCGCCGGCCCTGCAGCCGTGAAGGGCTCCTGCTGCCCTGTCAGCACCACAAACGGCTGTCGCTCCACGAAAGGCTCCCCCTGCCCGTGGAGAGTTATGACCAGGTCATGGACGCCATCTGGCAGCGGCGGCACGGTCAGTTCCGTGGTCACTTTGCGGTACATCCCCTGCGTCCCGATCTCGGGCACCTTCACCAGGGCGCTGCCGATGCCTACCTCCGCCGACTGGACCTCGTTCTTGAGGTCCAGGAACAGGGCCTCGACCTTGATCGTGCCCTTGGGCATAGCCATCCGCCCCGGCGTCAGCACTGTTACGGGGTACTTCTCGGCCCAGTCCCCGAAGGCGCTGTCGACCCCGTCACCGGTGATCTTCACAAGGTGGTATCCCAGGGCATTGGCGCCGAAGTTCGAGCCATGCCACGCATAGCTTGTGGCTCCGCCCATGATCTCCGGCGCCCCCGCAAAGGTCCAGCGAGCGATGCCATGACCGTGTCCCGACAGCGAGAGCAGCACCTTCCGCCCCTTCAAGGCTTCCTCGATCTGCGCCTTGCCGGGGAGGGTTGCGAAGGGTTCATGGATCAGCAGCACCAGCGGCTCACTCGCCGGCACCTGCGCGAGGTATGCCTTCAGCCACTCAAGGCACTCCGGGGACATGTCCCATGCCAGCTTGTTGTTGACGAAGCGGCTGCCATCAAGCGCCACGAGATGAACGCCCGCGTAGTTGAAGGCATAGTAGGTGGGCCCGAAGACCTCACGATACAGCCCCTTGCCCCAGCCCGGGGTGGTCGGTGGAATATCCTTGCGGTTGGCCGCCACATGCTCATGGTTGCCCGGCAGGTTGAGCAGGGGCGGCTTCAGGCCGGCTACCATTTGCTTGTACAGGCCAAACTGCTTGCGGGCCTCGTTCACATCGCTGCCGTTGGTATCCGCCACGAGGTCCCCGGTATGGACAACGAAGGCCAACGGCACCGCGAGCCCGTTGATTGCGGCCACGTACTGCGCCATCTGGGGCTCGACCCCTGGCCGGATGTGTAGATCGGTGCCCTGCACGAAGTAGAAGGGCACCTTCTGCTCCTGCCGCACCAACGGGAAGTCCGCCTCTGCCGGTCCCACCTTCACATTCCTGTAGAACCCCTTGGTCGCCCAGGTCCCGGCGGGGTTCTCGACAAAGACTACCTGCTCTCCATCCGGCATCTCAAGCCGGTAGACCCCGTCTGCGGCCGTCCGCACCAGCGTTGCGCCGTCGCTGACCAGCACGCCGGCAACTCCAGCCTCCCCGGCCTGGTATGTCCCATCTCCATTCAGGTCAACAAAGACGCGCCCCGTAACAGTCCCGGCCCAGACGCCACAGGCCAGGAGCAGTGTGATAGCAATCAAGACGAACCGGCGCATGGCAAAAACCTCCCGCGTATGTGCTGTCTGGGGATTCCACTGATACCTGCGGCAGACCTCCCGGCTGCCCTTTTGAGACCAGATCCCTGACCTCTGAGCCCTGCCGTTTGACGATTCCACGGCTCCGGTCTATAATCACCTTACAGGCGCCCCAGTCAGCGGGGCGCTGACTTTTCGTCTGGTGCATCCATGTCTGTACCTGCCCCCGTCGAACCCACTACCCACAAGCCGTCAGTCGCCGGCACCTACCTCTGGCTCGCGACCGTGCCCCTGACCTGGGGTTTCAACTTCGTAGCGCTGAAGATTCTCTACAAAACCTACCATTTCAGCGTCACGGGCCTGCTCTCGGCCCGCTATATTCTCATGGTACCGGTCCTGCTCGGCCTGTTGCTGGTGATGGAGCGCAACGTGCACATCAAGCGCGAGCACTGGCGCTACCTCGCGATTTTCTCCTTCTTCACCGTAGGCATCTACCAGTATCTCTTTGCCAAGGCCATTCAGCTCACCTCAGCCGGCGAATCGGCCCTGTTGATCAGTAGCGCGCCGATCTTCACGTTCCTGATCACCACGGCGCTCGGCCATGAGAAATTCTCCCGTCGCGGCCTGCTGGGCGTGATCTTCGGCTTCATCGGCATTGCCCTCGTCATCTTCGGTGGCGACGCCTCGGCCAACATCCCCAAGACCCACATCCTCGGCGACCTGGTGATGATTGCCGGTGCCATTCTCTGGGCCTCCTACGCGATTTTCAGCAAGCCCCTGCTGCGCCACTACTCGCCGCTGAAGGTCACCGCCTGGGCCCATACCCTGGGTGCAATCATGATTGTACCCATCGGCTGGAGCCAGGCCCTGAACTACGACTGGGCCCACCTCGCCCCAGGTGGCTGGGCCTGCGTACTATACTTCGCGTGGCTCGCGGGCGTATACGGGTTTGTGGTATGGTACCGAGGTGTGCGCGTCCTGGGGTCGTCCAAGACGATGATCTTCCAGTACCTGGTGCCGCCGGTGGCGCTGGTCGTCGCGTACTTCGTGATTGACGAGGCCCCGAGCCTCCTGCAGGCCCTTGGCGTCATCACGACCCTGGCCGGGGTCTACATTGCCAGCCAGGCCAAACGGCCTGCCTGATATCAGTCGAACGAGAATAACCCATGAAACCGACTCATACTGTTGACCAGGCAATTGCCGCACTCGCCTCCGGCGAGTTTGTAGCCCTTCTCGACCATCCCGAACGTGAAGGCGAGGCCGACCTCCTGCTCGCTGCCCAGTTCGCTACCGGCGAAAAGCTCAACGTCATGATCACCCAGGCCCGCGGCCTGGTGACCATTGCCATGTCCGCTGCCCGCCTTGAAGAGTTGGGCATCCCCCTGCTCGACCCGGCCAACTGCGGCTGCAACTGGCCTCGCTTCGCGGCGCCGGTGGACTACACGATCGGCACCACCACGGGCGTGTCGGCCTTCGACCGCGCAGTGACTGCTCGTGCGCTGGTGGATCCCGCGTCCAAGCCAGAGCACTTCATGCGCCCCGGCCACCTCTTCCCGCTGGCGGCGTCGCCCGGCGGAATAGCAGAGCGGGCCGGACACACCGAGGGCGCGGTCGCTTTGGCGCATCTGGCCGAGGTCTACCCGGCCGTGGTCATGTGCGAGATGCTGGCCCCCGACGGCCACATGGCCCGTGGCGACCTGCTGATGGACGTCATCGCAGAGTATGGATTTGTGGCCGTGACCGTGGAGCAGATAGCGGAGTATCGGGCCTGAACTTGGGTCCGCTGCGTCTCCCCTAGGTAAACAGCGTGCTGATCGACCGCCCGTCATGGGTGTTCGCGATCGCCGCCGCGAAGAGTGGAGCCACTGACAGCACCGTCAGCTTGGGAATGCGCTTTTCGGGCGGCACATTGACGGTATTGGTGCTGATGACTTCTGTCAGTACCGAAAGGTCTATCTCGGCCATCGCGTTACCCGCAAACAGCCCGTGCGTACACGCTGCGCGGACGCTTCTCGCCCCCATCTGCTTGATCGCGTTCAGGGTCGCAATCAGCGACGTCCCGCGGCTGATCTCGTCATCAAAGAAGATGACATCCTTCCCCTCGACCTCCCCAATCAGGGCCCTGATCTCAACCTCGGTGTCGCTGATGCGCCGCTTGTCTACCACAGCCAGCGGAATGCCCAGCGCCTCGGCGTAGTTGCCTGCCCGCTTGTCCTGCCCCAGATCAAACAGCGCAGTCGCGTTCGACAGGTCTCCCTGCCGCAGATACTCGCAGATCACCGGCATCGCCAGCAGGTGATCAGTCGGGACGCTGAAGAACCCACGCACCTGTTCGGAATGCAGGTTCATCGTCAGGAAGCGGTTCGCGCCGGCTGTGGTCAACACGTCGGCCATCAGCCGGGCCGCGATGGAGATACGCGGCTTGTCCTTCTTGTCTGAACGGGCGTAGGAGTAGTGGGGGATGACAGCGGTGACACGGGCGGCGGAGGCACTGCGACAAGCGTCAAGCAGCAGCATCAACTCGATGAGGCTCTCGCTCGGAGCGGGATAGAGCGACTGTATCACAAAGACGTCGCACTCGCGCACGCTATCGAGGACCTGCACCGCCAGGTTCTCATTAGAGAAACGAGACAGCTCGACGGGCGTAAGTGCCACGTCGAGCTGTTCGCAGACTTCATCCGCCAGAGGGCGGTTGGAACTGCCGGAGATGATCCTCAGTGGATTGGTGCCGGAGCCGGTCATCGTATCACCTCATTGGTGCGGGGGAGAGCTTGGCCACTCCCCTGTTCCATTCTTTAGACGAGAGCGGGCTCCATTTCGCCCAGTACGCCCTCCATCTGCCGCCGCACCTGCCCAAGGTGGTAACTGACGTTTGCGGTCGTACACCCCAGGGTCTCGGCCGCGTCCGTGCAGCTCTCTCCCGCCAGGAGCAGTCGCAGCACCTTCTGCTGCATCTCCGACAGCCCCTCTGCCACGCGCTCCACCGTGGCCCGCGCCACGACCTCGCCCTCGGCCCCTGCCACCTGCCGTTCGGGCGTCCAGTCCTCCAGCGGCTCCATCTGGCGGCGCAGTGACCACTTCAGGTAGTCCAACACTGCCCAGCGGGCCCGCCGCATCAGGTACTCCTCCGGCTCGCCGATATTGAGCTTCGTCTCCGGCAGCGCCTCGTAGACCGCCACCCACGCCTCCTGCAACAGGTCTTCGTAGTCCAGCCAGGTCTTGCGCGCATAGTAGCGTGCCATCGTCATCAGGCGCGGGCGCAGCACTGCCGCCAGCCGCGTCCGCGCCGCCATACAGCCTTTTTGTGCTTCCTCCACTAACTGTCTCATCGGAACTCTCCCTGCGCACGCCAGGTGCGCTATATGCAAAAATAAAACGGCCGCTAGCTGGCTCTTCGCCTGCTCGCGGCCGTGTCAGTTACTGGAGTTCCGTTAAAGCTTATCCGTCACTGATAGTTCCGACCGCTGCGCAGGCATTCTTATGAAGGTTAACCACATGGCTAATAACCGGTACGTGGCTAAGGTTCATAATGGAATGACCGGCGGAGAGCAGACACAAGGCTAGGTTGAGGTTGGTAACGCTCATCCTAATCCTGGTGCTGTTCGTGGCCGAAGACTTCACTTTACTAACCTTCGGGGCCGTCAAGGCCCACATATTACTCTCGCGGCGCAGACGCGCCGCAAAGGTGCTTCAGCGGCATTATAGACGGAGAGGCCCCCGCTGTTAAGGGGCGACGCGAAAAAATCGCAGCTTTTTTGGGCTACCTCGCGCCCAACCGTGAGGCCAGCCTCTCCAGCGGCCGCGGCATCGTCAGCCCTCGCCCGCCGCCGGACCCGCCTTCTGCGGCGGCTGGCGGCGCCTGCACGTACTCGCGCACTGCCTGGATGACATCGCTCGAGGTAGTCGTGAAGCCCAGCATCATCTCCACCTCGAGCACCGCCGCCTGCCTTAGTGCCTGTGACTGCACGGTGTCCCGGGCCTCAATGCCCGTGGTGCAATCGCGCAGGAGCACGACGTTGTACCCCCGCTGGTGCATTGCCCTCATGCCATAGTCGCGGGCGAGCATGCACATGTTCGCCGCGAAGCCCACATACAGCAGATGCAATATCTTGCGGTGGCGGCACAGACGGTGTAGCTGCCGCCCTGTGGCGATGACGAATTCACCCTCACGCGGCTCGAGCTCCGGCGCTATCTTGCGCTGATCGGCCTCCACGACCCGCCACGCCTGTACTACGGCGCCCGGGGGCTTGGCGAACTCCTGGTACTCGCCGGTTCGCTGACGGAAGGCTGTCGGCGGCCATTCCGCCTGGTGGCCGTGCGGGCTCGGCCCGAACAGGTCGTCATCCGCCGCATACTGGACCGACTGGGGGTAGCGCTTGGCCTGCGGCGGCGACGGGGCGTGAATCACTGTGATTCCCGCCTCATGGCACGCCTCGCGCACCGGAACGATATATTCGCTGATGATCTTGTCGCTGCGTTCGAGAAAACTCTTGAGGTAGTGGCGGTCCCAGCAGTCCACCAGGACCAGCGCGGTCTCCGCGGGGTTCAGCCTGCGAGTGCTGTCAACCTCCCGCGTGTTCTCTTCACGCCAGGGCGTACCTTCGGCAAAATCGAAATGATAGTGCCGGACGTTGAGGGACAACTCGGGCATGGGGTATTCACCTTGGCTACGGCTTGTAGTGCAATGGACTTGAGTATACTTCAACATCAACTTCAAGTCACCTGCTGGAATCCTTGTTATTGCTGCACGAATCCTGCTGATTACTGCAGGATTCCTGGCATCGTTTCCTGAATTGGCGTACAGGGGAACTTCATGCTATACTTCCCAGCGATCTTAGCCTGTTATCTACATGGATGGCGAGTGATCCACAATGCGCCCCAGCAGTGACTTCCCGGGGAAGCTTTTCGTCGTTGAGGGTATCGACGGCTCTGGCAAGAGCACCCAGATGCACCTGCTCGACACCTGGCTGCAGGCACAAGGCTACAGCACCTTCTTCTCCGAATGGAACTCCTCCGAGCTCGTTAAACGGGCTACCAAGCGCGGAAAACAGCGGCACCTGCTTACCCCACTTACCTTCAGCCTGGTCCACGCGACTGACTTTGCCGACCGCACTGAACGCAATATCATTCCGCCGCTCAAAGCGGGGGCAGTGGTGCTCGCCGACCGCTATGCCTTCACCGCCTTCGCCCGCGATGGCGCCCGCGGCTGCCATCCAGACTGGGTTCGGGAGCTTTATTCCTTCTCCGTCCAGCCTGCCGTGGCGCTGTACTTCCGGGTCCCCCTTGAGGTGGCCCTGGACCGCATCATGGTCGGGCGACCGGAACTCAAGTACTACGAAGCCGGCCAGGACATGGGCTGGAGCGACGACCCGTACGAGTCCTTCCGCATCTTCCAGGCCAAGATTCTGGAACAATACGAGAGCATGATTGGCGAGTTCTCCCTGCAGGTCATCGATGCCACGCTGCCGATTCCAGACCAGCAGGAGCAAGTCAGAGAGATCGTTCGTCCCCACCTCGAAGGCCTGCTCAGGAAACCCGCCGGCGAATAGAGAGTTGGCCTCGGACGCCCAGACACTGCCCGCCGATTCTCGCCCTTAATGGAGCGATCCATGCGCATCGAAAGCTACTGGCAACCGTATCCTGGCCTCGTCGAGGAGGAGTATCCCGGCCGCCTGATCGTCCTTGAGGGCACTGACGGCGTCGGCCGCTCGACCCAGATCCGCCTGCTCAAGCGCTGGCTGGAAAGCTCCGGCCTCGCCGTCTACGATACCGGCCTCACCCGCTCCAACCTGGCTGGCCGACACCTCCGCGAAGCCCAGCAGGGACACACCATGGGTCGCATGACCCAGGCCCTCTTCTATGCTACCGACTTCGCTGACCGCCTCGAGAACGAAATGGTCCCCGCCCTGCGCGCTGGCTATGTCGTTCTCACCGACCGCTACGTTTACTCCCTTATCGGCCGCGCCATCGTCCGCGGCCTCTGTCCCACCTGGATTCGCAAGGTCTACGGCTTTGCGGTCAACCCCTCTGCCATCTACTACCTCAAGATCAGCGTACGAGACCTCATCCCCCGGGTCCTCGCCAGCGGTGGCTTTGACTACTGGGAATCCGGCGCCGACTACCTCCGCGGCGACCTGTATGACTGTTTCATCAAGCACCAGACCGCTATGCTCGACCAGTTCGACCAGCTCGGCGAGGAGTATGGCTTCACCGCCGTGGACGCCTCTCGCTCCATCGAGGAGACCTTCGAAACGCTGCAACAGCATATCGCTGGCCTGGTGGGCGACATTGTGCCGGTTAAGGCCGACAAGCTTCTCATAGAGCCACCGTGCCCGCCACGCAGGCAACGAGCCGCGGCCGACTCAGTGACCGACCTGCTCCGAGACTTCCTGACCTCACTCGAGAACGAACGGTAGAGCCGCTTTCGCACTCCGTGGGCGGACCATGGTCCGTCCGCTTCCTGACGTCCACAAAGGCAAATCATGACCATCAGCAAGGCAACAGTCCTGGGCGCCGGCGGCGGCGGCCGTGCCTCGGCCTTTCAGCTTCTCGAACATGGCCTACACGTAACCCTATGGGAGCATCCGGACTTCGCCGCCAATCTCGATGACCTCGGCGACGCCGGTTTCGCCACCACCACCTCCCTGGCTTCGGCCATCAACGGCGCAGAGCTTATCGTCGCTTGCGTTCAGCGCCCCATGCACCACTACCTGGCCACGGAGCTCCCCCGGCTCATGAGGGCTGACCAGATGCTCCTGCTCAACCCCGGCAGTCTCGGCGGCGCTCTCGAAATTGGTGAGGCCTTCCGCCAGCAGGGACGGCCCCGTCCGCTGCTCGCCGAAACCTCCACCCTGACCCACTGCGCCCGCCCCGTCCCTGGCGGCGTGCGAGTGACCCTGCACGTTGAGCATGTGCGTTTCGCCGCACTCCCGGCCAGCCAGACAGAGACCATGCTGCAGGCCGTGAAGCCCTTCTACCCCTTCCTCGTACCTGCCCATTCGGTCCTCGAAACCGGCCTCTACAACGGTAACCCCGTCCTTCACCCCGCAATTGCCCTGCTCAACGCCGCGAACATCGAGCGCAATGACGGGAGCTTCCGCTTCTATGGTGACGGCATGAGCCCCGCCGTGGCCCGTCTCATTGAGCAGGTGGACACCGAGCGCCAGTCCCTCGCGCGGGCCTTTGGCTTCGATCTCATCCCCGAACCGGTCCTGTCGCACCTGCAGGGGTACGCGGACAGCGATGATTACCTGGCCTGCTACCGCGACAGTGCGGTTTTCGGGCCGCTGACGGCACCGAACACTCTCGACCATCGCTACATGCACGAGGACGTGGGAGAGGGCCTCATTACGTGGCTGGCGCTGGCCGAAGTGGCTGGCCTCAAGCTGCCCACAATCGAAGCGATAGTTCGCCTCGCCGAAGTCGCGACCGGCCGTGACTACACAGCAAACAAGCCCCGCCGCCTGGAACAACTGGGCCTGCAGGGCTTGTCGCTGGAAGACATGGTCAACTTCGTGCGCGATTAGGGACGCGCGCGACCCCCTAAGCGAACCCGACCTCGTAGATGGCCACGGAAGCCCGCCGTGCCGTGATCTCCAGGCTCTCAGCCTTCGCGGCCGCTGGCACCTCGAACTGCCGCCACCCATCAATCTCCAGTGCCACCTTCTCCTCCGCCAGTACAAGCCGCAACTCGTGCTCGTTCCCATCGTCGAACCAGTCCCCGGCCGCCTCCTGGGACGCCAGGGTGCGTCCCTCTGCGTCCTGCGCGTCCACCCAGTTGATGTTCCCCTTCCGGTCCGGTGTTGCGCCCATCTGGTAGGCCACCGTCACTCCTGCCAGCCCCACCTCCAGTCGGCTCGGCGGCTCGCCAAACTTCCCCATGAACCGGTAGCGCAGGCCTATTTTCCGGGCTCCCTCCGGTACTGGGACCTGCATCTTCGCTTCCTCGGCCTCCTGCGCGTAGAGCGCCGTCACAGGCGTCCGCTCGAACTCCGCCAGGGGCGTGCGGACGAAGTAGATGGTCCCGCCATCAGGGTATGCCTTCGTCTCATAAAGCACGGTCCCGACCGTCTCCGCGTCAGCCTGCACCGTCGCCGCATACGAGCGGTCGCCGCCGACCTCCATGGTCCCGTCGAAGACGTCCACGCTGTTCTCGATATCCCACGTCGCTCCGCCGTCGTTCGACAGTACCAGGCGCTCGTTGCGCCGCTCGCGGAACGAAAAGCTGCACAGCAGCCGCCCGTCGTCCAGCGTTATCAGATCCGCGGGCGAATACTGCGACGGTATCTCCGACATCCACGGCCTCTCCCACGTCCGTCCCTCGTCTACCGACCGCGTCTGCCAGAGATAGCGGTGACTGTATGACCGCCCCAGGGCCACTATGGCCCCGTCAGATGCATAGGTCACGCACACCTCATCCGCCAGCGCCTTGTCGCCCAGCGTTGTGATCGGGAACATCTCCGACTCGCCGGTGTTCGGATTCACAATCGTTGCATACGCCGCGAGGCCGTCTCCCTCGCCCTCGGCCAGTGGGATGAGCCAGTTTCCGTCCCGCAGCTTCAGGGCGGGGGAGCGAGTGTGCACATTCTCAACCGGCTGCAGCTTTCGCGGGTCGCTCCACGTGTACCCGTCGTCCTCGCTGGTCATGAAGTACGCGCCGCGGTGCAGCGGCGGCAGCCACTTGTCCCAGCACACGAGGAGCTGGCCATCGGGCGCGCAGGCAATCGCTGCGTTCCGGTCGTCGTAATCATCGGCATCCATGATGATGACCCGCTCGCTCCAGCTCCTGCCACCATCTGTTGAGCGAATCAGGGCGATTTTGCCATCGTGCGGGTCCTGGCTGACAGCGTGGGTGAAGGCCTCGCGATAGACCACGAGCAGTTCGCCGCTGAGGGTCTTGCAGATGCTGGGGAACGCCACATGACAGTCGGGCGAGTCGACTGCCTTCATCCGTTCAGTATTCAGCGGATGGCGCGCCACGGGCTTGAGCGCCCATCCTGAGGCGCTAAAGCCCTCGGGCAGCGTTCCCGGCGACATCGCTGCGAAATCGTGTCGCTGCAGCATCACATCATCTCCCATGCAGGTTGTGGCGAGGCTTTCGAGGCAGCGGCGTCGCTTTCCTCCGCCGACAGTCACATACCTGCAGGTCCCGCGCTGAGACCTGCAGGTCTCGGCATGGCCGGCGGGGAAATCACCAATCCTGCCGCTCATCTGGAGGTCCACCCATGGGCAAGCCACCCGGAAAACCAGACGGTAAGATGAAGTTGATGGGCGTCATCGCCATCGTCGCTGCCGTTCTGCTGCTTATCGTGATCGCCCTGGCCCTGTGGACCACCTTGCATCCGAAGGCCCCACTGCCTGCCGCTCCGGCGACCAACCTGCCTGATCTGCCCGCTCCCGCGCTCCCTGAAGCTCGTCAGAAGCCCATCGAGGCCGCGCCCCTGCCCGAGACGAAGGTCCCGGCCGCTCCTCAGGCTCCGGTCACCGAGGTCCAGCCGCAGCCAAAGGAAGAGGCCCCGCAGCCATCTGGGACGGTCACCTGGCGCTGGCTTCTCTATCCTGTGAGCCCCTCGATTTTGGGGCAGCAGATACAGGGCTCAATGTCAGGGTTCCAGTTCGTGGCGCTTGGTGTGACGATTTACAACCGGAGCACTGAGAATGTCGCCGTAGACAACAATGCCTTCTCCCTCAACGTCGATGGGAAGATCTACCGCTCCGACCAGTTCTCGACCGCCGATGCTGTGATAAGTGGCTTCCCCTTCCTGTCGCCGACCACCCTGGCCCCCGGAGGCACCGTCTCCGGCCAGACGGCATTCATGATCCCGAGAGTCTTCAGTCGCGTTGTTGCCGACTGGCAGATTAACGTCCCCAAAACTGTAAAGGTTGTCCGCGTAGACCCCGCCGCTCCCTTCGCGCCGGCCGCCCGTCCAGCCGCCCCGGCGGCGCCCACTAACCGTTCGAACGAGGAATAAGATGATGTCACGTAGTATGCCGCTCCTGCTCTCCCTCGCCCTGATCGCCGTCAGCGCAGCCTTTGCCCAGCAACCCGCAGTCGTCCACTCTCTTGACGACCTGCAGGGCGTGGCGCTCTCTCAGGGCTCCAAGTGGCCTGACAGCAAGCTTGAGACCGTCAAAGGCGCCCTTCACCTCAGCAGCGTCTCGCCCAAGGATGCTCAGGGCAACAGCTATCTGAGCGCAACAGTCACCACTGCGCCAGTAGACATGCGTGGCAAGGCGCTTGTGTTTGAGGCCTGGACCACCGATCCCAAGGTCTCCCAGGCTCTCTACGTCCGTGGTTACGATGCCAAGGGGCAACCGGCCTTGAGCTGGATGAGCTGGGCGGGGCCTCTCAAGGCCGAGAAGACCACCTTTGAGCTCCATCCCGGCATCGCCATGGGCCTGTTGCCCTGGGAGCCCGGCTTCGTCAAGACCGACGACCGCAGCGCCGTCGTGAAGTGGGAGTTCTTTGTCGGCGCCCACGACCCCGGAGTTGCGTTCGATCTCTTCGTAGATAACCTGCGACTGGAGGCTTCCACCTTGAAGTCCTTCGACGAGACCAAAGAGGCGCACAGGCTGGTAACTGACACGCCGCTCGTCACGGGGGGCCAGCCCCAACTGGTCCTCTACGCTCCCGCTGATCCCGCCTGGAAGCCCGTCGTGGCCGATCTCACCGCCGCCTACGAGAAAGCCACCGGCTGCAAGCTAACCGTCCTCTCCGGCGAGGGCCCCGATGCCCTGAAGCCCCCGGCTTCGCACGCGCTGGTGCTTGGCAACGTCGGCAACAACCGAGCTCTGCTATATCCCTACTCTCATTACATGACCCCGGCGGACGCCTACTTCCCCGGCGCTGGTGGGTATGAACTTCGCACCGTCTGCAATCCTCGTGGCGACAAGCGGAATCTCCTCATCATCGGCGCCAGTGATCTTGCCGGAGCCAAAGCGGGCGTCGCCGCCTTCGCGCGGCAACTCGCTGCCGCCAGGAAGACCGGCGATGGCCTGGTCCTTCCGCGCCTCATGGAGATCAAGCCCTCCGAGGAGGTTCGCAAGCGCTACGGTTGCTATGAAATGACCCTCGACGAGAAATGGTTCAAATCCCAGCAGGACGCCGCCGAGAAAGCCCTCCAGGAAGGCGCCCACACCGGTCTGTTCGGCATGATGTCCTCGCTCGGCGAGAGCTATGTCGTCTCCGGCCGCGACGAGTTCGCCAAACAGTTCGTCTGGCTCGCCCGCCGCGCTCAGAAGCACACTGACAGCAAGCCCAGCACCTTCGGCGGGCCCTGGGGCATGGACTCGGATTTCATGGGCCACCGCGTCATCCCCCTGTGGGACGCCCTGGAGGAATCCCCGGCTCTCAGTGATGCCGATCGTCTCGACGTCAGCCGTATCCTCTTCCGCTGGATCAAGGAAGCCGCCCTGCCCGAGGGTGCTGGCGCCGCCGCCGGAGCCCTCCAGCACGGTTCCGTTTCCAACCATGGCACCTTCGCCGCCCTCGCCACCTTCCTCGCGGGCGAGTATTTCAGCAAGTACTACGACTCCGTCGAAGCCAAGCAGTGGCTCCAGATCGGCGAAGACTGCTTCCACAACCTCGCCCAGGCCGCCAAGGTCCACGAGGACTGCAACGGCTACCAGTGGCTCACCAACTCGCACATCATGCGCTACGCCCTCACCAAGCCCGACTTCACCATCTTCGAAAACGGCAACGGGCGCAAGATCGCCGACTACGCCACCATCACCATGAACAACCTCGGTTACCAGGTCCCCTACGGCGACACTGGCGAGTGGAAGTGCTGGTTCAGCGAACTGCCGGTCCTGCGCATGGCCGAGTGGTACTACCGCGATGGCACCTACCGCTGGACCGTTGACCGGAAGGTCGAGATCACCGGCCGCAAGGCTCTTTGGGAATACGATCCCGGCGGCGCCGCCGTCGAGCCCGCCAAACTCGCCACCTTCACCGCAGTCCCGCTCGATGAGCATTGGTACAAGGCCATGGGTGGCGAAAAGGCCCTCCCCCTCGCCAAGGCCTTCGACAAGATCGCCTTCCGCGACAGCTTCGACCCCAAGGCCCCGTTCATCTTGATCGACGGGCTCTCCAACGGCGGCCACCGCCACATGGACGGTAATTCCGTCTTGCAGTGGACCGAAAACGAGCGCATCTGGGTCGCGGACGCCGACTACATCAAGTCCCTGCCCAAGTACCACAACGGCGTCCTGATCCTCAAGGACGGCCAATCCGCCACGATCCCGGACTTCGTGGAGTCCGAGTACGTCAACAACTCCGCCAAGTCAGCCACCTCAGTCACTACGTACCGCAACTACGCGGGCGTGGACTGGCGCCGCAACGTCATCTGGCTCAAGGGCCGCATGTTCGTTGTCGCCGACCAGATGGTCGCCAAAGAGCCCGGCGACTACAGCTTCCGCGCCATCTGGCAGACCATCGGCAACGCCAAGCTCAATGGCCCGGCCATGGATGTCGAGCAGGGCGGCCAGTGGGCTCGCTTCGCCACCACCGCCGACGCCCGCGTCATGCTCGACGATGATCCCGGCACCGGCAAGAACTGGTCCAGCTACCCCTACGCTGGCAAGCCTATCGTCCGTGTCATGCAGGGCATCATCAACAAGAAGCTGGCGGCGGGTGAGACTGTCACGCTCTTCACTGTCCTTAACGCCTCGGGCGAGAAGGCCTCCGACGTGAAGGTCGGACGCCTCGACGCCAATTCGGCCGTGATTACCGGCGCCGGGGATCCAGTTGTCGTGCAGACCGCTGCTCCGAGCGCGAGTGCGGCCCCGGTCGTGAAGACCGACGGGATCACTGAGGCAACCGTGAAGCAGGCCCAGTGGACTGCCCCCGCCGCTGGCGCCGAGGGTGCCGCCCCGGCACTCAAGCCGGTGTGGTCCTATGCCGAGAAGCTCGAGACCTACCTGATCACCAACAATCCCGACGCTTTCGAAGCCGTGGATGCCGGGGCGAAGATCTCGGCCAAGCCTGAGCCTCTCCCGCAGAACATCTTCGCCCAGGACAATACCAACACCGTAGATAACCTCCTGGACGGCGCCCTGCTCACGTCCGATGGCAGCGTCATGTGGGCGGACGGCCAGCAGGTCACTCTGGACCTCACGTTCGACAATGTCTACGATCTGAACCGGCTACTGCTGAAGTCATGGTTCGCCAGCTCCTCGAGCAAGAACAAGCTCTTCCAGCTTGGCCGCCTGCAGGTTCTCGCCAGCACCGACGGCTTCAAGCAGGACAACCGCACCCTCGTGGACTTCACCGACACAGAGCCGCACGGCAACTGGGGCGCGCCTAGCTACGGGCCGCAGAGCTATGACTTCCCGAAGATCACCGGCAAAGCGAAACAGCTTCGCCTGATCCTCACGCCGCGCCCCGGCACGGCTCTCTACCTCTCCGAACTCATGGTTTGGGGCGACCGCCCCGGCCTGGCAATCGACATGGCCGCCAAGCTCGCCAGCGGGGCCCCGGTCCACACCTTCACCGCCCTCAAGTCAGCCGACCTCACCGGCGACGGGACCGAGGAGCTCCTCGCGGGCAGCACCAACGGCACCGTCTACTGCTTCGGCGAAGGCGGCAAGATTCTCTGGAAGGGCGACTGCGGCGCCACTGTCAACGACGTCAACGTCGTCGACTTCAACGGTGATGGCAAGAAGACCGTCATCGCCGGCTGCATGGAAGCTCGGATGGTGGCCTTCGACGCCTCCGGGAAGCAGCTATGGATCTTCAACCCGCCGTACTACAAGCGCGCCGGCCACGTCCGCACGGTCTTCCCCGCCGACATAACCGGAACTGGTAAGCAGGTTGCCATCGCCGGTGCCGACAACTGGCACTACTACGCAGTGGATGCCGCTGGCAAAGAGATCTGGCGCTACGAGAGCGTCCACGGCTCCACCGCCGGCTGCGCCGCGGACATGGATGGGGACAAGAAGCAGGAGATCATCGCGGGGACCGAATACTACTGGTGGCACGTCATCAATCCCGATGGCAGCCGGCGATTCGGCTACAACACCAAGGGCGGCCCCTGCGCCAACGCCGTGGCTGCGGGCGACCTCATTGGTGACGGCAAGCAGGAGGCCCTCTTCGGCGGCGCTGACACCCTCGTACACGTCCTCGATGCCGATGGCAAGCTGCTCTGGACCTTCAACACCGGCGATGAGGTCGAAGCGCTCAAGTGCGCCGACGTGAACGGCGACGGCAAGGACGAGGTGCTGATTGGCTCGCTGTCCTTCAACCTCTACTGCCTTGACGGCAGCGGCAAGCCGCTCTGGCGCCATGACCTCGGCAACCAGATCCGCAAGCTCACCACCCTTCGTCGCGGCGACCAGACGCTGGTCGCGGCCAGTTGCGACGACCGCAACCTCTATGTCTTCAACGGTGCCGATGGCAAGCTCCTGTACCGGCAGCCGACGAAGTCCGACGTAGTTGGCCTGACAGCCACAAAGGGCTCTCTGGTGGCCTCCACCAGCGACGGGAACCTGACAGTCCTGAGCCTGCCGTAGCCGCTTCTGCGGAGGGGCCGAGTGCGCGAGCCGTAGCCGCGCATCCGGCCCGCAGTTAATCTCCCACCACCAAGCGGGCCGGACGATCCAACGATCATCCGGCCCGCAGTCTCTGAATCCTGATCCCTGCCTCCTCGCCTATCCGAACCCACCCAGGATCCGCCCGACCGCCGAATGTCGCAACTGGTTCGCCGTCCGCAACACCAGCCGCGTCGGGCTCAAATGCGTGTCCCGCGTCACTGGCCTCAGACCAGGATCATCCAGTTCCTCCCGCGTCAACTGCCGGTGCGCCTGCTGCCTGCCAAAGCTCCCCAGGCACCACCGGCAAGCCTGCAGCACCTTGGTAGACCCCAGGAAACCCCTCAACCTCCCGGACAGCTCCCCCTCTCGCCCAATCTCCATCCCGTCATCCGTCGCCACATAATCATCCCAGCCCAGCTTCCGCAAGTAGCCCGGCAGAAACAGCGGCATGGCGCACTTGGACAGCCGCCCCTCGTGTACCCAGTGGCAATGATCCTGGTGCGCCGCGCTGCAACCAAAGAAGATTAGCCTGGTGACGAAATCCTCCGCATGCGGCTGTGTTACCACCCGCACATAGAACCGGTGTCGCCGGTACACCCGCAGTTCGATTCCCCGCGCCCGTGTCTGCGCTGCCGCCTCCTCCAACGCCCCCTCCGGCGGCGGCGCCTCCGGATACACGCTAATGTTGAGCTGGTCAAGATTGCTCCAAACCGCCTCATTCATGCGCTCAAGGAATCGCCCATTGGTAAACATCGTTACCTTATCCGCAATCTGCGAGCGCTTTGCGATGCCTGCCAACTCTCCCAACTCCGGGTTAAGCAGCGGCTCCCCGCCCACGATCCGCAGTTCCCGCGCGTGTAATACCGCTGCCAGTCTCCCCAGGTCCGCCTGCACTACCTCCAGCGATGGAAAGCCTGCCGGCGCACACGACGAGATGCTCAGGCAATCCGCACAGCGCAGATTGCAGTGATAGGCCCCGGCCAGTTGCAGCCCCTCCGTCTGTATCTTCCCATCGCGGATGAAGTAAGGCATCGCCCTTCCTCACACCACCGGACGTGTACCCCCAGGCCTTCACCCCCTCCGTTTCGACGTCGCAAACCCCTCCCGTGTTTGCCTTTCTCCTCTCTCCGCGTCCCGGAGGGACGCTCATTCGCCCAGGCCGGGATTTCAATCCCGGACCTCCCCTCGCCCCACAAAAAACAGGCCGGACAACCCTCACGGGTCATCCGGCCTTCTTCTTGCCTTTGTCGCAGGCTCCCTACTTCTTCGGCCAAACCAGCTCCTGCTCGCACGCGTTCCCCGCGCTGTCCCGCACTCGCAGCTTGCTCTTCAGCTTACCCTCTGTCAGCGGTACTGCGCAACGGAACTGCTCATATTGGCCATCAAATACCCCGTCCACCGCAACTGCACCACGCCACTGCTCATCCACCTGGTACGCCACCTCCGCTACGCAGTGCCCGTCCGAGGCTATTCCCTCCACCACGAGCTTCCCGTCCTTCTCTGCCACGTTTTGCAGCAGCACCTCAGGCTTGGCGTTATCCACCCGCACCGCATATGCCATCTGCTGGGCACTCAGCGGGTTTGCGGGGTTGCTGGGCTCATCGGATACCGTCAGGCGCAGGTCGTATAGGCCGTCCTTGACCTTGGCCGTATCCCAGTCGCAGGTCTTCTTGTCTCCCGCGAGTTGCTTGATCTGCTCCCACTTCTCGGTTCCCGCTGCCCGGTATTCCACCGTCGCCAGCAGCGTATCCTTGTCATCATCAGAAGCGGTCCAGGTCAGCTTTGCAGTCTCGTGCAGGGGCTTTTCGCCCACTGTCGCCTCAAACTCTGCCTTAGGCTCCTGGTTCGCCGGCAGGTAGCTGATGGCAATGCGCTGCAGAAGCGGGCTTTCTGCCCCGTCCTGGCGCTTCATCTCTACGCGGTACTGCAGGTAGCGCGCCACGGGCGAGGCTATGTCATCAACGCCGGGCTGAGAGTATGCTGCCGACCAACTACTCCAACTGCCATCCTCGGGATTGGCGCTGTTACCAGAGCGCGTCTTGACCGTCAGTTCCGTCCCCGTCGGCACACTCGCCAGCCAGTCGATCTTCCGCCATTGCGCCGTGCGCTTGGCGTCGAGTATGGACGATACGAAGCTCCCCTGTGCCGCTCCTTCGAGCGTCAGCTTCCGCAGCTCTCCGGCGTTTGCCGAGCCCACACAAACGGTGTTTCCGGGTCCGGCCGCTAGGCACAGCAGGTGCGTCGTCTCCGTATCCTCGATGATGTCATGGTGCTTGTCAGGGGTGATGGCTACGAGCTTCCCCTCGCCACCCGTTGCCGCCAAGAGCCGGTCCTGGGCCCATAGCAGCCCGTACACCGGCAGTGTCTTCTCGTCGAAGATCACCTCCGGCGCGGCGTCCCTGGCCAAGCGGTACACCTTACCGTTGCTCGTTCCGGCATATAGCATTCCATTGCTGCCGTCTGTGAGGATAGTCACATCATCCCCATTGGTGTCCACGAGGGCTGCCAGGCTGCCATCCGCGCCCAGCCTGTATACGAGGCCCTTGCCCGCCGTGCCCAGGAACATGTCGCTTCCTTGCGCCAATACCGTCAGCACATGGGCCTGCGGCAGTTCGGTCAGCAGCTTTGCTTTCCCGTCCGGCGCCACCTCATATACCTGGCCCTCGGGTCCCGTCCCCGCCACCAGCATTCCATCCGACCGCAGCGCCAGGCTCCACACATAGTCGGCCTGCAGTGCGCACAGCTCCGCGGCCTTGCCCTCCGGCGTGATCTTGTAGATCCGCCCACCGGGCCACGTTCCTGCGTACACGTTTCCCTGCCCGTCCGCCACGAGGCCTCGCACGCCGAAGTACTCAGTCTCCAGCACCAGCTCCGGCTTTCCCTGGGGCCTCACACGGTAGACTCGCCCCGGATTGGCCGTTGCGTAGTAGACGCCTTGCGGCGTGGTTACGACGTTCCAGATATAGAATTCGGTGGTGGCGCACAGCACGCTAACGGTCGGGGCGAGTAGCAGTCCACCACCGTCGCGCACTGCCATCCCGGTCGCCTCACCGGCGTCGAAGTCAGTGCCCTTCCTCTGCGTCCACACCGTCGGCTGGCGGACTACAGTAGCCGTCTCGTCGTCCTTGTCCTCATCCTTGGCGTCCTCCTCTTCCTCCTCGCCCTTGGCCTTGGCCTTGTCATCCGCCTTCGCGTCCTTCTTCTTCTCGTCGTCGCCGGCCTTAGCCGCCGTGGCCGGTTTTGCCTCCTGCGCGGGCTTCTCTACCAGCACATCCGGCCGCTGCGAGCCCGGCTGCGGCGTGCGCAGGGCACTCGCGAGCCACCACAGGCGCGTCCCCACCAGTCCATCATCATCGCCCTGCATCTGCACGGTCGTGGTTGCCGGCGCTGCTGGCGCGGCGGGCGTCGCCGGAGCGGTCGCCGACCCCTTCTCGCCCATCCGGTCCTCTGCGGCCAAGGTCAGCGTCTGTCGGCCATATACCACCCCGTCCATCTGCTCGGTTGCCAGGAGCTCTTCCTTGCCGCGTTCCAGGTCCGTGCGGGAAGACTTCTCAAGCACGTTGGTGATTGACGTGGGCAGGTTCATGAGGGTGCTGCTACCGACGTTCACGCCGTCGCTGGGGAGACCCACCAGCACGCAGAGTTGCTTGTTCTGCTCCAGGTGCTCCAGGTACCGCAGTGCCGACGTGAGGTTGTCGAAGCTCGGCATCATCGTGCCAAAGCGGCTGCGGAAATACATCACGTCATCCCCGCCGCTGACGCCTATCCGCACGGTCCCCTTCGGCAGGTTCAGGGGCATCTTCACGGTCAGAACCCGCTCGATCAGCTCCCCACCCGCTGGCCGCATCAGGACATGCACATGCACTGGCTTGCCGGCCTTCGCCACCGTCTCCTCGGTGAAGACCTTCTCAATCACGAGCGACTCGTCCCGGTCGGTAATCTCCGCCCGGTACACGAGCTCACTAACCTGCTGCGGGTCCCAGCGGTTCATCTCAAGAAAGCTCAGCGTCCCCATGATCTCCGCAGTCCCCGCATCCACCGGCGATCCCACCATGTAGTGCTGGTTGGCGCACTTCAGCGTCACCCCGTGCTCGCCCTTGATCTCAAAATCGGTGCGAATCGTGGCGGTGTGGTTGGGGTTATAAGTGGCTTCCAGGGCAGAGGCAATCCCTGCACCGAGCACCGAGGCGGTCAGGCCCGGGTGCCGCATGACCCTGATGTTGAAGGTCCGCGTGTAGTTGCGGCTCTTGTCCACAACCTCAATCCGGGCCGGGATTAGAGGCGCCTTGGCGCCAATCTGCCCACCAATTGCCCATGGGATGTCCGCTCGCAACGCACCAACGTCGAGCATCCCGCTGCCCATCTTGTTCGACCGCTGGTAACTTGGCATGAAGTCATTGATCCACGCGCTGGAGAGCGGCAGGTTCACCTTCCCAAGCTGCATCATTGGGTGTCCGAACGCCAGCAGCTTGTCCCCGGACCGGTAGGTGACGGTCCCTATCCCCGTCATGTCCAGGTCGCCCTCCATGAACCGGACGCCCACCGCCGCCCCTGGCACCAGTTCCACCGGAACCGGATCGGCCTTCGGCCCGCCGCCAGCCATAGGTTCGATGCCGTACCGCTCCAGCTTACCCTTCAGAAACGCCATGGCGCGCTCGCCCATGCCGCTGCAGTTGATTGGGGTGCTGACAGCCCGCAGGGGCAGCACGTTCGCGGCAACCTTCGTCCCAGCCAACGCAACCTGCGCGCCATCGTACTTCTTGCCCGCAACCGTGAAGGGCTGGCTGGCGGTCCAGCGACCATTCGAGCCATTGCCCGGTGCTGTCGCCGCTTTGTCGTCCATCATGTCAAGGGCCTCGAGCATCGGCCGGATCGGCGTAATCCCGGCGATGGGCTCCTTGGCAAAGCCCCAGCCCCAGGCTATGGCGCCGATCAGGCGCCCGTTGATGTAGACCGGGCTTCCGCTCATCCCGCCGATGATACCGGACTGGCGTGCCACGACGGGGCCGTCCAGCACCCGCGCCAGGATCATGTCGGTGCCCAGGTTCGCCTGGTGCATGATGTCAATAATCTGGAGGTTGAATTCGGAGATATCCGTGCCCGCAAACACGGTCCGGCCCACCGCCTTGGCCCCACGCTGCACCTCACTCACATCCATCATGGTCTTGGGGTCGAAAGTGGCCGCCGCAGCCATCGCGCCGCAAACCAGCAGCAACAGCGGAATCAGGAACAATCGCAGCTTCGTCATCAAGTTGGTCTCCATCTCAGGGGGCATAGCCCCGAACTACACCGGCGTAATAGCGATAGAGATCGACCAATGGCCGACCTCGCGCACGTGCGGCGGGGTCACGTGCCCCGACGCTAGACTGACTTCTTCCCCTCCGCCACCAGTGAACCATGTTTTCGACTCTCCGGCCCCTCGCCCGGTTCCCCCGCCTCCTGCACCTCCACCCCGACAAGACCTGCCGCCTCCATCACCCGACGGAGGTCCTCGGCATCATAGAGATGCCGGTGCTCCCACAGGTAGAAGCCGTCGTTCAGCGCCTGGGCATCCGTAGGCAGCGTCTCCGCGCCGTACTTCCAGGGCGAAACCGCCGCTGTCTCCTGCCGGTGTGCCAGATCGCGCGCCACATACTTGCCCACAACGTAACCCAGATCGGGGGTGCTCACTCGCAGCGTGCCACCGGGCTGCAACACCCGATAGCACTCCTGCAGGCACACCGCCGCTGCCCCTTCGCTCAGGTGCTCCAGCATATGCTCCGTGAAAACCATCGTAAACCAATCATCACGGAAGGGAAAGCGTCGGGAAGCATCCAGGTGGATATCACCTGTCAGCCCCAAGTCTGCGTTTAGCCAGTCCGCGCGGCGGTCGGGGCCGCACCCGAGGTTCAGCGTGCCGCCGTGGTGCCGCCGACGCAGTCCCGGCAGCCGCCACAGGTTGCGTAACCGCCCCAGCAGATGGCTTACCCGCAGTGCCGCGACAGCCTCAAACCCCCGCGCCCAGCCGCGCTCCAGCGCCGCCAGGCACCCCTCACGGCGTATCACTCCCCGGAATCTCATCAGATGATCGGTCACAATAATGATGATAGCCTTTTGGTGGGCCTGAAGTTCCCTGTCGCCGGACGAACTTCCTCCCGCTCAGTTGTGCGCTCCGGCCATGCTCTGCAACCACGAGGGGCGGTAGCGGTAGGGCCGCCTGTCCTCGTTGGGCTCAGAAGCGGCCATCAGGCCATGAGGGGAGGATATCAAGCCGCGACGGCGAATTAGCCTGCACAGTGGTATCATCTGGATGTTGCATACCGTGGGGCCACCTCAGAATGACCTTGGGGGTTGACAGCTATTGACGTGTCTACTATTCTAAGTAGTATATCCTTGGGGTGCTCCACACAGCCTCCTTGCACCCCTGGAGGTCGCAAGCATGAAATCGCAGGAAAACCCACACCTGCCGGTCTTTCGCCCGGGTAGCGAGGGTCTTCAGAAGATGCTCGGCAAGCTCGAGGCCGAGGTGATGGAGGCTACCTGGAAGGCCGAAGCCCCCGTCTCTGTGGACGACGTCCGAGAAGCGCTCACCCGTGGCGGCAAGAATCCGGCCTATACCACGATCATGACCACCCTGAGCCGTCTGCACGCGAAGGGCTTGCTTTCCCGGGAGATGCGCGGCAAGGCCTACTACTACAGCCCCCGCGTCAGCCGCCGCGAGCTTACCAGCAACGTCACCAAGCAAGTCATTGACTCCCTGATGTCCACCTTCGCCGAGCCGGCCATGGCGTACTTTGTGGAGGCCCTTGGCGACGAGCATCCGGACAAGCTTGATACCCTGGCTCAGATGATCCGCCAGCGCCAGGAACAGCAGAAGAAGCGCGAAGACTAGCCGCATCTACGCCAGACCATCAAATAGTGAAAAAAACAATCGAACCTCGGGAAGAATCCGCCGCCTCGGTGCATTTACCACTGTGACAGAAAGCGGATCGCTTCCCCCCTCCAGGGGGATGGCATGATCACCAAGCAAATGGTCTCCGCGGCCCAGCGCGGCCAGGAAGAAGCCCGCGCTGAAATCGCACAGACCTGTCAAGCGGCCTTCCTGCGAGCCCTTCGCCGTCGGCGGGTTGACGCTGAAGCCGCACAGGATCTTTCACAACAGGCACTTGAGATCGTGATGCGCAAACTGCCGGAGTTCCAGTGGCGCGCCCAGTTCGAGTCCTGGGCTCTCGCGATCCTTTTCAATTGCCATCTACGCTACCTCCAGAAGCTCAAGCTCAACGGAGAGCGGATGGCCGACCAGCCCGTCGAGGCCGAGCCCATCGTGGATCGCGTCGCCGATCGGCCTGGCAACGATCCCTTCTGGCAAGTCTACCGCCGGGACCTCTGCCACGCCCTCGCGGATTGCCTGAGCCAGGTCAACCTCGTGATGCGAGAGGTATGGGTCCAGCACCGCCTGCAAGGCCGCGAGTATCATGTCATCGCCGAGCAGATGGGCCTGAACATAAACACAGTCAGCACCCGCATCTTCAGGGTAGACGGACGCATGCGCAAGTGCCTGGAAGGAAAGAACTACACGCCGGCAACGCTGGCTGTCGCAGGATCAACCGCATGAAACCCACAACTGACAATGACAGCGCCGATTTCTGGGCGGCGATATCACAAATGGTCACCCCAAACACCAGTGAATGTGTCGCCTACGCCTTCGAGGACCTTGCGGCCTTTGCCGAAGGAAGGCTGAAACGCGCGGAGCAGGCCGCGATGGCTGCACACCTGCGGTACTGCCACGCCTGCCGCCACGTGGCGCTCGAGCTTCGCCGCGAACTCGGCTACGCCGCCACCGGCGACGCCATGGTGAAGACCTTTGGCGCCTTCGAAGCGCGCCTGATGACAGCGCTCTGGCAGGCCGGCCGTTCACAGACCCCTGATGAATTGCTGCATGACCTGGCGGCTGATACCCCTGAGGTCCAGTACGCGCAGGTCCTCTCCGGCCTGAGCAGCCTCCACCGTCGTGGCTATGTGAAGCGCGGCGAAGGGACGTCATCCCAGCAATATGCCGCTGCGCTTTCGCCGGCGGACCTGCGTCAGAGCACCCCGCTCTTCCGCCGCTTCATGGGGCAGCCGGCGCTGAGCTACTTCCTCGAAGACAATGACGAGGATGATCTGCTGGACGCGCTCAACGATGCCAACCCTCCCGCAGATGACGAGCAGGAGCGTGACTGATGGCTCAGCTCGGCGCCGTTGGGGGGATGCTGCTCCTGTGCAGCGGCGCCGCCAGTCTGATCCTCTTCCTCCCCATCATGGTCGCGGCGGAGTCGTTGCATAACTGCCCGCCTACCACCGCGCGGCGCTTCTGGCTCATTGCAAACCTGCTTCCCCTGCTCTCCGGCACCATCCTGACCATCCTGGCCTTCGTCTTCGTCCACGATCCCTCCGGTCAGCCCTCTGACATCAGAGGGCACTGGTGTTTGCAGCGGGTCGCCTCACTGCCTGATGCCCACTTCCGCCTCCGTCTCTATGCCGCCACGGCGGTTGGCCTCATTCTGTTCGCGGTGGTACGCCTCGTAATGTCCTGGTACTCCTCGCGTCGAGCCGAGGGCCTCGCTCACCGTCTCCTGGCTCGCCAGGGCAAGAACTCGTCAGACGCTTCCGCCATTGTCCTGCCTACCGATGAAGCCGACTGCTTCTCACTCGGACTGAGCACGCCTATAGTCCTCATGACCTCGGGGCTTACCGGTGTTCTTGACGAGGACGAGGCCGCCGCAGTCCTTTCACATGAGCACTGCCACGCCCGAAACCGCGATAGCCGCCTTGAACTGCTGATCCGTGCTGTCAGCGACCCGCTTCTGTGGCTCCCCACCACCCACTACTACCTCTATGCCTTCCGCGCGGCCGTGGAACGCGTCTGTGACGCATCCGCGGCTGCCAGCCATTCCAGCACCGTCCTGGCCTCTGCCCTTCGCAAAATGGCGGCCCTCAAGCGTTCCCGCCAGCTTCGGCTCCAGGGCGATCTCGCCCCGCTCCGCCCGACCTTCCCCGGCTATGCAAGTCCTGAACAACGTCTTGCCGCACTCGAGGAAGAGCACTACCCGTCTCTCGCCCTTCCCCTCCCGGTAATGCTGGCCACCGAGGCTCTCCTCGGATTCCTCGCCCTGCTATGGGTTGCCAAGCCCCTCCACGACACCTTATACTGCCTCGCGAGCACCCTGCCCGACTTGCTGACACGTTGAACACCATCTGCCTCGTGGGCCGAGCTACCGAGTGTCGTCTTCAGGTTCCCGGCCCCCTTTACTGAAAGGACCGACCCTGAATGCGTATCGCCCTCATCGGCGCCGGCCGCGTTGCCGGCAGCCACGCCTCCGCCCTCAAAGCCTTCCCCGAGCATCAGATCACTGCTTTTGCTGACCTTAACCTCGACCAGGCCCGTCTCATGGCTGACGAGCATGGTGGCCAACCCTTCGCCGACTACCGCGACCTCCTCGCCGCCGGCGTGTCTGACGCCGTCGTGATCTGCGTTCCCCATTGCCTCCACCGCGAGGTCGCCGTCGCCGCGTTTGCCGCCGGCCAGCATGTCCTGCTCGAAAAGCCCATGGCCTGCTCTGTGGATGAGTGTGACGAGATCATTGCTGCCCAACAGAAGTCGGGCCGTAAGCTCATGATCGGCTACACGCATCACTTCATGCCCATCATCCGGAAGGCGCGCGAACTCGTTCAGGGCGGGCGCCTCGGCAAGCTCGTGCTCGGCACCGATCTGATGTCCTACGGCCAAGTCGAGCCCGAGGCGGAGCGCAAGATCAAGTGGCTCCTGCGCAAGGATGCCGCTGGCGGTGGCACGGTTATGAACAACGGTTCCCACGCGATCGGCCGCCTGATGTTCATGACGGGCCAGCACGTCACCTCGGTATATGCCGCGTGTGGCAACGAGCGCCCTGACCTGACGCACATTGATGTCGAACTGCACACCTTCGGTCTGCTCCACTTCTCCGGCGGCGCTGTGATCAGCCTCTGGCAGGACGCATACGGCCAGCGCGACCTCAACCGCAACGAGTTCACCGGCACCGAAGGGGCCATGACCTTCCCGACCTACGGCGGAGGAATCGAGTTCTACCACAACCGCGAGAAAGAGGATATTCCGGTGGAGGGCCCGCCGGCCTGGCAGGCGGAGTGGGCTGAATTCATCGGCGCAATAGAAGAAGACCGTGACCCCGGCATCAACGGCTACTGGGGGCGCCGGGTGGTCGAAATAGCGCAGGCAATGTACCTCTCCTCGGAGCTGAAGAAGCCGGTGGATCTGCCCAGCCCGCTGGGGCTCTGAGCACCAGCGGAATGAACTCTGCAGGGCCACACGGGTCAAAGGACTAGCACCGCGGAGCGGTAGGAACGGGAGTGATGAGCGGATGGACGAGTTGCTGACCCAGACGAAGCCCGAAGGCAAGGTGGCGACGGCGCGCCCCCTCTCAGATGAGGACCTGCGCCTGATCAACGCCTATTGGCGCGCCGCCAATTACCTGTCCATCGGGCAGATATACCTGATGGACAACCCGCTTTTGCGCGAGCCTCTGAGACCGGAGCACGTGAAGCCGCGCCTGTTAGGGCATTTCGGTACCGTGCCCGGTCTCAATCTCATCTACGCCCACCTGAACCGCCTCATCAAGGCTCAGGACCTCAACGTGATCTACCTCACGGGTCCCGGCCATGGCGCCCCCGGGATAGTCGCCAATACTTACCTTGAGGGGACGTACACCGAGTTCTACCAGGCCGTATCTGAAGATGAGGAGGGCCTCAAGCGCCTCTTCAAGCAGTTCTCGTTCCCGTATGGCATCCCCAGCCATACCGCCCCCGAAACCCCCGGTTCGATCAACGAGGGCGGCGAACTGGGCTACTCCCTCAGCCACGCCTATGGGGCGGCCTTCGATAATCCGGACTTGATCGTCGCGGCTGTCGTGGGCGACGGTGAGGCCGAGACCGGCCCCCTGGCCACCGCGTGGCACTCAAACAAGTTCCTCAACCCCGCCACCGACGGCGCAGTGCTCCCGATTCTGCACCTCAACGGCTTCAAGATCGCCAATCCCACCATTCTGGCCCGCATAGGCGGCGAGGAACTCGAAGCCCTGATGATTGGGTACGGCTATACCCCATGGTACGTGCGGGGCGATGACCCGGCCGAAGTACACCAGTTGCTGGCGGCGACGCTTGAAGCCGTCGTGGCGGAGATCAAGCGCATCCAGCGCGAGGCGCGGGAGAGTGGGGACGTGACCCGCCCGCTGTGGCCAATGATCGTTCTGGAAACGCCCAAGGGATGGACTGGGCCCAAGTACGTGGACGGTCTCAAGGCCGAGGGGCATTACCGGTCTCACCAGGTGCCTGTAACCGACGTTCGGCAGAATCCGGAGCATCTGAAGATTCTGGATGAATGGCTCAGGAGCTACCATGCCGAGGAGCTTTTCGACGAGCAGGGCCGGCTTGTGGCGGAGTTGCGGGATTTGCGTCCGGTGGGGGAGAAGCGCATGGGGGCCAACCCCTATGCCAATGGTGGCATCCTGCTAAAGGACCTGCGGCTGCCTGACTTCCGGCAGTATGCCGTTGAGGTGAAGCAGAACGGCACGGTCATGGCCGAGACCACGCGCGTGTCGGGCAAGTTCCTGCGCGACATCATGGCCATGAACGCCGACCGCCGAAACTTCCGCCTGTTTGGCCCTGACGAGACTGCCTCCAACCGCCTGGGTGACGTCTTCGAGGTCACCAAACGCCAGTGGAATGCCGCGACCAATGCTGATGATGTGGACCTCGCGCCAGATGGGCGCGTCATGGAGATTCTCAGCGAACACACCTGCGAGGGGTGGCTCGAGGGCTATCTGCTCACCGGCCGCCACGGCCTGTTCAACTGCTACGAGGCCTTCATCCATATCGTGGACGCCATGTTCAACCAGCACGCCAAGTGGCTGGAATCATCGCAGAAAGTGCCCTGGCGACGGCCCATCGCCTCCCTCAACTACCTTCTGACCTCACATGTTTGGCGCCAGGACCACAACGGCTTCAGCCACCAGGATCCCGGCTTCCTTGACGTTGTGGTCAACAAGAAGGCAGCGGTAGTGCGCGTCTACCTGCCCCCGGACGCCAACACGCTGCTTTCGGTGATGGATCACTGCCTGCGCAGCCGGGACTATGTGAACGTCATCGTCGCCGGTAAGCAGCCGGAGCCGCAGTGGCTGGACATCGAGGCTGCCGTCAGACACGCCACGGCGGGCATCGGCATCTGGGACTGGGCGAGCAGTGATCAGGCGAAGGAGCCCGAGGTCGTCCTGGCCTGCGCGGGCGACGTGCCAACGCTGGAGACGCTGGCAGCGGTGAGCCTGCTGCGCGAGTACGTGCCGGATCTCGTGGTGCGGGTAATCAACGTGGTGGATCTCATGACACTCCAGCCGCCCGAAGAGCATCCTCATGGCTTGTCGAACGCTGAATTCGATGCGCTCTTTACCACGGACAAGCCGATCATCTTCGCCTACCACGGATACCCGTGGCTGATCCACAGGCTGACATACCGACGGACCAACCACAAGAATCTGCACGTACGGGGATACAAGGAAGAGGGCACGACCACGACGCCGTTCGACATGACCGTTCGCAATGACATGAGCCGGTTCAATCTGGTGATGGACGTGATAGACCGGGTGCCGCAACTCGGCTATCGCGTGGCGCACGTGCGACAGAAGATGCGGGACCTGCTAACGGAGCATCGGCACTACATCGCCACCTACGGCGAGGATATGCCAATGGTCCAGGAGTGGCTCTGGAAGCCTGAGTAAGGCCGTTGACCCTTCGCTTCGGTTACAGGCGGCTGGCCCCCCAGCCGCCTGATTTTCGTTTCCGCCGCTAGAAATAGATCAGTGGGTCAGCCAGCGTCTTCCACTCCTCCGGCGAGAACATCGCCCAGAGTGGCCAGATGAGGCTCAGCATGAAGATTTGCCCCATCACCAGCCCCACGAACACCGGCGTGAGCTTGTGGTACATCCGCACCCCACCCAGCCGCAAGATGATCGCCTTGACCAGCCAGATCGTGAAAAACGATCCCCAGTAGGCATAGCCGTATGACATGGTCATTACGAACCCAAGTGGGTGGAACGGTGACCTGGGCACCTTCACCCTGATGAACACGAGCAGGAGCGTGATGAGGAAAGCGGCCAGCGTGAAGCCATTGCGGTTCCAGTCGGGCCGCAGCGGGTTACCGTCCGCGACCTTGCTCACTTCCATCCACTCGCTCCGTGCGATGCTGACGCCATAGCCGCCCTGTGTCGTCCCCCCGCCGAGAGTATTGTTCCCCCACTCATACGACATGGTCAGGAAGACGTAGTAGTGCACCAGCAGCCCCACCAGCATGGAGCCGATGATGATCCAGGTCATGTGGGACGTCTTGACGCGCGATTCCTCGCCCAGCTTCAGGCTCTCCACCTGGTAGGTCATCCCCTCGGGGTAGTCACCGAAGTGCAGGTAGATCAGGCTTCCGAGCATCACGAGGTTTGACAGACTGCCGCCATATACCAGTGGCCCAGACCCCAGGAAGGACTTGATCTGCCTGCTTGCCTGCCAGAACGGATATGAGGCCGTGGAAGCCACCCCCGTCTCTGCCCGCCCCCTGGTGAAGATCACCGCAAAGAGAATGATCAGGAAGAAGAAGAGTGCCGTCACCCACGGCGTCATCCCCGCCAGCACATACCACAGACACATCGCCACAAACCCGCAGATCAGGCCGCCAACGGCCAGCCGGTAGCTCAGCGGATCCGCCCACTTGTTGCGCGGGTCCTCACCGGTGAGCCACGTCCCGTTCCACGCTGCCAGCGCCACCCGCTTGAGGTACCCGCGCCCCGCCCACGCATAGAACACCGCAATCGCCACAAAGGCCCCCGCGCTTTGCTCCCAGTAGTATGGGAAGCCCGACGGCGTCTGCAACCCTGACAGGCGGTAGAACAGCGCCAGCGGCTTGAAATAGAAGATGAAGAAGAACCACATCGAGAATGACAGGTCCTGCGGTGCGAAGTAGGCGAGCCCCGTCAGCGTCGGGTTATAGACGAATAGGAACAGCGGCCGCAGTGCGTCCAGCGGCTTCTCGGTAAACAGCTTGCCGACGTCATAGTTCGTCCCCAGCGTCGGGATGGACGGGTTCGAGGCGTGCAGCATGATCGTCAGGAAGTGAACGCTCGAGATCGCGAACCCCACCCACATCAGCGGCTCGCGCCAGATGACCGTACGCGGCCGCAACCGCCCGCTTCCCGCGCTTGCGATGTACAGTGGCACCGTCACCAGCGGGAACGACAACCGTTCATGCTCCACCCAATGCCGCCGCAGGATCGCCGTCAGGCAATACAGCGTCCCCCACATCGTCATGAAGAACAAAGTCCAGAGCGATAGCGGCAGAACCCAAGGACGCAGCGAGAACGGCCCGTCCGCCCCCTCGAAGTACGTCCGTATAACCTCACGGTCCTTGGGCACAAACCACGACGGGACGTACTCGTCCGCCAGTTGCTCGAAGTTGTTCTCCGGCGCCGCGAAATACAGCGGCACGGTGTATGCCGGCAGGAACCTGTCAACCAGTTGATAGCTATGTGACGCGATGAGGACGAAGCAGTAGATGACGATGATGTCGGCACGCGTCAGCTTGAGCCAGCGCCGCAGCACCGGCTCCAGGGCCACCAGGCCACCCAGGACTGCCAGCGCCAGGGGCACGCCGGCCCCGAGGCCATTGAGCGAGCTGCGGGCGTAGAAGAATAGCCCGAACACAGTAATAATGAGCGCCACCAGCAGCGTCCGCAGTGACACAGGCTGCAGCTGTGGATTGCGTTCTTCGAATGCAGTACTCTCTGCGACCGCCATCTAGGACTCCCAATATCCCGGCGGGAAAAGCCCCTCGACTTTGCCGCCTTCCTGATACAACAACTCCGCGTCCGGGTCCGGTGGAACCTCCGTCAGCGGATACGCCTTCCAACCGTCTCCCTCCAGCGGCTCCTCATAGCCATCGGCTCGCAGCCGAGCGATCAGTTCCGCCCGCATCCTCGCTGCTATCTCCGGCCTTTCGCCTGTCCGATCCCGTGTCTCCGCCTCCCCTCGCTCATACAACCACTCCCGCCCGTCCGCCGCCGAATACACATACTTCCACTGCTGGCCCACCAGTCCGTAGAGCCCCGTAGCTCCCTGGCTATACTGCACCATGACGGCGTCCCGAGCCTTCCCCTGTGCCACCTCTCGCAGGTCCTCACCCACACACTCCTCCGGCGGCCTAATCCCCGCCGCCCCCAGACAGGTCGGCAGCACGTCGACCAGGCTGGCCAGCCTCTCACACCGCTCTCCCGCCGCAAACGCCTCGGGATACCTCACCAGAAACGGTATCCGCGCCGCCGCGTCAAACATGCTCCGCTTGCCATAGCTCCCGAAATCGCCCAGCATCTCCCCGTGATCCGTGGTGAAAATCACCATCGTCTCATCCAATTCCCCCGTCTGCCGCAAATATCCCAGTATCCGTCCCACGTTGTAGTCCACAGAACTGATCGCTGCATAGTAGGCCGCCTGCATCGTCCGCAGAAGCTGCAGGTCCGTCCCACGGTCCCGCCACTTGTACCGGTTTTGGTACCGGTTCCAGTAGGTCAGTAGCTCCTGATAACCCTCCGGTAGATGCGGCATCGGCATCTGAGTGGGTTTGTAGAGCCTGTTCCACGGGACTGGCGATTCAAACGGCGGATGTGGCTTGATGAAGCTACTCCACAGGAAAAACGGTCTCTGCCGGTCTCGCGTCTGCAAGAACTCCAACGACCGGTCCGCTACCCACGTCGTATTGTGCAGTCGCTCAGGCAACTGCGAAGGCTGTGGCAGGTAGTAATACTCGCTTCGCACCCCCTGCGGGTCCATGATGTGGTCATAGCCGTTGCGGCGCAGAAGGCCATAGAAGTCGTCGTCTCGCGTGCACTCCTCCGAATAGTCTCGGCCCTCAAACCCCCAGAGCTTCCGACTGTCCGGCGTGAAGTGCATCTTCCCCGTGCCATGGGTCTGGTACCCCGCCTCCCGGACCCTCTCCATGAGCGACACCCGCTCCTGGGGCATCGCGTTGTTGGCGGTACATCCTGTCTGGTGCGGCCACTGGCCCAGGACCAGGCTACAACGCGCGGCAACACAGACCGGCGACGGCGTATAAGCGGAAGTGAACGCCACTCCCTCGCGCACCAGTGAATCCAGCGCCGGCGTCCGGATGACCGGATTGCCCAGCGCCGCAATGGTATCAAACCGCTGCTGGTCGGTGAACAGCACGAGAATGCTCGGCGGCTTACTCATATTCGGCTGATCTCCACGGCCTTCCCACCCAGGCCCGCTTCCCATATTCCGTCAATCAAAGCGGTGCTCCAATACCCCGCCTCTGGCTCAATCGGCGGCTCCTTGCCATCCTGCACCGCCTCCACGAACTCCCCGAGTTCGGTCACAAACGTATTTCCCGGCGCCTCGACCTCGACTGCCTCATACGTGTCCGTGTGCATGACAATGCGGTCTCCCCGCAACACCCGCATGCACCCCTTCTCCCCCGTCACTGTCAGGCAGAAGTCGCTTGCCAGCCATTTGCTCTCCAGCGTGTAGCACCCGCTCAGCGCCCCCTGCGCCCCGCCTTCGTATTCCACGAGTGCCGTGAAGCCGTCCTCCCGCTCCCAGTCCAGCCTGTGACTCAACGTGGCGGCCTGGACCTTCATTGGCCATAGCCCCGTGACAAAGCTGATCAGGTCGAAGTCATGCACCGACAGCTCGAACATCGCCCCGACCTTATCCCGCCACTCCGCTGGCCCCCGGTGCGCAAAGGGCTGCACCTTGGTCGTCGCTATCTGTACGATGCTCCCGACCTCCCCCACAAGCTCCCGCGCCTTCGTGAAGATCGGCTCGTAGCGCATCTTGAACCCCACCGACAGCGGCTGCTTCACTTCTCGTGCCAGTTCCACCAAGCCCCGCGCTTCGGCCGCCGTCATGCCTAACGGCTTCTCACAGAACACCGCGAAGCCTCGTCGCAAGCACTCCGTCGCCAGGGGACCATGCGAGGCCGGGTCGGTAGTCACACTCACGATCCGCACGGCGTCCGTCAGTAGCCCCAGGTCAGTCAGCGGCTCCGCTCCGACCTCAGCCGCCAGAGCCTCCGCGCGCCCGGGGTCGCGGTCCACCACATACGCCAACTCCACACCGTCAAGCTGCCCGTAGGCAAGCGCGTGAGCCCGGCCTATGCCGCCGCAGCCAACAATGGCAACCTTCATATCTGTCTCCATCTCTATCGGTGCTCTAGCCCGTGCTCTGAGCGACTATGCAAGACGTCCCCGCCAGCGATGACCTGGCGAGACCGCATGTGGCCATGTTCCTTGACGGGGGCGCCAAGTCCTTCGCGCGAGAACGCGTGGGACGCCTTGGCATCGTGGGGGTGAACTGCGCGAGGTAACGTGAAAGGGGAAAAGAGAAGGCCCCAAGTGCGCGTCTAGCTGGCGCACACTCGGGGCACGGTGGGCGAAGGGGAGAACACCGGGAGGACCGCTACGGGAGTAGCGGCTCTGGTTCCTGGTTTGGTTGGCTGACCTTGCGGCGATCGAAGCAGCCGGCGAGGCATACCTCGTCACACTTGTCCTCACACGGCTCGGTGTGAATCAGTACCCGGGTGTCAGGGAAGTGCTCGTGTATGGCCGCCGATATGGCATCGTTCAGAGCGTGAGCCTCCACGAGCGGCATCTCGCACTGCACGACCAGGTGCAGGTCAACGAAGCGTGTGGCGCCGCTCTTGCGGGTGCGTAGGTGATGCACGCCGCAGACCTGGGGCTGCAGAGTTTCGAGGTGATGGCGAATCCAGTCCAGCTCCTCGGGATCCAGGCGGGTGTCCAGGAGGCCGCTGACGGATTTGGCGGTGAGGTCCCAGGCTGCCTTGATGATCAGGAAGGCGACGGTGATGGCGGCTACGGGATCGAGCCATTCCAGATGAACACCAGGTGCCAGTATCCGGCCGATCCAGATCACCGACAACCCCAGCAATACGCCCGCAGAAGTGTAGACATCAGTGCGCAGATGCCAGGCATCAGCTTCCAGAGCGAGAGAGTCGGTATCCCGGGCGACCCTGAATAGCTGGGTTGAGACGATGATGTTGGCAACGCTGGACACGAGCATCACGAGCATGCCCCAGCCGAGGGTTTCCAGCGGGGCCGGCTTGAGAAGCTTGTGTATCGCCTCATAGATGATCCAGGCCGCAGCGCCGAAAATAAGGAGGGCTTCGATGGCTCCTGAGATGTTCTCATACTTGCCGTGCCCGTAGGGGTGCTCCTCGTCAGGCTCCTGGGCCGAGGCCCTTACTGCCAGCAGAGCGATGATCGCGGCCACCAGGTCCACGCCGGAGTGAAGCGCCTCGGATATGATAGACACGGCCCCGATTTGGATGCCGACTATGAGCTTCAGAATAACGAGAATCGTGTTCGACGCGACGGACAGGCTTGCGACGCCGGTCTTACGCGCTAATTGGCTCTGCTGCATGTCTGTCCTCCCGACTAACGAAAAAGACCCGTGGGACTGTCAGTCCCACGGGTCTTTGGAGATCCCGCTGCCTTTGTGAAGGCCCAGCTGCGCCCAGTGAGGGCCGCCTGCTCCTGTAAACATGCAGATTTTAAGGCCAGTGGGGGATGCTGTCAAGCATCGAAATAGCTGTTCGTTGGAAGAGAACGGATTTGACTTCGGACGGTTAAAGCTTGTAAAATGTTAAGTGAAAATCTTGTACATTCCAACCACCCCTGTCTGGTGCATGGACATAGCGCGAGACGCTCTTGCTCGGCCCATGCAGCCAAAGAGGTGGGGAGGTCCGTCCCCATGTGGCGTCACGTTCTACTGGCCACCTTCGCCGCCATCACCTTCGCTTCTCTGGGCACAACTCAGGAAACCGAGCGACTGGGGCCGCCGCCGATGATCTGGGCGGTGCCGCATCTGCAGCTATGGAACCAGGACGGCGGCGAACTGCTCCTGCGCGGGCTTGATGCCTCGATTGCCTTGCCTCTTTCCCCTCGCACCAACGTTACGGGTACCTGGTTTTTTGACACGCAGGCCGATGACTACGCGACTGCGACCTTCAACTACGACCACCCGTTGAAGAGCGACCTGCTGCTGCGTGGTTCGGTTGGCATCATTCAGGATGACTTCGGCTATGGCCTGACTCTCCACCGGTCGATGGAAAACTATGGGGTAGGGGCGTTTGCACAGAGCGTGGACGGAGACTTCCAGGGCGGCCTGATGCTGACGCACGAGGTGCCATGGGGCGTGAAGCTGCGGAAGCTGCCGCGGCCGCGCACCGACGAGAGTTCGGCGTGGTCAAGTGGGGCCGGAGACGTGGGCGACCTCGGCGCGCGGGCGGCGCTGGTCTACAGGGCTGGCGAGGGCAGCAACCAGTTGATGACGACAACTGCCTACTTCCCGCAAAAGCGCCAATCATGGCCGCGTGAGGGCCATTCGGTACAGTCGGCCTCGTACGTTAGCAGCGACTTTGCTCCGCCAGCCAAGCAGGTGTGGAAATACCAGACCGAAGGGCCAATTCGCAGTTCAGCCGCAATCGTCAACGGCATCGCCTATGTGGGCAGCTATGACGGGTGGTTGTACGCACTCGACCTTTCGCGCGGGGAGAGGCTGTGGCGCTTCCCGGCGGAGTCGGCCATCACTGGCGCGCCTGCAGTCTGCGACGATCAGATCTTCTTCGGCACCGAGAATGGTGACATTTTCTGTGTGGCTCAGCCGCGTCGCGGCGGGCCGCCGACCGGGCAACTGGTGTGGCGGTACCGGTCATCAGCGGCCGTCACCGCCTCGCCGTTGGTCACGGACTCGGGGTTGGTGATCGTCGGCTCGTGTGACTCGTATATCTATGCCCTGGACCGCAACGTCGGTAAACTGGTATGGAAGATCGCAACAGGCGGCCCAGTGATCGCTTCGGCCTCGAAGGTTAGCGCAAGGATTCCAGCGGGCGTCAACGCAGCGGGGAAGGCTACCAAGCGTTCGGATGGGGTGCTGATCGGCGGGTCGGACGGAAAACTGTACGCCATCGAGGAAGTGAAGGGGCAGATCATCTGGACCTTCACCAGCGACGGACCAATAACCTCGGCTCCCGTTACCTGCGGCGACAGGCTGTATGTAACCAACCGCACCGGCAGCCTGTACGCGCTGCAAACAACCAGCGGCAAGCAGCTTTGGGCCTGCAAGATCCCCGGCAGCGTGGCGCATTCGCCGGCCGTTGATGAAGAGCGGGTATATGTGGGCACGGCCGATGGCGGCGTGTTCGCCCTCGAGGGCAAGACCGGCAAGATGCTGTGGCAGTGCGACCTGAAGGCGTCGCTGGCTGCCTCGCCGACGCTGGTGAATGGCAAGCTCATGTACCTGGCGTCGCGTGATGGGCGGCTGTGGACGCTGGACCGCCCGACCGGGCGTGTCATCAACTTCCACCGCGAACCCGAGCCGTTGGCAACGTGTGCGGCTATTGCAGACGGGCATCTGGTGGTGGGCGGCGAGAGTGGGACTGTATACGCGTACGTGCCGAATGCCGGAGGGCTGCCGCTGCCTCCGATGGACGCGGCTGATATTCCCAGGCCGGTAGTACCGATCGAGCCGGACCGCCCGCTGCCGCCCGTGGCCGTGGCGCCACAGCCCTCGACGCCTGCCGGGCCAACGATCCCGACAGAGCCTGCCACGCCAGCGGTCTTGCCTCCGACGACATCCACGCCAGCACCGGCGGCAGTAGCGCCATCTGCTGCGCCCGCAGCAGTGACAGTCACGCCGCCGGCTACGCCTGCGGCCACGAAACCTGAACCGACGCCAGTGGCGGCTGCGCCCGCCGCGCGACCAACTCCCTCCGCGCCCGCCCCGGAGACGGTAGCGCTGAAGCCGCCGAGCGCGCCGCCAGCCCCGTCTATCGCGCCGCCGGCCCCGGCAGCCACTGTCACGCCAACCCCGGCCGAGCGGGTCATTCCGCTGGACCCGCCGCGTGATTTCCCGCCGGCCACCACCCCGCCATCAAGCGGCCCGAAGCCTGCTGTGATCGTGCCGACGCCACCTGCCACGGTTCCACCGACCGCGACGGTTCCGGGGACGCGCCCGCCGACAGAGCGCTCTCTGCAGGATAGGCTGCCCTTGCTGACGCTGGCCCTCGTGCCCGCCGACGGGCGGACACCGACGCTCGTATCGAACCAGAACTACCTCTTCGTCGGCGGAAAGATAGCCCCCGGGTCCTCGATTGTCACAGTGAGGGTAAACGGGCTGGAAGCGGCCATCAAGGACGGGGCCTACCAGACGCAGGTGACCTTCCCGGGCCCCGGCCAGTATCTGCTGGTGGTTGAGGCCATCACCCGTGAGGGTGAGCGTTCTGCATACCGGCGGACGATTCAGGTTGTGGAGGGACTGGACGCCCTGTCGCCAGAGCCCCTGGCGCTGAAGATGCGCGGCGGCAGCCCGATTGTGACGATTTCGCCGGGGACTCGCATCGTGGATGTGGCCAAGGTGCAAAAGACCGTTGAGATTCGCAATGCAAAGGGCCAGCTCGTGCATAACTGGGTAGTCGTGGGGGACCAGACGCCGGAGATCTCGTGGAATGGTGCCAATGCCAATGGCAAGGCACTGCCGGCGGGGAAGTACGAGATCAGCTACATCCTGTCCGGGCCCAACGGGCCACTGGCGTGGATTCGCCAGCCGGTTGATCTGGTTGACTAGCTAGACCGTGAACGGAAGTGAAACGGGGACAGGCCCACTGGCTTGTCCCCGTTTTGATTCGCGATGGCAGACGGCCGCTACCCGAACGCGAGGCTGTTGTCTGCAGCTACCTGCCGGAGGTGCTGCGCGGCGGCGATGTACTCTTCCTCGTTAGGTAAATGCTCGATCATCAGGCAGACGTCCGGATCGAGCTTGCTCAGCTCCGTCAGGTAGACCCCATAGTCAAGGGCGCCGAGGCCGGGTCGGCATTCATTGAGGTGCAGTGTCAGGCGGCGCTCAATGGCGATGTCTTTGGCGTGGCAACTGCGGATGTGGGGACCGAGTAGTCGGAAGCTCTCGCGCAGCAGTTCGGCGTTGTTGAAGAAGACCTTGACGCCATTGACCATGTTGACAGGATCGAGATGGACGGCGCACGCGGGGCGGTCTATGGCCTGCACAAGCCGGAGATAGGATTCGGGCGACTCCGGGAAGATCCAGGGCATCGTCTCAAGGGTATAGAAGCTGCGGGTGGGCTTGACGGCGTCGATGATCTCGCGTGTGGTCTGGACGATCTGGTCGAAGCACTCGTCGCTGAAATTGGCGGGTGAGGGTCCGTCCCACTGCTGGTCTTTTGACCCGGCGATATTGACACAGCAGCGGGCGCCAATCTGGTCTGCAAGGGCGAGAGAGGCCTTGCACTTGTCCAGGGCGGCTTTTGCGACCGCGGGATCGCTATCGATGGGGTTGCTCCATGCGCCGACCTCGGCAATGACGATGTCATTGTCGGCGGCGGCGCGGGCGTAGGCGGCGATGGTCGCGTCATCGGCGTCTGGGCCGACGGGGCAATACGCGGCGCTGTAGCCGTAGCTGCGGACGACCTGCGCCCATTGGTCCGGCTCATTGAAGGGCTTGTAGAGGTGTGCTCCGAGGCGCATTTCTTACTCCCGGGTGGCGTGATGGGCGTGCGGTGTGCGCTTGTTCGCTGAGGGGTCGCGGTTATCCTGCCAGGCCGTCAGCCCCGGAGTTGCCTCACGAAGTCCTCGACGGCCTGCACAAGCCCCTCCTGTCCCGCATGACTGGCAATGACCTTCACCAGCGCGCTGCCAACCACCGCGCCGTCGGCGAGCTTCAACACCGTCCGGACGTGTTCGGGAGTGGAGACGCCGAAGCCAACCGCAACCGGCAGCGAGGTAGCCTGACGGATATTCGCGACGAGGTCCGCCAGGTCGGGCGGGAGGTCACTGCGTGTGCCAGTGACGCCTGCTCGCGAGACGGCGTACACGAAGCCAGTCGTGCGCTCGGTGGCCAGGTGCACCCGGTCCGGCGGGGTCGTTGGGGCCACCAGAAAGACCGTCGCGAGGCCGGCGGCGGCGGTCAGACGAGACCATTCCTCGGCTTCCGCGGGTGGCAGGTCCGTCACCAGCACCGCGTCAGCTCCGGCTTCAGCGAAGGCTGCCGTGAAGCGCTCGGGGCCATAGGCGAGAATGGGGTTGTAGCAGGTCATGATAACCAGCGGGAGCGTGCCGCCTGCGCTGCGGTATTCCCGGATCATCTCAATGATGCGGCTGACCTTGGTGCCGCTGTGCAGCGCCCGTTGGGCCGCCGCCTGGATCACAGGACCGTCGGCGAGCGGGTCCGAGTAAGGTATCCCAAGCTCGACAAGGTCAGCCCCCGCCCGCTCGATGGCGCGCAGGATCTCGAGGCTGGCCGTCAGGTCGGGGTCACCGGCCGTGATGTACGGCATGAGGGCGCCGCGATTCTGGGCGCGCGCGTCCGCGAAGGCTTGGTGGAGGCGGGTCATGGCGGATCTCCGGTTCAGGTTGGGCACGTTTGCCCGCCCGGCTGGAAGCCGGACTCTGTTGGCGATAGCTCGCGGCATGATCTCCTATTTCGCACTTTGACAATTGGTCTTCGTTTTTTCTGCAGAAGGAGTCTAGACATTTGTCTAGGTTTGCGTTATGCTTGGGGCATGACAGACGATCTGATCGGCAAGTATGTTTCTTCGT
>JBDKRC010000207.1:0-39441 GCA_039683575.1 Armatimonadia bacterium | reverse complement strand
TGTCGCGGAGGAGGCCGTCGTCTTCGCCGCAGTCCATCCAGATGGCGGGGGCCTTCCCGGGGTCGAGCTTGGTCGCGAGATCGAAGACGTCGTTGTCATGGATGGCCTTCTCGGTGCCGTAGATGCGGCGCGCCTCGCACATCCACGAGCCCTCATCCTTCTCCCACCAACGCTCCTGCGTGTGCAGGTAGACGCCGCTGTGCGCGGAGACGGAGGAGAAGAGGTTCGGGTACTTCAGGCCGAGCTTCAGCGCCCCGTACGCGCCCATGGACAGGCCACCGATGGCGCGGCCGCGGCCGGATTTGAGGGTGCGGAAGTGGTTGTCGATGAAGCTGATGAGGTCCTTCACTATGGCGGCCTCGTGGGCGTAACCGTCGGTGGCGTCGCAGTAGAAGGAGCGGTGGCCGTCGGGCATGACGAGGATCAGCGGGAGGTCGCGGGTGTAGCGCTCGATACTCGTCCAGCGCTGCCAGGCGGAGTAGTCGTCCGAGAGGCCGTGGAGGAGGTAGAAGACGGGAAAGGGGCCCTTCGTCGGCTGGCGTTCGGGGAGAAGGACGTTACAGGCGGTCTCCTTGACGAGCGAAGGAGACCAATAATTGATGTTGAGTAAGGCCATGGGAGGTACCTCGAGAGGGTTGAGTGAGGGAGGAGGGTTCGTGGTTTGGGGGGCGGGGACCTTCCCTCACCCGCGGCACCTCCCGCATGTGACCGCGACGGTCGCCGGGAGAGGGGAGTGCAGTGTGAGAGCGCGATGAGCAATGGTTGTTCGGTGACAACGACTGGGCCGGCTAAAGCGCGGCCCCTCCGGAGAGGCCCCGGCTTGACTCGGCAGGTTGGCGGCAATATGGTGAGACCATCATGTCTTCAGGAGGCTACTGATGAGCCGACTGGTTACTTTGCAGCCTGCTAATCATCTGGGGATCATTGCGCGTCTGGCCGACAAGGTGGGGGTTAGTGAGCAGGAGTATCAGGATAGGCTGCGGCCACATAAGGAAGGGTATGATCCTGACCTGCAGTGGCGGGTGCTGGAGCTTTATGTTGAGCATCTTTGCGGGCTGCTGGAGCGGGTGGGCGAGGCGGGGTGTGATCTGGTGCTGTTGCCCGAGTGCACGCTGCCGGTGGGTGGGTGCTATATGGGGGGTTTTGAGAACATCAAGGCCGCGACCGAGCGGGCTGAGCCGCTGTGGCTGGACAGAACGGCACCGCTGGCGCGGAAGTATGGGATGCATATCGCGAGCTGCTATTATCGCAGCGAGGGTGGAAAGCTCTACAACGACGGGGTGCTGATGGACCCGGGCGGGCAGGTCGCGGGGATATATCATAAGGTGCATCTGCCGTGTCCGCTGGACTGGGAGGCCAATGAGGCGGGGCTGTTCGCGGCGGGGGATGAGTACCCGGTGTTTGAGACCAGCCTGGGCAAGGTTGGCTTCCAGATTTGCTATGACATTGATTTCCCCGAGGGGTGCCGGTGTTTGGCGCTCAATGGGGCGGACCTGATTCTGCATCCGACGGTGGGGTATGCATTCCCGGATGAGGAAGAGGTCATCGGCGAGGCGCGGCTGCGGACGCGGGCGACGGATAACAGCGTGGTGGTGATGTATTCGAACTTCGGGCCAAATCCGGGCCGGAGCGCGATCTATACGAAGAACGGCAACCAGATCGCCTGCTGTGGGCGCGGGGCGGACGTGTTTGTGGCGGCGGAGGTGGACCTGAAGGCCGAGCGGACGCAGCATTGGGGCGTGGCGAGCCATTGCCACCGGGATCAGCTTACACGCAAGCGGCGGCCGGATACGTATGGGGTGCTGACGACGATGACCCCGCCGGTGCTGGAGGGCTGCGAACGGCCCAATGGGCGGCTGTATGAGTACCGGGAAGAAGTGGGGTTGGAGTAGGGGGGAGAAGGCGAAAACAGAAGACAGAGAACGGAAAACAGTCGGAGGAGAGGCAAGACGAAGGCGACGCGCAGGCCGGTTCGTCTCGAACCGACGGGCGCGATTGTGTGGCTGGGGGTGCGGGTTCAGGGATGAACCCGCCTACGCGCTCTTCTGACGCGGGTTCGAGACGAACCCGCGTACGCGTGTTTTTTTGTGTAGGGGTTACCCTGATTTGCTTATCAGGGGAACCCTGAGACCCTATCAGGGAGTCTATTACTAAAGTAGTACCCTGATGGAGGTGTCTGCCATAAAACGCCCGTTCCCCATCGCCCTGGCGGCGATCCTGCTGGTGCTCACAGTAGCCACAGCAGTTCAGGCCCAGCAGCCTGTGGAACGCACCTTGAGGTTGGAGGAGAAACTGGAATATGGTGTGGAAAACGCCGTCGCCTATGTAGCCGTTGAGTATACCAAGCCGAATTCGCCCCGCCGCTATCTCGAATCCGGCACGGGTTTTTTTGTTGCGGCAAACAACCTTATAACCAACCATCACGTGGTTGCAGCAGCACTGGAAGATCCTAACGCTAAGATCAAGGTCCGCGTCTTCAGCGGCACCGAGCAGTCGCGCTTCTATCCGGCCTCGATTGTCAAGACTGACCCACGCGTTGACCTGGCGCTGTTGGCGGTGCAGGGGGACCTGCCCGCGATCCAGCCGGTTCAGGTCGCGCCGGAGCTGCCTCGCCGGCAGACTGGCGTGTTTGCCTTCGGCTTCCCGCTGGGGACGATGCTCGACAAGAGCGTCAACGGGCCGAACGTGTGCCTGCGGCGGGGTTATGTGTCCCGCACAATCAATGACGGCGGAACGATTGAGTCTGACCTGAATATTGACAAAGGCATCAGCGGCGGGCCGCTGGTGGATGAAGACGGTGTCGTTCGAGGTGTCGTCCGCGCCATGGCCGGTTCGGACTTCAACAAGAACTTTGCCGCTATTTCCGTCTCCTCCCCCGTGCTATTGGACTTCTGTTCGCAGGCCGGTTCCCGCGTGACGCTGCGGGGCGGCCAGATTGTTGAGCCGGGGACTCGAGTTACCGCGCTGCCCGAGGGGCAGCCGGAACCCGAGCCCCGGCCCATAGCCGGCATCGCCGCCCCCGAAGGGGTCCTGCGGGCGTATTTCGCACTGGGCTCGGCCCTGCGGCTCAGTACGCTGGTGCCACGGATCTTGTTGAGTGAGCAGCTTGGGTATAGCTCGGAAATCAGACAAACCTCCCAGAGTAATGCGGAACTGGTGGCGGGGAATCTGGAAAAAGTGAAAGCTCCCGTAGACCTTCGCAAGCAGGCCCAGGAGCTTTCCCTTTTACTGGTCAACCCCGCCGCACCGCTGGAGGCGGACTGTGGGCTGTCTTCAGCCTACAGGAAGGCACTGAGTCTCGAGGAGGCGTGTGACGGGTGGGTGAAGGGGGCTGAGGAGCCGGCGCGGCTCAACTATGGCTTCGGCGCGTGGCTCACCGAACTCAGCCTGGGCTGTCTGGACCCGCAGAGCGATCTTCGGAACTGCGCGTACTTTCTGGGCGCGGCGCAGCGGTGGGGGACCAGTTCGGTGGTGGTCAGGCAACTCGGGCGGCTGCGGCAACAACTGGCGGTGCTGCAGATGGTGGACAACGATGCCACGCGCAAGACCGTCGCGCGGATGGCTGATGGCCTGATTGGGCTGGGATGCCTGGTTTCGGATACGTCGGAGGAGTGACGGCAGTGGGCGGTCGGTGGTGGCCGGAATCACGAAAGCGTTGGCGTTGTGCTCTCCCCTGGTGTTCCCATCCCTTGACTTCCTCCACCCTGTCATTCTATATTCAGTATATTGAATATAAGGAATGACCTGCTCTCCATGCCCCTGAATTTCCTGCGGAAACCCTCTCGCGACAACAGCACTCCCCTCTATAGCCAGATCATTGAAGTGATCCTGGAGGCTATCCGCGAGGGACGGCTCAAGCCCGAGGACCGGCTGCCTACCCAGGAGGAGCTGACGAAGCATTTTGGCGTCAGCCTCGCGCCGGTGAAACAGGCTTTGAGCGAACTCGAGGAACGCGGCATCATCACGCGGCGACAGGGCCTCGGGACCTTTATCCGCGACACGACGCCGCTGCGCGAGGAGCGGATTCTGTACACCCGCATCCCGTGGTTCACCCGCGAGATGAAGGAACGCAACATCACGCCGAAGTCGCGCCTGCTGGCGCTGTATACTTTCCCGGCGCGCGAGGAATCTGAGGTTCAGCACGAGTTGCAGCTTGGGCCGACGGATCGGATCGTCTGCCTCAAGCGCCTGCGGCTGGGCAATGATGAGCCGCTGTCGGTGCAGACTTCGTATATCAGCGAGGCACGCATTCCGGGGCTGGTCGAGCGGGGCCTGCAGCCGGACGAGTCGCTGACCGAGATCATGGCACAGCAGTACGGGCTGGAGATTGCGGCGAGCCAGCAGCGCATCAGCGCGACGGCGGCGACTGATGAGGATGCGCGGTCACTGGGAGTCGGCGTGGGCAGCCCGCTGCTGCTCATCCAGCGGACCTCGTACCTCAAGGATGGGACGCCGCTGGAGTTCCTGCGAGACCGGCGGCATCCGACGTGGACGTTCACAGTGTGGCTGACGCGGCAGTAGGGTTGGTATCACGGCCATTGAGGCTTCGAGAGCCATTGAAATTGCTGGCCCGCTTGTCGTATACTTTTCCGGTTGACTATTACGGCGCAAGTTGGAGAGCGTCATGACCTTCAGGTCTGGCGTTCCTTCCTGCCCCCCGCACGCAGAGGCGAGGGGCCATTTCGCCCATAGGAAGGAGGTGAACGGGTTTGCCTAAACAGCCCGTTCTTTACGAAGCGATGTACATCCTCGATTCGGCCCTCGACGCAGAGGCCGCACAGGGGATCATTGGCACCCTCGAAGGACACATCACCAGCAGCGGTGGCGAGGTAGTCGCCACGCGGGAGTTCGGCCGGCGGCGCTTGGCGTTTGAGATCGACAAGCACACCAACGGCACGTACATGATCACGTACTTCCGCAGCTTCGGCGACCTGGTTGCTGAGCTGAACCATGAGATGTTGTTGCTCGACGGCCTGGTCCGCGGTATTGTTGTTGTCGCCAACCCCAAGGCTATCTTCGAGCCCAAGAAGGAAGCTCCCCCGGTAGTAGAGGAAGCTCCGGCTGAGGCTCCGGCAGCTGAAGAGGCTCCGGCAGCTGAAGAGGCTCCCGCAGAGGAGGCCGCTGCCGAGGAGGCTCCGGTCGCCGAGGAGGCCGCTCCTGAGGAGCCTGCCGCTGAGGAAGCTCCGGCTGAAGAGCCGGCTGCCGAAGAAGCCGCTCCTGCCGAGGAGGCGCCGGCCGAGGTAGCTCCCGCTGAGGAGACCGCGGTCGAGGAAGCCCCGGCCGAGGAAGCAGAAGCCCCCGCAGAGACCGAAGAGGAAGCATAGACTTACGAAGGTCTGTGGGAACTAGTCGCGAACCAGCAGCGGAGGGCTCTTTGCCCTCCGCTGCTTCATAAAGGCGGTTCACCCGGGAGGAACATTCGATGATTAACAACGTGGTGCTCGTGGGGCGGCTGGCCAATGACCCCGAGATGAAGTACTCCACCAGCGGCATGCCGATCACGCACTTCCGGCTGGCCGTGGACCGGGGCCGGAAGAATGAGGCCGGCGAGGACCAGACCGACTGGCTCAACATCGTCTGCTTCCAGAAGACCGCTGAGCTTGTCTCGCAGTACTGCGACAAGGGCTCGCTGATCGGCGTCGAAGGCCGGATTCAGTCGCGGACCTGGGAAGGCAACGACGGCAAGCGCAATTATATGGTAGAGATCGTCGCCAACAACGTGCGGTTCCTTGAGAGCCGTGCCGAGGCGGAGCGGCGGCGGGCCTCGCGCGGCCAGTCCGCGCCCCGTGGCGCTGCGACCGCTGCCCCGCCCCCCGCGGATGATTACGGCCCCATCGGCGACAACGAAGATCCCTTTGGCGATCAGTAGCGGAGGCGAGCGCCAGTGAGTAGCGAGATCGCGTTAGGGATTGACCTTGGCGGCACCACCTACGGCGTGGGGCTGCTGGACCGGGCCGGCAAACTGCTGGCCGAGGTCAGCAAGCCCACTCCCGTCTCCGCCGACCCGCAAGAGGTGCTGGAGGAGATAGGGCAGACTGCAGTGCAACTGGCGCAGGAGCAGGGCGGCGGAGGCACGCTGAGAGGTCTGGGGATTGGCATCCCCGGGCCGGTTGACCCGGTCACCGGGATCATCAAGCAGTGCCCGAACCTGCACATGCTCGACGGGGCCAATGCGGTTGAGCTTCTGTCCGGCGAGACCGGGCTGCCGGCGTTCATCGGCAACGACGCCTTCTGCGCCACGCTGGCGGAACTCCGCCATGGTGCGGGGCGCGGATGCCAGTACATGGCGCTGTTGACGCTGGGCACAGGGGTTGGCGGCGGAATTGCGATTGAGAATAAGGTTTTGCGGGGACCGCGGCAGATTCTGGGCGAGGTGGGGCACCTGGTCATCGAGCCGGGCGGGCCGATCTGCGGATGCGGCAACCACGGCTGCCTGGAGGCCCTCACGGGGCGGCAGGCGATTGTGGACCGCGCCGTGCGCAAGCTCCAGAGGGGCCGCGTCAGCCGTCTCGCTGAGACGGTCGGCGCCGAGCACGAGGAGATCACTCCGCGCCTCATCGCCGATCTGGCGCGTGAGGGCGACGCGCTGTGCCAGGAAGTCATGGACGAGGTCGGCTACTACCTGGGCCTGGCGATCTGCGACATTATCGTGCTGTGCGACCCGGACCGGGTAGTGCTGGGGGGCGGGATTTCGGGGGCGGGAGAGGTGCTGTTCGGCTCGATCCGCCGGACAGTGCGACACGTCAGCCGCATCAGCCGCTTTGACCCGGAACGGATCGTTCCAGCGGAGCTGGGCAACCGCGCGGGCATCTGTGGCGCGGCGGCGCTGGTGTGGGAAGCGGTTTGAGATTCAGTGGCCGCGGCGTCCCTGGGGAATCAATGAGGCGAGTCGGCTACCGTCCTTCCGCCCGGCTGGAAGCCGGGCTCTGGTGGCGATAGCTCGCGGCTGGAAGCCGCTCGTACGGCAGCAGAGGCGCTGGTACGGCAGCACGGTGCTCTTACGGCAGTGAGCGCTGTTTGGTTGTCGGTGCGGGACGCACCGACCTACGCGGAATAACCGCCCGAGGCAATCTCGGGCTTGAGTCGTATGTCAGTGACGCAATCATCATCGGCAATTGGCCAGCTTAAGGGTCTCATCGAGGGGACCCATGCTTTCCGCGAAATCGCACAGTTCGTCCATGAGGGGCAGCCGGTCTGCGCTGAGGGCGTTAGCGGTGGCGGGAAGTCCTTCTTTTGCGCCTCCTTGCTTGCCGACCCGGGCAAAAGCGCACTGATCCTGACCTTCAATGACGAGCGCGCGACGCAGCTTGCCGGGGACCTGCGCGCCTTCCTCGACAGCCAGGACGAGCAGACCAAAAAGCGCGTGCTGGTATACCCCTCCGTTGCCTCAGCCCTCTATGATGGCGTTACCCCCGAGCGGCAGACGATTGCCGAGCGCCTGACCGTGCTCGAACGACTTTGCTGTGGCGAGCCGATCATCGTGGTCGCTGCCATGCGCGCGATTGTGACCCTCACTGTCCCCTCCTCCGACTACGTCGCCGCCCGCCGTGAGATTGCCGTGGGCGAGATCGTCGACCGCGATGAACTGGCCCGGGCGCTGTACAACCTCGGCTATGAGTCTGTGGACCTCGTGGACGATGTGGGGCAGTTTTCGGTGCGCGGCGGGATTATTGACGTGTCGCCGCCGACCAGCCCGCATCCGCTGCGAATTGAGCTGTTCGGGGATGAGATTGAGTCGATCCGCACCTTCGACCCGATGAGCCAGCGGTCGCTGTATGACGTGAAGCAAGTCGGCCTGGGGCCGGCGGGCGAGATACTCCTGACCGACCAGGCCGTCAACCGGGCGCTGCCGATCATCAAGGGCGCGTATCGCCGGGAGCTTGACCGCCTGAACGAAGAGGGCAAGCACCGCGAGGCCTCGCGGCTGACCGAGCACCTGAGCCAGGACCTCGATCTGCTGGAACAGCTCCGGCCTATGCCCCACCTCATGCACTACCTGCCGTATATCTACGGTGAGCCGGAGAGCATCTGCTCGTACTTCCCCTCTGACGCGATCTTTTTTGTTGATGAGCCGGTGCGGGTGCAGGCGGCGGCCGAGCAGTTCGAGGGCGATGTGCATGATGCGTACCGGCGCGGCGTGCGGCTCGGACAGCATCTGCGGCTGCCTGAGACGGGCGTGATGCACTTTGACAAACTGGCGGCCCAGCACCTGACGCGGGGGCGGGCGATCATCTATCTTTCGATGCTGCAGCGCAACGTGCCATGGAACACCAAGGCGCCGCTGGTGCATCTCTCGACGCCGCCGGTGGACAGCTTCGGCGGGCGGTTTGAACTGCTCGCGGAGGGTCTGGCGGAGTGGCAGAAAGAGGGCTACCACCTGCTGGTGTGCTCGCGGGACGTTGACGGCACGGTACAGGTGCTGCAGTCGCGTGGTCTCAAGGACGTCGAGGCGAGCGGGCCGCTACCGGAGCTACGGGCGGGGCATATCATCGTGGCCGACCTTGATCTCGACAGTGGCTTCCGGCTGACCGACGCCAAGTTCGTGCTGCTGACCGGGCGGGAGATCTTCGGCTGGCGCAAGATGCGCCGCAGCGATGAGACCGTGTTCGCGCGCGGCTTTGAGCTGCTCTCCCTGCGTGATTTGAATGAGGGCGACTACATCGTCCACATCAACCATGGCGTGGGGATCTACCGGGGCCTGACCCGGCAGACCGTGGGCGGCATCGAGCGCGACTACATGACGCTCGAATATGCCGACAATGACAAGCTCTACGTGCCGGTGACACAGCTTGACCGGGTGCAGAAGTACATCGGCGGCGAGCACTCCAAGCCCACGATCACGAGCCTCAAGAAGGGCCGCTGGGACCTGACCAAGAAGAAAGCCCGGCGCTCGGCGCAGCTATTGGCGCGGGAGTTGATGCGGCTGTACTCGGCGCGGGCGACCGCGAAGGGGCACCAGTTCAAGGCCGACTCGCCGTGGCTGATGGAGTTGGAGTCTTCCTTCCGCTATGAGGAGACGCCGGACCAACTGCGCGCCATTCAGGATGTTAAGAAGGACATGGAGAAGCCGATGCCGGCGGATCGGCTGATCTGCGGCGATGTTGGCTATGGCAAGACTGAGGTGGCGATCCGGGCGGCCTTCAAGGCAGTGCTGGACGGCAAGCAGGTCGCGATTCTGGTGCCGACGACGGTTCTGGCCCACCAGCATTACAATACCTTCAAGGAGCGCCTGGCGCGGTATCCGGTGGAGGTGCAGGTGCTGAGCCGCTTCAAGCAGCCGGCCGAGCAGCGCCGGATCATCAACTGCCTCAAGGCCGGCTCGGTGGATATCGTGGTAGGGACGCACCGGCTGCTGGGCGAGGATGTCAACTTCCAGGACCTCGGGCTGCTCATCATTGACGAGGAGCAGCGGTTCGGTGTGCGGCAGAAGGAGAAGCTCAAGCGGTTCCGCGAGGGCGTGGATGTAATCACGCTCACCGCCACGCCGATCCCGCGCACACTCAATATGGCGCTGTCGGGCATCCGCGAGATCTCGGTCATCAACGACCCGCCGCAGGGGCGATTGGCGATTCATACCGAGGTCCGCGAGCGCGACGAGCCGCTGATTGCCGAGGTCGTGCGGCGTGAATTGGCCCGGGGTGGGCAGGTGTACTTCGTCCACAACCGGGTGCATTCGATCGGGCATGTGGCGTCGCTGGTGCAGCGGCTCGTGCCGGAGGCGCGCGTGGCCGTGGCGCATGGGCAGATGGAGGAACAGGACCTCGAACGCGTGATGATGGCGTTCTACGCCGAGGAGTTCGATGTTCTGGTCTGCACGACCATCATCGAGAGCGGCCTGGACATCCCGAATGTGAACACGATTGTGGTGGATGACGCGGACCGGCTGGGTCTGGCGCAGCTTTACCAGCTTCGCGGACGCGTGGGGCGGTCGAGCCGGCAGGCCTTCGCGTATCTGCTGTACCGCTACCCGCAGCGCATGACGCAGGACGCCGAGGAGCGGCTGAAGGCCATCGAGGAGTTCAGCAAGCTCGGCAGCGGCTTCCAGATCGCCCTGCGCGACCTGGAAATCCGTGGCGCGGGAGATATCCTCGGCGGCGAGCAGAGCGGGCACATGTCGGCAGTGGGGCTGGATCTGTACACGCAGATGCTGGCCGACGCCGTCAAGGCCCTCAAGGGCGACAAGCGCCACAAGGGCGAGGGGCACCCGACGATTGACCTGCCGCTGGAGGCGGTCATTCCGGGCGATTACGTGCCCAACGAGAACCAGCGCATCTCGCTCTACCGGCGGCTGGCGGCAGTAGAAGAGAAGGATCAACTGCTGGCTCTGGTGAAGGAGATCAAGGACCGTTTCGGGCCGCTGCCCGTCCCGGTCAAGAACCTGATCCGCATCGTGCAGCTCAAGCTCCTGTGCATGGATGTCGGCGTGGTGGACATCAGCATCGCCGAGAGTCGCGTGAATGTGACGCTGGCCGAAGAGCTGCAGCTATCGCCGCGTGAGCAGCGGGTGATCACGGGTTTGTACCATCCAACGGTGAAGCAGGCACGTGCCGGAGTGCGTTCGGCTTTGCCGCGTTTCCTTGTTACTGCACATCAGCTCAGTTTCGGTTATAATAGGAATGAGAAGGTTGAGTTGCTGCGACGCCTCACCGAATTGCTGGATCGGCTGCGTGATCGTCAGAGCACCTCAGGGGGTACGCCCGCGGCCTCGCCGCCGGCGACGCGGAAACCTGTTCCCAAAGTGAAGACATGATAGACGAATTCTTTGCATATCGCGAACCCGCCGCGGTGGGTGTATCTTTCCGCCGCAGTGGCAAAATCTACTACTTCGCCCCTGGCGGCCTGCGCGTTCGGCAGGGCGACCAGGTGCTCGCCAACACCGAGAAGGGCATCGACGTCGGCGAGGTAGTGCTGATCAAATATGAGCCCGAGGACGCCGAGCAGAGCAACAAGCTCAAGCCACTGCTCCGCAAGGCGACCGCCGAGGACCTGGCCCACGAGAAGGAACTGCAGATCAAGGAGCGCGAGGCGCGCAAGCTGGCCGAGCAGAAAGTGCTCGAGCACAAGCTCCCCATGCGCCTGATCGCGGCCGACTACACCTTCGACGGCCAGCGGCTGGTGTTTTTCTTCAGCGCCGAGGGCCGCGTGGACTTCCGGGACCTGGTGCGCGATCTGGCCGAGATGTTCCACACGCGCATAGAGCTGCGCCAGGTGGGCGTGCGCGACCAGGCCAAGATGGTCGGAGGCCTCGGGCCCTGCGGCCGGCCGCTGTGCTGCAACGCTTTCCTGCGCAACTTCGACCCGGTCGGGATCCGCGTGGCCAAGGATCAGGGGCTGTCGCTCAATCCCGCCAAGATCAGCGGCATCTGCGACCGTTTGATGTGCTGCCTGCGGTATGAGCATGAGAGCTATCAGGAACTGGCGCGGAAGCTGCCGCGGGTTGGCCAACTGGTGCAGACGCGGAAGGGGCCCGGCGAAGTGCGCCAGGTCAACCTAATGCACGAGCGGCTGACCATACGCTACCCGAACGATGAGACCGAGACTTTGAAAGCCTCCGAGGTCTTCCGGATGGATGAGGAGATTCCGGAGCTTGAGGTCGCCGACGAAGACGAGCTGCCGGAGGAGGAGCCGGAGATGACGCGGCCGATTATGCGTGAGCGGCAGCCGCGCACGCGGCCGCAGCGCCAGCGCCCCGAGCCCGCGCCTCGCCGGCGACAAGAGCCTGCCCGCCCGGAGGCCCCGGCACCCGGCCGGCAGGAGGAGCGCCCGACAGAAGCCCCGCAGGGCGAGGCCCCGGCAGAGAAGTCGCGCCGCCGCCGTCGCCGCCGCTCTGACCGCAAGCCCGCCGCGCAGGGCGACGCCGCTGCGACACCCGCGCGCCGCGACGAGAATGCGCCCCGGCCGCCCATTCAGCCGTTCCGGCCGCCTGCTGTGCCGACCACGCCTCGTTCCGCGAGGCCAAAGCCTGAGCAGCCCCAGCCCCAGCAGGGGGACCAGGCCGCGGGCGACCGCCCGGCAGGCGAGCGCCCGGCACGCAAGCGCCGCCCGCGTTTCCGCTCGCGGCCAAAAGGCGATAGCAATCCACCAGCATCAGGTTCATAACCATGCCTATGTACGAATACCGCTGCAAGCGCTGCAGCCACAAGTTTGAGAGACTCGTATCGTATGACAACCGCGAGACGCCGGGCGACTGCCCCGAGTGCGGCTGCGCCCGCAGCAAGCGTCTGATGTCCAGCTTCGCCGGCCACACCAGTGGTGGCGGCAACATCGGCGGCAATAGCTGCGGCGGCTGCGCCAAGAGCAGTTGCGCCGGTTGTCATCACTAGCCGGTACCTTAGCCGCGTAGGCCGGTTCGTCTCGAACCGACACGGTTGGCAACGGCGTGGGTTCGAGACGAACCCACCTACGCGACATTCCATAGCACGCCTTCCTTGGAGCCTCGTATGTCCGACGTTTTCTATATCACTACGCCGATCTATTACGTGAGCGGCCGGCCGCATCTTGGCAGTGCCTATACCACCATCGCCGCTGATGTGCTGGCGCGCTACCATCGCCTGCGCGGGGATGAAGTGCTCTTCGCCACCGGCACCGATGAGCACGGCAATAAGTGCGCCATCGGGGCCAGGGACGCCGGCATGGCTACTGACGCCTATGTGACGAAGATGGCAGCGGCCTATGCGGAAGCGTGGGAGCGGCTGCACATCAAGTATGACCGCTTCATCCGCACGACCGAGCCCGAGCACATGAAGGTGGTTCAGGAGGTCTTCTCCCGGCTGCTCGCGACCGATGACATCTACCTCGGCCAGTATGAGGGTTGGTACTGCGTGCCCTGCGAGACGTACCTGCTTGAGGCGGACATCACCGGCGGGTGCTGCCCTGACTGCGGCCGCGAGGTCCAGCGGGTCACCGAGCCGTCGTACTTCCTGCGCACCAGCAAGTATGCCGACCGCCTGATGGACTATATCGAGGACAACGAGCACTTCATCATGCCCGACGGGCGCCGCAAGGAGGTCCTGGGTTTCATCAAGCAGGGCCTGCAGGACGCCTGCATCAGCCGCGCGCGCTCCGAGTGGGACATTCCCGTGCCGGGTGACGACACCCAGACCATCTACGTCTGGTTCGATGCGCTGATCAACTACCTGACCGTCGCGGGATGGAGCCTGGACAACGAGAAGTTCGAGAACGTCTGGCCGCCTGATGTGCAACTGATGGGCAAGGACATTCTGCCGCGCTTCCATGCGACCATCTGGCCCGCGCTGCTCATGGCGCTGGGCCTGCCCCTGCCCAAGATGCTCTTCGCCCATGGCTGGTGGCTGGCTGACGCCGGCGAGAAGATGAGCAAGTCGCGCGGCAATGTCGTGGAGCCCTACGAGACCGCAGTGCAACTGGCGGAGTTCTCCGGGGCGCGCACCGCTGTCGCTATCGACGCGCTGCGTTACTTCGTGCTGCGCGAGGTGCCGTTCGGCCTGGACGGCAGCTTCAGCTTCCGCGCACTGGTCGGACGCTTCAATGCCGACCTCGCCAATGACCTCGGCAACCTGCTCAATCGCAGCCTGCCGCTTTTGGAGCGGTACCTTGAGGGTATCGTGCCCACTCCCGGCCCCAGCGCCGGCGGGCTGTCAGATGAGATCAGCACCGCGCGCGGGAAGTATGAGGCGGCGCTTGAGATCGCCGATTTCCGGGGCGCGCTCGAGGCCCTATGGGAGCTGCTCAGCGCCGGTAACAAGTTCCTTGATAGTCGCGAGCCCTGGGCGCTACACAAAGACGGCAAGACCGTTGAGCTTGAGGCCGTGATGTACGACGTCCTGGACTGTGTCCGCGTCTCGGCGATCATGATCGCGCCCTTCATGCCTGAAGTGGCCGATGAGATCTGCCGCCAACTGGGGCTCGACCCGGCAAACGCACTGGTCTGGAGCGATGTTGAAGCCAAATGCCTCCCGCCACAGACGAAGATCGAGCGGGATAACCCGATTTTCCCGCGGGTAGACCTTGACCGGATGGAGATGAAGCTGCAGGCTATGGACAAACAAGCAGAACCCGTGGAGGAGAAGCCGGAAACGCCGACGGTGTCGTTTGAGCAGTTCAAGTCCCTCGACCTGCGGGTGGGGCAGGTTACTCTGGCCGAGCGTGTGCCGGGCGCTGATAAGCTCCAGCGGTTGCTGGTGGACCTCGGCGAAGCAGAGCCGCGGCAGATCGTGGCCGGGATCGCGCAGGACTTCAACCCGCGCGAGCTGCTCGATAAGCAGGTCATCATTATCGCCAATCTCGAACCGGCTACCATACGCGGCGTCGAAAGTAGGGGAATGCTACTTGCCGCCGGGGCCGAGAAGGCTCTCGCGCTGCTCACCGTTGATTCTGAGGTGCCCGTTGGCACCAAGATCAGGTGATGGTTGTTATTCATCCTGGTTAGTCTCGTGCAATCATACCCGTCGTGGCGCTAAGCCATCATCATCCTGGGGGATGATATTGTGACAAAAAAGCCAATAAGGGCCATCGTTACGGTATTGGCGGCAATGTTCGCCATCACCGTATTGGTGCGCCTTGCCGATGACCAGCAGTACCCGATTGCAATGCAGTTCTACTACCTGCCGATCATCTACGCCGGCTTTAGCTTCAGCATCTACGGCGCGGTCATCGTCTCGGTTCTTTCGGCTTACCTCAGCGCCACCCACGGCACCCCCACCCTCGAGTATTCAGGGCGCATGGAGTTCGCAGACTTCATGCCGCTTTTCCAGCTCATGATGTTCTTCATCATCGGCTACTTCGCCAGCCAGGTTTCCCACGCTATCCGTCGCCGCGCCGTCGAGGCGCACATGCTCTACGATGTCGCCCGCAGCATCACCTCCTCGCTGCGTCTGCGCTCGGTGCTCGACCTTATCGCAACCAGCGCCATGCAGGTCATGAACGCCCGCGGCTGCGGGATTCGCCTGCTCGACAAGGAATCCGGGGAACTCCGCCCCGTCACCATCCACGGTCTTAGCGACGAGTACATGAACAAGGGCATGGTCTCGCGCGAACACAGCCCGCTTGATCGCCGGGTATTGGCCGGGGAAGCGGTGCAGGTGCTGGATGTGCGCCATGATCCCAACTTCCAGTACCCCGAGGCCGCCGAGGCCGAGGGCCTGCGGTCGGTACTCAGCGTCCCCCTGCGCAGCAAGGAGGAGTCTCTCGGTGTCATCCGCGTCTATGCGCGCGGAAAGCGCAAGTTCCCCCAGCGCGAGATAGATCTACTCACCGCCTTTGCCCACCAGGCGGCGGTGGCCATCGAAAACGCAGAGCTCTATGAAGACATCCGCCGCAACTACTACGAGACCATCCGCGCGCTAACCACAGCCATTGAGGCGCGCGACCCGACTACGTACAACCACTCGGAACGCGTCACGCAGCTTGCTGACCGCCTCGCCGCGCATCTGAAGATGACCGCGGAAGAGCGCGAGACCCTGCGTTTTGGCACCATCCTCCACGACGTCGGCAAGATTGGCATCGAAGAGAGCGCCCTTGAGGCCCGGGATCCGCGCGACCGCGAGCAGGTCTTCTACCGCATGCACCCGCTCATCGGCCGCAGCATCCTGCAGCCCATCGGCTTTCTGCATGAGGCCATGCCCACGGTCGTCCACCACCACGAGAACTGGGACGGCACGGGCTTTCCGGAAGCAATCAAGGGTGAAGACATACCCTACCATGCGCGCATTTGCGCCATCGTTGATGCCTACGAGCGGCTGCGCAACCCGCAGGACGTCATGAAGAACGCCCTCTCGATGTCTGAAGCTCTCGAGGAGATCGCTGCCGGCGCGGGCAAGGCTTTTGATCCCAAACTGGTGGCTGCCTTCCACAAGATGATGGAGGCCACGGCCACTTCCACCCCCGCGACAAGCGACGATGGCACGACGTAGCCGGGCCTGGCCCAGAGTTTTGCACAACAGTAGAGCAGGCGGCTCGTCTGCGCGCGCGGGCGAGCCGCCCGCGCTACTGGCAATCGCTTTCCATAGCGCGCGCGCGCGGTCCAGCTTGCGCCACCTGCTGCTGCTGGCGCTCCTGCTGCTCGCGGCCGCCACTACCGTCCCCGCCGAAGAGTCCGCTTCGCTTCCCCCTGCCGTCTTCGGCACCCACTGGTACACGGTCACCATCCTCGGCGCCCGTAGCGGCTACTCGTGTCAGACACTCTCCCGCATCCCCGGTGGCGTTGAATCCCTCGAACGCACTGTTCTTCGCGTCCGCATGGGCGATCAGACCCTCACCGCCGAGCGCTCCGAGCGGCGCCGCTACGACCCGGCCCTCCGCCTGCTTGAGATCGAGCACCAAGCGAACCAGATTGGCCGCCGCATGACCGTTCGCGCTATCCGGCGGGACGGGAGCTTGCAGGTAACAAGGCAGGACCCAGAGGGCGAAAGGCACTCCGAGCTAGCCGTCCCCAACGACTTCGGCGGCGACCTGGAAGTGCTGCAAGTGCTCGCCTCGGGGCAAATGACGGCGGGCTGGCAGAAAACCCTCACGACCTTTGACGCCGACCTCGGCAAGCTGGACCAGCTCCTGCTACGCGCCGAGAATTCGGTTACCGAGCCCCAACCGGGCTGGTTGCTCACCGGCCACAGTAAGCTCCTTGACCTGCCCACGAAGATGTGGATCAGCGATGAGGGGGTTCTGCTGCGGCAGGAAGTTCCGGGCATGATGAACATGACCCTGGAGCTCGCGACTGAGGAAGAAGCGCTGGCCGACCTTACGCCCGCGCTGCTCAGTTCCGACATTCCGGTTACCGGTCAACAGCCCACCGCAACCAGGCTGAAGCAGATCCGCCTGCGTGCCACGGCACCGGCCGGCAGCCTCCAGGACGCCGTTCCGGCCACGCGCCGCCAGACGGTCTCTGTGGAGGGCAATGGCCTGCTCGTAGACACGGTCGCCGAGCAGCCTCCGCTGAGCAGTGTGCAGTTGCCGGTCAAGCTTCCTGAGCTGCAGGAATACCTCCGGCCCACGGACCTGGCACAGTGCACCGATCCGGGGCTCGTGAAGCAGGCCCGCCAGATCATCGGGCCCGAGCGCAATGCCTGGGAAGCGGCCCGTAAGCTGACGATGTGGGTGTACCACAAGCTCAACAAGGTGCAGAGCGAACCGCGTCCGGTGTCTGCGCTGGAGATTGTGAAGATGAACTCCGGCGACTGCACGGAGCATGCGATCCTGCTCGCGGCCCTCGCTCAGGCCGTAGGTCTGCCTGCCCGCGTCGCCGCCGGTCTCGTCTATGACGGCGGGGCCTATCACTACCACGCCTGGAACGAACTGTATGTGGGGCGCTGGGTCGAGATGGACGCGACGTGGGGACAGGAGACGGTGGATGCGGGGCATCTGCAACTCGCCCATGCCGCCCTCGACAGCGCCGCCATGGCGCGGCTGAGCCTCGCGTCAGCCAAGACCATGGGCAATCTGAACATCGAAGTGATCGATTACCAGTAGCTTCGCGTCTCACTCCTCCCTTGCCGCCGCTACCCGCGCCTGCTAACATGACCACCATGCGACACCTGCTCATCATCTCTGCGCTCGCTCTTGCCGCCGCCGCCTGCGCCCAGCAGCCCGGCGATTCCGTCGTGGTTGCGACCGTCTACTGGCCGAACCATGACCTTTCGGCCGTGCAGGTGCGCGTCTTCCGCGACAAGGAACGCCGCGATCTGGTCGGCGCCTTCCCGGCGGTGGACAAGTCCGGCCGCGTCGTCATGACCTTCCCGCCCGGCACGTACTACCTGACGGCGATTGTCGACAGCAACAACGACGGCAAGCTTGGCCCCGACGACGGCCTGGGCTTCTACGGGGTGCTCGATCCGAACTGGGACCAGCCGCAGCCGCTTGAGGTGAAGGCGCAAGCGCTTCAGATCGACCTCCCGATCGTGCTGATGATGACCGGGGAGGGCCGACTCGCGCCTACCGGGGTCAAGCTGCCGGGACCGCCCGCGCCTCCTACTGCTCCCGAGCCCCCGAAGTACATCACCATCAGCGGCACTCTTGCGGGCCGCGCCGACAAGGGCCCCGCCTTTGTCTACCTCGTTCCCAAGCAGGGTGCCTGTCATGTCGCTGCGCCGGATGCCGAGGGCCGTTTCGCGCTGGTTTGCCCGGCAGGTGAATACTACTTCTTCGCCATGCAGGACACTGACGAGAACGAGCGCGCGGCCAATGGCGATCTCATGGCCGTTTATGGCTACGACCCGGCGCAGGGAACCGCGTATCCGTCTGTCCAGCTAGCCGCGGACATGCCCAACGTCGCTCTCGCTCTGCAGTGGCGAATCGACCCCACGGGTCTGCTCAAGGCCGTCGAGGGAGAGGCTACGGGACCCCAGACCGCTCCGGACACGTTTCCGGCGGTCGTTCACGGGACAATCCAGTGGCCTGCCGGGGCGACAGTGCCCGAGACGCTCCCGCCGGTCATCATCCGCGCTTCCAGCGATGCCCGCTTCACCAACACCGTCGCCAGCATCACCACGCGCGGCGGAGCATTTGCCCTCTGCCTGCCCCAGGGGTTATACTTCCTGAGCTTCTACACCGATACCGACGGTGACGGGAAGGCTGGCGCCGGCGATTACATGGGCTTTTTCGGCGTCAATGATCTGCGCAAGTCCCGCGGCCCGCAGCCCTTGTTGCTCGGGCCAGGCGAACTCCGCCCCATTGAACTCTTTGTCACACTGCGGCTGGACGATAAAGCCCAGCCCGCCCCCCTCGAGTAGGAAATCCGCGCCGTTAGCGCAACTGAATTGGATGATCCCCATGGATATGGCACAACTTCGCAGCAAGACCATTGCCGTGCTCGCCGGCGGACAGTCGGGTGAGCGGGAAGTCTCCTTGCGCTCCGGTAAGGGCGTCCAGGAAGCCCTCGAACGCCAGGGCTTCCGCACCGTCATGGTTGACCCCAGCGCCGACCTCTACCGCCAATTACAGGAAGTCGGCGCCGACGTGGCCGTCAACGCCCTGCACGGCGGAGCAGGCGAAGATGGCACCATCCAGGCCCTCCTCGAGCTCATCGGCATGCCCTACACCGGCTCGGGAGTGCTCGCCAGTGCCCTCACGATGAACAAACTGCAGACCAAGCGCATCGCCGCCGCCATCGGGGTCCAGAACCCGCCTTTCGTCTATTTCAGCGGCGCGTTCAACCCCGACTGGGTGTGCCAGACCATCGACTGCATCGGCCTGCCCGCGGTCACCAAGCCCAACGCCGAGGGCAGCAGCCTCGGCGTCACCATCTGCCGTGACGAGGCCACCCTCGCCCGCGAAATGGGAGCTATCGCCGCAAAGTACGGCGACGTTCTGGTGGACCGCTTCATCGACGGCACCGAGTTGACCGTCGGCGTCCTCGGCTGTGGCGAGGCGGCTCGCGCGCTTCCCGTGCTTCAGCTTGTGCCCAAGAAAGAGTTCTACGACTACGAGGCCAAATACACCAAGGGCCTGACCGAGTTGGTGTGCCCGGCCCAGATCTCCCCCGAAGCCACCGCTGCCGCCCAGGAACTGGCTCTCCTGACCCACCGCGAGATGGGCTGCCACGGCGTCAGCCGCTGCGACATGCACCTGGACCGGGCCGGTAACCTGTGGTTCCACGAAGTGAACAGTTGCCCCGGCATGACCGAGACCTCCGACGTTCCGCACCAGGCCTTCGCTGCGGGTATGACGTACGATGAACTGGTGCTGGAGATCCTGCAAAGCGCCATCATGCCCCGCCGTTAGCGGCCGGAACACACCGCAGGGGCGCACCGTGGTGCGCCCCCACGCTGATTTTCGACCTCTCCAAAGCAGGTGCCACCCCTCCTCCTGGCGAAAGTCACACTTTGACGCTTCCTGGAGGATCCCCCCGCGACATGACCACAATTGACAACATCCAGGCCTGTGTGGACCTGCAGGTGCCTCACGACCTGCCTGTCTTCGCTTTGAGCCAGGAATTCGACGCCCGTTACTGCGGCCTGACTTACGCGCAGTACATCCGGGATGCCGAAACCGTGGTCAACTGTCAGCTCAACGTTATCGAGAGGTACGGCTGGGACTGGTCATGGCTGCATCTTGACGATACGCTGGAGTTCGAGCCGCTCGGAGTGGGCGTGGCCGCTGGTGAGAACGTGGTCCCGGCGACGGCCGACTACCTTCCCTTCACCCGCAGGGCCCTCTCCGGCCTTAAGGTCCCCGATCCGCGCACCTCGGCCCGCATGCCCCTGCTGCTCGACGCCATCGCTGGCCTGCGCGAGGCCCGCGGCGACCGTACCTGCATCACCGGGCGCGTGGCCGCACCGTTCTCGGCCGTCACCCTCATCTTCGGGATGCAGGAATCGTTTCTGACCATGGTGGACAACCCGCGCCTGTTCAAGGACGCGCTCAAATTCGCCGAGGAACAGGCCATCTCGTGGGGTCTGGCGCAGATCAAGGCGGGAGCCCATGCCCTGTGGTACGGCGACTGCAACGCCTCCATGCACCTGATTTCGCCTGCGGTGTACGAACAGTGGGCGCTGGAGCCCTGCAAGCGCGTCTGCCAGGCTTTCAAGGATGCAGGAGCCTTTGTCTTCCTCCATAACAGCGAGGAGAACCTGGACGGCCTGCGCCTGCAGGCCCTGACCGAGCCCAGCGCGCTCAGCAGCGGCCCCGGCATTGACCGCGCCGAAGTCGCCGCTGCCTTCACCGGCAAGATCTGCACTCTGGGCAATATAGACCCCATCGCCCTGCTGCAACTCGGCTCTGCCTCGCAAGTCGCGGCGGAGACCGACCGGCAGGTGCGCCTCATGCAGGCCGGCGGCATGATCCTCAACAGCGGCGAGTGCATCCCCCGCGAAGCCAAGGCCCCCAACCTCCACACCATGGCCGACTCGGCCCGCAAAGTGTGGAGCCTCATCATGCAGCATTAGCCGCGCGACCCTCGTAGCGCGGGCGGCTCGCCCGCATCTGTCCAGGTTTGTGGGAGGGGTCTCCAGACCCCGACCATGCAGGTTATGGCGCCGTCCCCGTCACCTTGACACAGTTCCCCCCAAAACGGTACAATGCGCATGGTAACGGGATGGTCTAATGTTTGACGATCTGGATCTGCCACAGGCCCGGGCGTCGTCCTGTGAGTGCTCGCACACACGAGACGATGAGCGCCGGGGCCTTCTGTCTTCTGCCGGACGGTCTCTGGGCGGGCGCACCCGGGACCTCATGCGGCAATACGACCTGCGAGCACGCAAGTCGTTGGGGCAAAACTTCCTCATCAATGATGCGAAGGTCGAGCGTATTGCGGCGGCCGCAGCCGAAGCCGCCTCCGCGCTCGACGTCTCGCTGCTTGTCGAGATCGGGCCCGGCCTCGGTGCCCTGACCACTGCCCTCGCCGCCCATCCTTTTGACGTAGTGGCCTTTGAAATAGACGAGCACCTCCGCGAGCCCCTTCAGAGCTTGCTCGAGGGCACCCGCGCCGAGGTGCGGTTCCAGGACTTCCTCCTGGCCGACCTCAGCGCTTTCCCGCCCTATGTAGCCGCCGGCAATCTGCCCTACCAGATCACGGCCCCGCTGCTTGAGAAACTCTTCTGGGACGAGCGCTGCCGCGCTCTCGTCATCACCGTACAGCGCGAAGTCGCCGACCGCCTCCGTGCCGCCCCCGGCACGAAGGAGTACGGTCCGCTCACACTCTTTTGCCGCTATCACGTCGAGAAGGTCGAGATCATCGTCCAGCTCAAGCCGGGCGACTTCCTGCCACCGCCATCGATCGATTCGACGGCCCTGCGCCTCGTCAAGCGCGCCGTGCCACCGTTTGAGACGCCATCTGCGCAGAGCTTTTCGCGCACGGTTAAGGCGGCTTTCATCCACCGCCGCAAGGCGCTCCGGGCGGCCCTGAAGCAGGCCCCACAGCTTTCGCTGAGCACCGAGCAGGTTCAGCGGGCGCTCGATCTCGCCGATCTCGAGGGCGAACGCCGCGCTGAAACCCTCGACATGGATGAGTTCGCCCGTCTGGCCCTCGCCCTCGAAGAGGTCGAGAAGCCATGAACAGCGTCCGCGTTTGTTGCTCGGCCAAGATCAACCTGACCCTTGAAATCATCGGCCGCCGTGCTGACGGCTACCACGAACTGCGCACGATTTTTCAGTCCGTCAGCCTGTCCGATGAGCTTGTGATCGAGCGCGGTGCCGAATCGCGGCACCCGACGGTCACAATGATCGGCTCGCCGGCCCCGGTCGGCATGGACCTGTGCGACCGCGCCGCCCGCGCCTACTTCGAGGCCACCGACTGGCGGCACGACGTCACCATCGGCCTGCACAAGCACATTCCGGTAGGTGCAGGTCTGGGCGGGGGTAGCGCCGATGCTGCGGGCACGCTGCTTGGCCTGGCAACTCTGCACGGTCAGCCCGACCTGGAAAGCCTGCACGATCTCGCCGCCGCCATTGGCAGCGACGTACCATTTTTCTTACAGGGCGGAACCGCCCTGGGCACCGGCCGAGGGGAATGCCTCGAGCCCTTGCCGCCGCTGACTGAAGGCTGGCTGGTCATCGCCAAACCGAGCCTGTCTGTCAGCACCAGAGAGGCCTATGGCCTGCTCCGGGCCAAAGATTACTCCGACGGCAGCCGCACCGCGCGTTGTGTGGAGACGCTCCGTAGAGGTGGACCGACCGCTTCAGGCTGTGGGACGGGGGCTTGTACCCCGCCTTGTGTCTGTGAGCAGTCTGCGCCCGACGGCGGGGTACAAGCCCCCGCCCTACAGCGGAGCCACCGTACCGGCTCAGGTTCCGCCTTGCGCGAACTGGCTGCGGGTTTGTATAATGGCTTCGCTCGCGTCGTCGAGGAGCGTTGGCCAGACACTCGCGCCCTGCGCGAGCGTTTGCTGTTGCGTGGCGCCCAAACGGCCATGCTTTCCGGCAGTGGCGCCGCCGTCTTCGGGGTCTTCGAGGACCAGCCAACAGCCGCCGCGGCAGTCGCCGCCTTCAACGCCGAGGGCACTTGGGCGGTAGCCGCTCAGCCGACAACCTGTGGCCTCACTGTGACGCCGCAGGCCTAAGCCGCACCCGAAAAGAGACAGCTTCCGACATGCACAAACTTGGCGCTATCATCATGGCCAATGGCGAAGCCGACAAGCTCGCCTGCAAAGTCGGTGCCGCGCATAAGGCGCTCATTGATATCGAAGGCCGCAGCATGATCGAGCGCGTCGCCGAAGCCGTGCAGGCTTCCGGTGCCGTCGACCAGGTAGTTGTGGCCTGCCGCAAGGGCGGGTGCGTCGCCGAGGCTCTCGCGGGTAAGATCCCGCTGGCCGAGTCCGAGGACCCGACCTTTCTTGGTGGCATGCAGGCCGGCTTTAATGCCATGCCGGACGTGGACCGCGCCCTGCTGGTCACCTGTGACATGCCGCTGCTCACGCCTGAGGCGGTGCGCCACTTTGCCGACGAGGCGCGGACCCATACCGACGCCGACATGGTCTACGCCATGGTCGAGGTCGAGCGGACGCGCCAGGCGTACCCTGAAACGCGGCGTACTGCGATTCGTCTGAAAGAGGGCAACTATACCGCGGCCGGTGTGACAGTGGTCTCCCGCCGCTTCGTTGAGGAATGCGGCCCGCTCGTGATGGCCGCCTTCGGCGCGCGCAAGAGCAAGATCGCCATGGCCCGCATCCTGGGCGGCAGCTTCCTCGTGCGGTTCGCACTCGGCATGTTGTCGGTAGACGACGTGGTCAAGCGGGCCGAGGAGCTTCTCGGCTGCGGTTGCGCCACAGTGAACCTGCCCTTCGCCGAATGCGGCTTCGATGTAGACTCCGAAGCCGACCTGATAGCCGCCCGCCAGTCCTTCTGCCGCACCAGAAGTACAGTCAACTGACAACTGACAACTGATAGCTGTCAACTGAACTGGGGCGTGGCCAAGCGGTAAGGCACGGGACTTTGGATCCCGCATTCGAAGGTTCGAATCCTTCCGCCCCAGCCAATATGTTTCTGCCCGGCAGCTTTGCCAGGCATACCAATCCGGGCGCAGATTTCCTGCGCCAACCAGCCGGAGTAAGACCGTGGACCACGGGCAACTCAGAATCTTCACCGGAAATGCCAATCGGCCGCTGGCCGATGCGGTGGCGAGAGAACTGGGGCTGGAACTCAATCGCGCCGACGTAGGCCGCTTCTCCGACCTCGAGGTCCGCGTCACCATCAAGGAGAGCGTCCGCGGCGCCGATGTCTTCATCATCCAGCCGACCTGCTCTCCCGTGAACGACAACCTGATGGAACTCCTGGTCATGATCGATGCGTGCCGGCGCGGGTCGGCCGATCGCATCACCGCGGTACTGCCGTACTATGGCTACGCCCGCCAGGATAAGAAGATCCGCGGACGCGAGCCTATCACCGCCAAGCTTGTGGCCAACCTGATCACTACCGCCGGGGCCGACCGCGTGCTGGCCATGGACCTGCACGCTGACCCCATCATGGGCTTTTTCGACCTGCCCGTGGATCAGCTACCCGGCCGGCCCATCGTCTCGGCATACTGCCACGAGCAGGGCTTCGGCGGTGATGACACGGTGGTCGTCTCGCCCGATGTCGGCGGCGTTGAGAACGCCAAGATGCTGGCCGACGACATCCATTCGCCGCTGGCCATCATCGCCAAACGCCGCCCGCGCCCGAACGAAGTCGAGGTCATCGAGACCATCGGCAACCTGCAGGGCAAGCGCGCGCTGCTTATAGATGACATGATTGACACCGCCGGAACGCTCTGCCAGGCCGCTGAGACCTGCCTCGAAAGGGGCGCAGCCGAAGTCCACGCCGCAGCCACCCATGGCGTTCTCTCCGGCCCCGCGGTCGAGCGCCTGGCCAACTCTCGCTTGAAGAGCGTGGTCATCACCGACACCGTCCCGACGCCTGCCGAGAAGCAGTTCCCGGGGCTGAAGGTCCTGTCGGTGGCCCCGCTCCTGGCTGACGCCATCGAGTGCATCCACAACGACCGGTCGGTCAGCGCCCGCCTGTCACAGAACCACATCCGCCAGCAGCGGATGTTCTAGGCTTCCCATGTCCAGTGCTGCGGGCAAGCCGCCCGCGCCACTGGTGCAGTTTGCAACACGACGCAAGTAGCTTAAAGGGTCTTATACTCGCGGGGCCCGCGGCCCGGATCGCCCGCCGCCGCCCCACAGTTTACGTTTGGAGGCTTATCATGGAACAGTTCGCCATCGCGGCACAGCGGAGGGACAAGATCGGTACGGGCTCAGCACGAGCCTATCGCCGCGAAGGTCTTATTCCCGGCGTCGTCTACGGGCATGGCGGGGAACCCCTTCCCGTGCTCATCGCCGCCAAGGACATGCAGTCTTTCCTGCGCCATCACGGCAACGTCGCCCAGTTGAACATTGCTGGCGAAGCTGAAGAGGCCGGCATGGGCGTTCTGCTCAAGGACACCCAGCGCCACCCGATCAGCCGCGAGGTACTCAGCGTAGACTTCCTGCGCATCTCGCTGACCGAGAAGGTCCAACTGAACGTCCCGCTCGTGCTCGTTGGCGAAGCGGTTGGCGTGAAGATGGAAGATGGCGTGCTCGAGCAGTCCGTGCACGAACTCAGCGTCGAGTGTCTGCCCACCAGCATTCCGCAGCAGATTGAGCTCGATATTGCTGGTCTGCACGTCGGCCACTCGCTGCACGTCCGCGACATCGTTGTGCCCGAGGGTGTTGTCATTCTCACCGGCACCGACGAAGACGTCGCCAGCATCTCCCGCCGCGCTAAGGCCGAGACCCTCGAGGCCGAGGCTGAAGAGGGCGCCGCAGTGGCCGTCGAGGAAGCCGCCGAAGGCAAGGAGTAGCTCCCACCTTCGGGTGCGCTCGCGATCTCGTGACCGTATACTGCGGCCGTCGTGTCGCTATGCGTGCCTGCCGCTTCGCTTTCCGCTGCTTCAATCCTTGCGGAGACCATCATGCTTTGTCTTGTCGGCCTCGGCAATCCAGGTCCAGATTACGCAGAAACCCGGCATAACGTCGGGTTTCGCGTTGTTGACCTCCTGGCCACCAGAAACCAGATCCAGGTGACCCGGCGTCGCCACCGTGCTCTATATGGCCGGGGCCAGATTGGCGGCCAGGAATGCCTGCTCGTCAAGCCGCAGACCTTCATGAATGACAGCGGCGATGCCGTCCTGCGCCTGCTCCTGTACTACCACCTGACCCCCGCCGACGTTTTGCTGATCAACGATGAACTCGCCCTCGACCTCGGGGTCATCCGCTTCCGCCGGGGTGGCAGCGATGCCGGACACAAGGGCGTCCGCTCGATCATCCACTACCTGCGCACCGACCAGATCGCCCGCCTGCGCCTGGGCATCGGGCAGCCCCGCCCCGGCGCCAGTGCGATCAACTACGTCCTCGACCGCTTCGCCAAGAGCGAGGCAGACCGGGTCGACGACATGATCGTGCGCGCCGCCGAGGGCGTCGAGGTCTTCGCTAAAGAAGGCATCGACGTCGCCATGAACCGCTTTAACAGCTAGCGAGGGAGGCCAGGCCGTGGCCCGCAAGATCGCCGCCCGCGTTGATCCCGAAGTGCAATCCGAACGACGCCGCAGAGCGATCATGATCGGCTGCGGCGGGCTGGTACTGCTCGCCATCATCGCCGTCGCGCTCATCTACGCGATGGTCACCGGCGGCCCTCGGCTCCCCCGCGAGATTACCCGCCGCATCGAGCAGGAGAAGACCGCACAGCAAGCAGGCGCCACTGCCCGCGGGGACGCAGCCGCACCGGCCACCCCCGCCGCGCCCGAAGCCAACCGCTACATCCCGCAGGGCACTCCGCCACTTCCGCAGCAACTCCAGCAGCTTCAGGTCGCCGCCCGCTCCGGCTCATACTCCACGCAGACGCTCTATGTGAGCGACGCGGAACTCAATGAGATGATCGCGGCCCGTCCCGCCCACCCTTCCATCAAGCAGATGAATGCCTACTTCGGCAATGACCGCGCCTATATCACCGCCGAGGGCCAGTTTCATGGCCGCGACCTCAACGTCACCATGGTCGCCACACCCATGATCGTCAACGGCGGAGTGCAATTCGTGGTCGAGCAGGTGCTCGTGGGCAGCTTCCCCGCCCCCTCTTCAGTGGTGGAGCGGGTACAGAAGGAAGTCCAGGGCAACAGCGACAAGCTGTCGCCCAAGCAGACCGGCCTCTACGTCGACAAGGTTGAGATCGAGCCCGGCGTAGCCATTCTCACCGGCCGCCCTGTCGCCAAGTAGGGCCGGAGCGACGTCTGCGTCGCCGGGGGCTCGTACCCCGCCGCCGCCAGTCCAGCTATTGTCATCCACGTACGCACCCAATGCCAACACCCAACGCTCCAACCGAACACTACTTCACCGAGAAGCCCAAAGCCCCATCGGCCCCGCGCCAGGTGACGATGCAGGTCCGTGGCCTGACCCTCACCCTCTGGACGGACCGCGGCGTGTTCTCGCATGGGGAGCTTGACCGCGGCACAAAGCTACTCGCGCAGACCATGGAGCTGCCTCCTGGTGCGGAGGTCCTTGACTGGGGCGCCGGCTACGGCATACTCGGCTTCGTCGCCGCGCTCACCTGCCCCACCTGCCGCGTCACGCTGGTCGAGGTCAACGAGCGAGCCGCCGCGCTGGCCGAGCGCAACCGGGCCGGACTCGGTCTCGCCAACGTTGAAGTCATCACTGGCGCCGCGCCGGAAGCCCTCGGCGAGCGCCAATTCGATGTCATCATCTCGAACCCCCCCTTTGCCGCCGGCCGTACTGCGGTCGAGGGGCTAATCGACGACGCAGGCAGGCGTTTGCGTCCCGGCGGCGAAATCTGGCTGGTCATTCCGACGAACAAGGGCGCCAAGACCTTCCAGCGCTTCATGGCCCAGAAATTCGCGGAAACCGACACCAGGACCATTACCGGCGGCTACCGCATCCTGTGGGGCCGCAAGGCCGCCCAAGAGGCGCTCAGTACAGTTTGAAAGGACCCTCTGACACGCCAGGGTGACCCCTCACCCCGCGTTCGTCGTCCAAATCCGCATATGGTAGATATCCGAAATCAACTCACGGCGGGCGAGCGGGTTAGCCTCGCGTCCACCTTTGCCAAGCGTCTGCAGCGTGACTTTGAGGGCGCCGTCGTTGTCCGCGCCCCCGGTCGCCTCAACCTCCTTGGCGAGCATACTGACTATAACCAGGGCTTTGTCCTGCCGATTGCCATCAACCGCGCCACCTGGGTCGTCGCGGCGCCCGCCCGGGGCCGCGTGCGCGTCTGGTCTGAGGCCATGCAGCAGGAAGATGAGTTCGACCCGGGCGATCTGCGCCATGACAAGCAGCGCCACTGGGGCAATTACATCCGCGCCGTCGTCTGGGCTCTCGCCGAGATCGGCGTGCCCGTCCCCGGTGCCGATCTGCTCGTCACCGGCGACCTTCCCCTCGGCGCCGGGGTCTCTTCGTCCGCCTCGCTCGAAATGGCCTGCGCACTCGCTTTGCTCTCACTGCAGTCCCATGAGCTATCCCGTCGCGACCTGGCGCTGCTGTGCCAGCGGGCCGAGAATGAGTTCGTCGGCGTCCGCTGCGGCATCATGGACCAGTTTGCAGTCGGCCTCTCCCAGGCCCACCACGCCCTGCTGCTGGACTGTCGCAGCCTCGAGACCAAGCTCGTGCCGCTCAACGGAGATTCGCCGATCTTCTTCGTCTGCGATACCAGCAAGCCACGAACCCTCGCCGCCTCGGCCTACAACCAGCGCCGCTCGGAGTGCGAGAGCGCGGCCAATCACTTCGGCGTCGCCTCCCTGCGTGAGGTGACCCTCGAGATGCTGCAGGGCGAGCGCGACGCCCTTCTGCCCGTCATCTTCCGGCGGTGCCACCATGTCATTACCGAAAATGACCGCGTGCTGCAGGCCGTCGGGCTCATCTCATCCGGGCGGTGGCAAGACTTTGGCTGCCTGCTCAATGCCTCACATTACAGCCTTCGTGACGATTACGAAGTGAGTTGCGAGGAACTCGACATCATGTGCGAGCTGGCCCGCCAGCATCCCGGCTGCCTCGGCGCGCGCATGGTTGGCGCTGGCTTTGGCGGGGCAGCCCTCGCCGCGGTCGAAAGAGGCGCCGCAGAGAGCTTTGCCCGCTACGTCGCCCCGCGCTACGAAGCCGCCACCAGCCGCGAACCGCGTATCTTCGCCGCCGAACCCGCTGGCGGCGCTGAAGTCGTCTCAATGTCCTGATCCACAGTCCTGGCGTGTGGGGATACCAGTCATAAGCCGACAGCTCAAATCAGCCGAGGTAACCCCCAATGCTAACCGCCGCCGCCGTCAAGGAAGCCGCCCTGCAAGCCGGAGCCGATATCGTCGGAATTGGCCTCATGGAGCATTTCGAGGGCGCTCCGCTGCAGTTCGACCCCCGCTACATCTTCCCCGGAGCCAAGACCATCATCGGCCTGGGCTTCCGCGTCCACCGCGGCCTGTACCGTGGCGCCGAAGAGGGCACGTGGTTCGCCGGTCTGCCCTCAATGGGCTACGCCAACATCAACGACGTCTTCGCCCCCATGGCCCTGCGCGGCCTGTCCAGCTTCATCGAGGACAACGGCTACGAGGCTATTCCCTACCAGAACACCAGCGTCCGCCTGGGCACCGGCGCCGGCCGCCCCGTTGCTGAGGGGCTCCCCAAGCCTGACGTCTTCATCCACTTCCGCATCGCCGCCTACATCTGCGGCATGGGGGAGATTGGCTGGAGCAAGGTCTTCCTCACCCCGCAGTTCGGCCCGCGCCAGCGCTTTGCGTTCATCCTCACGGACGCCCCGCTCGATCCCGACCCGATCGTAGAGCCAGGCACGCTCTGCGACCGCTGCAAGCTCTGTGTCGGCGAATGCCCCGGCGGCGCGATCAACAAGACCGAGAGCATCAAGGTCACGGTTGCCGGCCGTGAGATCGAATGGGGCAAGCTGGACGAGGAGAAGTGCGCCCTCATCTACCAGGTCTCAAGCCCCGAGTATGGCCCCTTCATGGATGAAGCCTACGCCGAGAAGGTCCAGAAGGTCATTGACATGCCTCCGGGCAACGAGCGCAGCGAAATGATCGCCTACGAGGGCGGCTTCTGGGGCATGGGCCGCAATACCCCGTACAGCAAGAACACCTGGGAGAGCTTTCACCATCCCGGCACGGTCTGTCACGCCCGCGGCTGCCAACGAGCCTGCTTCATCCATCTCGAAGAGCGTGGCAAGCTAACCAACAAGTTCGAGAACAAGTTCCGCCAGCGCCCCCCGTGGAAACTGTAAGCTCAAGCGCACCTTCCGGAGGGGCCGAATGCCAAAAGCATCCGGCCCCTCCGCCGTCCCTGACCCCTGGAACCTGACCCCGGGTGTATCCGAGTTCAGTAGGTAGACCTTCCCTGCGAATTGCCCTCGGTCGTACGAGCGGCTTCCAGCCGCGAGATGACACCACTCAGGCACGGCTTCCAGCCGCGCCGGCAGCGGCCTACCGACCATTCTCGTCGATTCAACCTGGCTTGGCGGCTCAGCAGCTCCGCAGGTCTGGAAGACCTGCTCCAGGCGCGTTGCCCTCGCGGCTGGAAGCCGCTCGTACGGCTGGGTGGCATGCTAACAGGAATAGCTGAGACGACAGTCTACTTACTGAACGCGGGCGCACCTCTGACCCCTGCCTCCTTCCCTCCGCACCCCATTCCGGCAATACTACCAACTGTAGCGGAAACAGTTGGCTCCCGCATCTGTCACACCCCGTAGGGAATCGCTTCCGAGGTGACTGCACCTGGCGCGCATGTATCGAGCCCCGAAACCTGTCCGACGCGCGCAACCTGTGAGCGTCTCGCGCTCAGGCTGGGGCTATAGCCCCTTCCATGCCCTTTGGCGCCTGTCGCCCGGCCGCCTGGCCATGTACTTGACGCAGCTCGGCGACATGCTCAATGCCGGTCTGACCATGCGCGACTCCATGGAGCAAATGGCCTCCCATGCCCTGGATTTCCGCCTGCGCCGGATGAGCAGGGAGATCGCGGACGCCGCCGCCGCCGGCCGTTCGCTGACCGGCGAACTGGCCAACTATCCGCAAATAGTCCCGCCACACGTGCGTGGCATGATCATGGCCGGTGAGCGCGCCGGTGCCCTGCCGCGGGTGTGTCAGGAACTCGCCGAGGAACTCCGCCAGCAGCAGAGCCTCAAATGGAAGGCGGCTATCGGCGAGGTCTACTTCGGCCTGATCTTCGTCCTGGCCGTGCTCGTCCCCGGTCTGATGCGCATCATCGACCCCAAGGGGCCGCAATGGTACCTGTACCTTGACTACCTGCGGAACGTCGCGGCGCCGATCCTGGTGGGAACGTTTGTAGTCTGGAACCTCGCCAAGCTCATCGGCGCGATCCCAGTGCTGCTCGGCCCGGTTCAGATGCTCCTGTACTATCTGCCCGGCTCCCGCCAGCTCATCCGCCAGGCGGCCCTGACGCGCTTTCTCGTCTCGCTCGATGCCCTGCTCCGGGCCGGCGTGCAGATTCAGGAAGCCCTGGCCTTGGCCGCGCAGGCCACGGGTAACGTAGTCCTGGAGAAATCACTTACTGCAGTCGCTGAGCGCGTTCGCGCCGGGCAGCCCATCGAGCAGGCCCTGCGCGGCAGCACGGGCCTCACCCGCGACATCGCCGAGAGCCTCATCCTCGCCCAGCGCGCGGGCACCTACGAGCATACCCTCGACGTCATGATGCAGCACTGGCGGGAGGGGCGTTCGCGATTGCACTGGGTAATGTTGATCACCGCCTACGGCGTGCTCGTGCTCATCAGCGCGGTCGCCATCATCTTCATCATCAAATTCGCCATGACCGCATACGTGAACGGCATATTCAAGTTCACCGAAGACATCTAATGCCCGATCGCAGAGGACCTAGCGAGATGAACACACTGAAAACCGCGGCCATTTTGGGCGCTCTACTCCTGCCACTGGCCCTGCAGGCGCAGATGCTGGTGCCTGGCGGCGATTTTGAGGCCCCGCCCGCTGGCTGGGAGCTCAGCGGCAAGGCCTCCTTCAGCAAGGATAAGCCCGCTGCTGGCAAGGGTGCCCTGGCCCTGCAAAGCGATACAGCCACTCCCGCCTGGGCCTGGTCGGCGCCCCTCACCGGCGTCCAGACCGGCGCGGTCGTAAACCTCAGCTTCTCTCTGCGCCGCCCCCAGGGCGCCGCGGTTCTCGGCCTGCGCCTCGGCACGGGTCCCGCTGACGCCTCGGACGCCTTCATCTGGCAGGCGCTGCCCCCGGCGGACGCCAACTGGCACAAGATCTCGCTCACGCTCGTTGTCCCGCCCCTCCCTGGGAATGCGGCGCCGCGTCTGGGCTTTGCAGCCCTTGGCCCCGCTGGCTCGTGGCAGCTTGATGACCTCACTCTCCAGCCCGATACCATGCCTTCCGCCGCTCCGCCCGCGTTGACAGGCCAGAAGGCTGAGACCGACCTGCTGCCGGATGGCTGGCAGCCCGAAGGAAACCTCGACGCGACGGTCAAGGAACTCGGCAGCGCCACCGAACTGCTCCTGAACGTCAATGGCATCGAACTTGGCGTCCGTCCGGACTTTGAGTGCTACCGCGGCTACCGCAGCGGCCTGCTGGTCTTCGCCGTCAACCGCGGTCATCTCGAGAAGGATCTGGACGTCAGAGTGGCCGCCCCGCTCGGCGTGGATGCCCCTGCCTGGACCGTCCCGGTCAAACAGGAAGGCACAACCCGCTTCCACACCGCCATCCAGAGTCTCCGCCAGGGCGAGTTCTGGATCAAGCTCACCTTCAGTTCCGCTGGCCAGCAGGCTTCGCTGCCTGTCAAGATCAAGTGCCTGCCCGGCTATCCCCTCATCGGCACGATCTGGCACGATCAGGTCAACACTGACCAGCTCACAGCCCTTCAGGCACTGCCCATTGACCTGCACCTGCTCGCCGCTCCGCCCGACCTGGCGGCCTACGAACCGATGGCTGCCCAGATCAAGAGCCGCGGCATGGAGTACATGGCTGCGCCCCTGGTAGGCAGTCTCACCGCGCCACAGTACCTCGCCGCGCTCACGCAGCTTTGTGGTAAGCTCACGCCCAGCTACTGGCTGCCCTACACCACGGGTGAGGCGCTGACCCTTGGGACGGTCACGCCGCAGTTCATCTCCGCCCTGCGCAAGTTGCAGTTGCCGCCCACTGTCTTCTCGGCCCCGTTGACTATCGCCCGTGACTGGACCAAAGACGCGCTGCTGCCGGTCAAAGCCAATCTCCTCACCAAGGATCGCCTCGCCGGGGCAGTGGTTGCCGTCTGCCGGCTGCCGGCGCTCGCCCCGCCCTGCGTGGTAGCCGAGAAGCTGGATGGCAGCCCCGAAGCCGTCGGCGGTGCCTCGATCAGCCTCCCCAGGCAGGTGGATCTCCTGCAGACCTGCCTCCTGCTGCGCGAGCGCGACCTGAACATCCCGCTTCTCGTTGACGAGCTTCACGCCGCCTCTTCGGGCGACGCCCGCCTGGATGCCCTCTACCTCGCCCGGATCATGACCAAGTCCTTCACCCATGCCAACACCGGCCTCATTCTCCCGCCCCAGCGGTCTGTCGAGGACGCTTTCGGGCTGAACCCGGTGACCACCAGCGACGGCAAGCCAGACCCGCTCGCCACGGTCGTCCAGGCCCTCTCCCGGGAGCTTGGCGGGGCTGCGCCGCAGGCTGCGCTGGCCGACACTCCTGACGCCTCCCGCGACGGCGCCACCATCATCACCTATCACCCGTTCATCCGCGGCGGCGAGGGCATCGTGGTGCTGTGGAACAACACCAGCACCCCCCGCGACGTCACACTGGAGTTCCGTGGCGAGCCCGTCAGCGCCCAGCGCCTCCTGCTCAACTACTCCGGCGACCTGGCCGTCCGACGTTGGGACCCGATCATGAAGTTCTCTGACGAGGCCTTCAAGCGCAACCAGCCGGGCGTCTACCTCCGCCTCGATCCGCTGCAGGTGCAGGTCCATTCGTTCCGACTGCGCAGCCCCGGCGCCGACTGGCTCCGCGCCGTCTCCCTCACCAAGCCATACGTAGCGCCCAAAGAAGACGCCACCACGACTCGCGATCAGCGCAAATGGTGGACCGACATGCTCAGCAACGACAAACAGCTATAGCCTCTGCTCCAGAAGTGCTGCCGGCCTCGCCGCGCGGAGGGTCTGTCCATGCGCAGAGTCACGTCCATCGTGCTGACGGTGTCGTTCATTCTGGTCTCGTTCACTGGTTTGCAGATGGCGTTCGGGCCGCGCCACGCCCCGCCCCCGGGGCAGGGCGAGCGAGTGGTAGCCGACGTGGATGGCGGCGGCGCCGAGACGCACGCTCCGGAGGTGCCGCCTCGGCATCCCGCAATCTTCCCCAAGCTGCTTCACGAATGGCTCGGGTATCTCCTGGTCTTGTCGGGCGTGATGCACATCGTGCTGAACTGGCGCCCGCTACTATGCCACTTCGGCCTGCGGCCGCGGAAGCCGACGGCGCCGGCCGACTGCCCCCCGGCGTAACCGTCGGGGCGTTCGAGCACGCCCTCCGGACGGCACCATAGCCGCCCTGCGGGGATAGCTGCCATGAAGTCTCCGCGAGGGAGAACTGCCATGAGACACGCTGCGAAGGCCTCGATTGCTATCATCTCGGGGCTCCTGGTCCTCTGCACGGCCGCCCCGGCGGCCCAGTGGCGGACAGACGATGGTGTGTCCGTCACCCTCGCCGACGTAACCGGCCGGATCGAGGGCTTCGCGGTAGGTGGCCACGCCCTGAAGCTAGCGGCTGGCGCGACCGGCGGCCTGTCCTTCCGGGAGTTTTCTCGAAACCCGGCCGAGCCCGAGCGTCTGGTCCTGCGCCTCGGGGCCGAGGGGCAGGAGCAGACCTGGACCTCCGCCGCCTTCGCCGACTGGGAGAACAACGGCGACTACGTCAAGCGCCTCACCGGCGACGCGCCGGAAGGGGAAGCCTACCTGAGGCTCGGCGACGGCAAAAGCGTCGGCGCCGGAATGGCCGTCGCCAGGGCCATCCCCCTGCCTCCGGGCGGTGACTGCACTATCTCCTGGTGGGCGCGCACCCACAAGACCGACCTCACCTACATCATCTGCCTGCGGCTCTTTGACCGGCAGGGCCGCGACATCACCGCCACCACCCCCGCGCCCGCCGGCTGGGTCTATAGCCCCTACTCCCAGGCCCACTATCGCTCCGACCTCGCCAACAACCAGGCCGACACCTGGGAGCGCCTCTCCTCAAGCTACGTCGCCCCCGAGAACGCGGTCTCCGCTCGCCTCTCCTTGCGTGTCTACCGCGGCGGCGACCTGCAGGCCGACATTGACGACCTGCGGGTGAGCGTCAAGTCCGGCGGCTGGAGCGAGGAGGTCGCCGTCAACGCGAAGGTTGTGCCAACTGGCGGGGGTCTGCGGCAGAGGGCCGAACTGCCGTCGGCCGGTCTGGCCTTCGACACGCTCTACACCAGCGAGGCCGGGCAACTGCGCGCTGTCGTTGAGGTCACGCCCATCGGGCCGCAACCGCGAGGGCGCTGCCTGCAGTTGCGCTACCGTCTGCCGCTGGCCCTCGAGGGCTGGACTTGGTCCGCTGCTCCCGGCCATGACGAAGTGGTCGCCCCCGGAGGTCACTATGAAGCCGGGGTGGGCCTGGCGGGACACCGCCTCAGCCGCTATCCATTGGCCTCGGTCAGCCGGGGAGCGGTAGGCCTGGGGCTGGCCGCGCCGCTGGATCAGTCGGCCCTACAGGCCTTTTCCGCTGACTCGGGCGGCCTCGTGACCACCGTGGACCTCGGGCTCTCTCCTGCAGCGCCGCGGGCCCGTGGCAGGTTCGCCTTTTCCCTCTACCGCCACGACCCCGCCTGGACCTTTCGCGCCGCGCTGGAGCGTTACTACGCACTCTTCCCCACACTGTTTGAGGGAGGTACGGAGCGCGGCGGGGCGTGGACGCTGCGGGTGCCGCGGCCGCCAGCCGCCACCCCGGAGGAGTTCGGCTTAGCCTATTACGAGTGCAACACCCTGACCCAGGAAATGCGCGACTACTGCCGGGCCCATGGCCTGCTCACCTTCGTCTACAGCGAACCGTGGGGGCGGCGTCAGAGCTTTCCGGAAGCGAAGTCAAAGGCAGAAATGCCGCCCTACGAGCAGCGCCTCGCGGCCCTCAAACAGTGGGCCGCAGAGCAGGGGGACGGGCCGAAGTGGAACGGTGCCCCGCGCGCCGAGGTGGCCCAGGCGGTGCTCAACTCCCTGCTCGTCGGGGACGACGGCCTCGGCGCTCACCTCGTAGACCTCTACAGCTCCTGGTCCCAGTGGTGGCAATTGAACACCGACCCCGACCTCCCGGAGCCCAACATCGCCTCGGTGTGCCGCAAGTACGAGATCGAGCCGGCCCTGCAGTGGGCCGACGGCATCTACCTCGATAGCGTCAGCATGACCCATGCCGAGTTCGAGGACCATGCCCCCGGCCATCTGGCAGCGGCCGACTTGCCACTGGGCTTCTCGCTGCGCACAGGGACCCCGGTGGTGCTCAGCGGCTTCTCCGACTATGAGTTCATGCGCTCACTGCGCGACGACCTGCACCGGCGCAAGAAGCTGCTCATGCTCAACCTCTTCCCCCCGGCCACGCGCCTCTACGGGCACCTCGGCGACGTTGTTGGCTGCGAGCTGGCGGGCCCCCAGGGAGATGACGACGCCCTTCAGCAGCGCATCTATGCCTTCCGCCGACCAGTCTCGAACTTGCTGCAATGGCGCTGGGCAGTTCTTGAGCGGGTGCCGGCGATGACCTCGGCTGAGATGGAGGACTACCTCGCCAACCAGCTTCTCTACGGGTTCTGGCCGGGGATCAGCACCGCCGGCGGCGGTACCGAGGCCGGCTACCGGTACCTGCACCGCTACCTGGAGGACCCGAGCCTGCTAACGCGCGACCGGGCGCTGTTTGCCAGATACCTGCCCGTCTTCGACGCCCTCAACCACGCCGGCTGGGAGCCGGTAACGCATGCTCGGACCGAGGTGCCGGAGGTCAGGGTTGAGCGCTTCGGTCGGGGCAAGGGGACCTTGCTGGCGGTCGCCAACACCTCCGGCCAGGCGCGGGAGGCTACGCTCACGCTGGACCGGGCTTGGTGGGACCGGGCTCTCGGCCAGTCAGGGGCCATTGCCTTCGATTCGAAACTGACGGGGGAGACCTACCGGGCCGAGGGCGCGGGGGAGAGCCTCTCCTGCCGCGTGTCCCTCCCTCCCCACCGGACGCTGGTCCTGGCGGTCGCGGAGCGGTCCCGCTGAGGGGACATCCGCTCACGGCATCCATAGAACCACAAAAGCCCGGCCAAATGGCCGGGCTTCATCATTGCTCTTCGTCTCCTCCCCCTACTCCTCCCCCACCACGCAGACCTCCTGCTCAAGCCAGATCCCGTGCTGGTCATAGACCCGCTGCCGCACCAACTGCACCAGTTCCAGCACATCGTTCGCCGTCGCGCCGCCGGTGTTGACGATGAACCCGGCGTGCTTGCTCGAGATCTGCGCCCCTCCCACTGTCAGCCCCTTGCCGCCCACGCTCTCGATCAGCCGCCCCGCGTAATCAGTCGGCGGCCGCTTGAAGATGCACCCCGCGCTCGGCTCCTTCAGCGGCTGCTTGCCGCAGCGCTTCTCAATAGTCTCACAAAGCTCTCGGTGCAGCGCCACCGGATCGCCCGGCTCCAGCTTCAGGGTCACCTCGGCCACCACCAGCGCCCGCCCCTGCAGCGCGCTGTGCCGGTAGGAGAAATCCAGCTCGTCATGCTCGAGCACCAGTTCCCCGCCCGAGAGATCATAGGCTGTCAGGCGCTCGACGCAATGCCCCATGTCCCCACCACTGGCCCCGGCGTTCATCCACACCGCCCCGCCAATCGTTCCCGGAATGCCCGCTGCCCATGTCAGACCGGCCAGCCCCGCATCCGCTGCGAAGACGCAGACCCGTCCCAGACTCGCCCCGCTCTCCGCCACGATCCGCGTCCCCTCCTGCCTGATCCGCCCGAGCTGCTCGCCCAGCTTGACAACCACCCCGCGGAACCCACCGTCACGGACGATGATGTTGGTGCCGTTGCCAATGATGAGCAGCGGCAGTTGAGCCTCGGCCACCGCGGCCAAAACGCGCCGCAGCGCCGTCAGCGTGTGCGGGATCGCCAGGATGTCAGCGGGCCCGCCGATGCCGAACGACGTATGTGCCGACATTGGCTCATGCTCGTGGACCTCGACATCCTCGAGCCCATAAAAAACCGACGTCTGCCTTGCGATCATTACGACTCCGTGGATTCCTCGGTCGGGGCAGCCGCCTCTTCGGTGGTCTCTGCTTCCGGCTCTTCCTTAGCGATTATCTGCTCTTTCTCCGGCTCATGCGGGGCCGCAGCCACGATCTCATCGGGTTGCTCGACAACTACCGCCAGCGGCGCACCCTCACCGGGCGCCTCCGCCTCGATGGCGGCGCTCTCTTCCTTCTCACCCAGCTTCGTCACTGCCTCGCGCGCCTTCGCCCCAAGGTCAACCGCCCGCTCGCGCACCACTGCCGCTTCCTTCTTCAGCGTCTCGGCGGACGTATCCACGATCTTCTCGGCGCTCTCAGCGACCTGCTGGACCTGCTTGCGGGCGGTGTCGCCCACCTGCTGGGCCTGCTTGCGGGCTGTATCGCCCCACTGTCCGAAACGCGCCCGCAGCCCGCCGGCCTCGCGCCCCAGTTCCTGCGCCGCCTCGTCCGGCACGATCACGGCGTCCTGCCCGTGGACCGTCCCCGGAATGATCGGCATGATCAGAATCCCGTCCGCCAGATCCTTCAGCGGGCCGCCCGATACCTCATAGCGGGCCACATTCTTCTCGTAGGGGTCGATGAAAATGGCGGAGATCATGCCCAGTCGCCGTCCCGAGGCCGTGAAGACCGGCAGCCCACCGGCATGTCCCGACTTCCGCTTCTCCAGCTCCGGCAGTTCGGAAAGATGCCGCGCCACGCCCCGGCTGGAGATCATGATCACATCGGTGCCAATGGTCTGGATGTCCTCCGCCGCCACGCCCCGCTCGCCCGCCCCATTGCCCAGAATCAGGCCCAGGACAGTCCCCGCAGCCAGATCCACCACTACCTCACTGACCACACCCACACTTGCCCCCTCGTCCACAGAAATGACGCGCAACCCGGTGATGGACTTGATCTCTCTCATCGTTAGCCCTCATTTACCGAAGCTGTACCAGCTTTACAAAGACCATCTACGACCCAGATCCCGCTACCCGCCATTGCCCGGTAGGTAGGATAACATAGAACGGTCTGCTCCCCACTCAAGGCGAATAAGGTGTTAGCGATTCGTCCTTGAACGGAGCAGACCGAAAATGCAACATGTTGGATTGGATGTACATCAGGCCAAGACGACGGTGGTTTTTGTGGACGACCAGACGGGGGAAGTCTCCCGCGCCCGCTCGGTGGCCAACGCCGAGTTGCCCGAGTATTTGCTTGGTTTGGCGGATGACCTCCGCGTGGTGATGGAAAGCTGTTTGCATAGTAAGTTTCTCGCCCGGCAGTTGCTTTCCTGCGGCCTTGAAGTGTGGGTTTTGGATGCTCGCAAAGTCGCCGCCCAGATGCCCGCTTTC
>JBDKRC010000206.1:0-33263 GCA_039683575.1 Armatimonadia bacterium | reverse complement strand
GCTACCGGCTATGCCTCCTACGTCCTGCATACAGACTTCGGACATCCCCTGCCGGCCACCATCGAGCCTTACCTGATGGCTGCAGTACTGCCTTCCTGGCATGCTCCCGCCTCCGTCACGGCCCTGGCCGACGGAGACGCCACAGGGACCCGCCGCACCAACTCCACCGGCGTTGACATCACGGCGACCGATACCTACGTCGGCCCGACGTTCTCGCTGGGTACCCTCTCCGGCCAGGTTCAGACCAGCACCCTCCCCGTCTTCTGCACCTTCGCCCGCTGCGCCCGCCCGACCCTCTATTTCTTCTGTTCGCCGACGCCCTGCACTGTTCAGTCGCTGCAGGCTGACGGTGTTGCGCTGTGCAGTTTCAACTTCGACAATGTGGGCACGCGCGAAGCCGTTCAGGCCACCGTGAAAGCCGTCCTGGGCACCCCGGACGACATCGAAGATGTGTACGCCTATGGGGCCCGCTGGAACAATCTGCCGACCTCCCTCGGTGAGCGCGAGACCGTAGCCATTCAGACCCGCGGCTGCTATGTCGGGTTTACCATGATGCGCACGGGTATCGCCACGAGCCAGGAAGGCTCGCCCGGCAAGCCCATTAGCCTCAAATGGACCCAGCCGAACCGCCGTGGCGACCTGGTACTCACGATGTATGCCCGCCAGCAGGAGTATGCGCTGCCTCGCCCCCAGCACAACATGCGGGCCGGGATGGTCATCGAGGTTGTCCCCGAATCCGCGTATCCCTCGCTGGCCGACTTTGTCAAGCATCTCAGCAGTGGCACTCTCAAGCAGAGCGTCCAGTCTCTGACCCAGCGCGTACCCACGGCTGAAAAGCCTCGCGATCCCAACGTTCTCGTCCCGGAGCCGCGCTCGAAAATCGAGCAGGTCTACCGCACCACGCTTGAGCAGACCAGCGAATACACTATCGCCGGCCGCACACTCTACCTGCGCGAGGATCTTCTGGGTAACATGACTTTGGAGCGCAAGGTGGACAACACTCCCCTCGACCCCACCTTCCTGTGGGAATCTGACTTCTTCAAGCTCCAGGCCAACGGCAAGCTGACCGAAGCGCTGGCTCCGTTTCTGACGAGGTAGGGCGATGATCTGTAAGGGGCCAATCAAAAGTTGGGGCAAGGAATAATGAGATTCATCAGTCCGCTTGAGGTGACGGATCACCTTCCGACCGGTGAAGAATGGCGGAAGGCCGGGCTTCATCTAACGGTGGATGAGCAGGCGGACGCCATCTACGTCGACACGTACTTCAGCGTGTGGAGCGATGGGATGGTAATCCAGAAAATGCCAAACAGAATGCGGGAGACCAATGTATCCTTCGATGCCTCCGTTCTGGTACGGCAGTACCTTCTCAAAAGGGACAGGCTGGATGATGATGAGTTGGCCATGCTGGAGTTGTTGTTGATGGTTGACACCTACCGCGTAACGCTGCTGGGACGTGAGGATGTGGCCGACTGGCGTAGGGATGACTGGGGAGGGAATCGTGTTCCGATACGGCAGATATTTCGCCTCGATTGCAAGATGACGAACACACCGGAGATGGCGCTTTGGGTGCGGAGAGACACATACAACTGGGGAGATCGACGCAAGCGTAGGATACTGAATGTCTGGATCGAAAAACCCAGTCTCCGACTGTACGAGTACCAACCGCAACCTTGGGATACCGAACACCTATGGGACTGAGCCAACATTTTGGGGTTGCCACAACTTAACTATAACTGCTAACTGTCAACTGCCCGTATCATTGCGCGGATGTTCTCTTCTGCCGTCCCGGGCGGCACCTCGCACCCCGGGCCCACGATATGCCGCTCCCCACACGCCCCATGGCACCGCCTGCATGACTCCAGCACCTGCTCCGGCGTCGCCTCGAGCAGTTCGCTCACCGGGTCGAAATTGCCCAGGATGATAGGCTCGGGGCCCATCGCGGGCCGCGCCTGCTCAATGGGCACCAGGTAGTCGAGGTCAATAATCTCGCATCCTGTCTGCGGCATGAGGCCCAACAGGTGCGTCGTGTTTCCACATATGTGCAGTCGGGCCGCCGCCCCCGCGCCATGGATGGCCTTCACCAGCTTCTGCTCGCGCGGCAGCACCAACTCCTCATACACCCGAGCCGAGACCAGCGACGCCGCTGCGTCGCCGATGCCGATCAGGTCACATCCAGCCTCAATCTGTGCCAGGGCAAAGGCGGTCTCAAGCTCGAGCACCCAATCGAACAGGTCCTCCACAAAGGGCCGATCGTCAATCAGGTCAAGCATGAAGTCCTGCATGCCCCGCAGGTCCACTGCCTCGGCTATTGGTCCCTCAACCCATCCCATGATGGGCACCTCGCCCCCCACCTGCTCGCGCAGGAGCTCAGCCCCCTGCACCCGGTCGTTCATCCTGCCGCCGCCCAGCGGGTCCGGCAGCCTAAGCTTCGCGAAGTCCGCCTTATCGCGCAACGGCGGCCGGAGGCATCGCGGCGGTCCGTCCACGTAGTACTGCAGTTCGGCCCCGACGTCCGCTGTCTCACGGTATGGATCCGATATAAGCTGTACTATGTCGAACCCAAACTCCTCCAGCACTCCAAGCTGACACCGGGCGAGCACCCGGCAGTCCTTCACATAGTCCTCATAGCTCTCGCCAAACCGTTGTGCAGCCCAGATCATGACGATGGGCATGACCAGCAGCCTGTCCCCCACTTCCCCCGCCAGAAGCCGCTCAAAGCGCTCGCATGAGTTCATCGCAGCCTCACTTTCGGCTTTCTGCCACGTCTCGCGGTCAGCGCTTGGGGCTTTTCCGCATCCACATCGTGGTCTCCTTGCCGTTATGCGGCAAGTGCCTGATCTCAAAGCCCTCGTAGCACGCCTCCAGCACGTCCCACGCCCGCTGCACGTGTTCACGGCGGTGCCGGCTGCCAAACTTGATCGTGAGCACCGCTTGCCCTTCGTCCGTCAGCATCCCGGCCGCCTCGCACAGCCTCTGCGCCGCCACGTGAGACGGTATGTTCATGTCGCAGGTAACGATATCGAACGGTCCCTCTGCCTGCGCCAGATAGTCTTCCGACCGCAGGGCGGCGTGCTTCACGTTCGGCAGCGCAAGAACCCGCTCGTCGAGCTGCGCCGGATCAACCGCTATGACCTCGGCAGCATACTCCGCCAACACCCGCGTCCACCCACCGGGCGCCGCGCCAAGATCGAGCGCCCGAGCTCCCGGCGGCAGCATGATCTTGAACTTGGACATCGCCTCGCGCAGTTTCTTCTCCGCACGGTTAAGCGGCCTCTGCCCGGCAGCATGCTTCCGGAACTGGCTGATCTCCTTGTGCAGGACCTCGTTGGCCCACGCCGCCGACATGAAGGCGAGGTCCTGGAAGATCTCTATGCTAACAAGCTGTTCAGGCACTTCGAGATCTGCCGGCGTCCCCCACTCGTCCACCAGCTTGTCGCCCACGTACAGTTCCACGTCGCGCGAACCGAACTCGTGGTTGCCCCTGCGGTCACACCGTACGCGGAAAGTGAACTCGGGGTTCAGCGGTGGCAGTTGCCGCGCTGCTTCGAGCAGTTGAGCGAGGCTCGTGCGGTGTTTACTGATGTCGCAGCGCAGATCAAGCGGCACCACCCGGCCGATCAGCGTGGTCTCGGCCGCTTCGAGCGCGCCGAGCGCTTCGGGACGCGGAATATCGGTGCTGACGAGGATGTTGCCGGGGAAGAACGTGGTGCGGCAGGCCGCGCCGGGGAGAACCTTCTTGATTTCATGGGTGGCCTGCCTCTCCCACGAGGAGGAGCAGGTGATGAGGAAAGTGGTTAACTCAAAGTGGTGGATCATCGGGAAATCAACATGAGGATATGCTTACGATACAATGCAGCCGGTGACGCTGTGGCATGAGCGCCCCTTGCCGGCGGCCTACAGGTGGGCTCCCTAACCTCTCCGCCGCAGTCGCAGACCCATGAAGAGAGCGAAAAGGCAGTAGAAAAACAGCGGCCAATCGCCCCAGCGATGGTAGGGTGACAGTCTGGGGCGAGGGGTGATGCTGGCAACAGCCGAGCCATTCTCGTACAGGCCCGTCTTCGCCAGGACCTGCCCATACGGATCGAAAATCGCCGAGCGTCCGTTGGTTGCCGCTCGCACTACGTACTTGCGGCTCTCTATGGCCCGGAAGACGTCCATGTTGGAATGGTGCTTCACTTCATTGGTGTTCCGGGCCCACTCGTCACTGGTCAGGATGACGATCAGATCGGCTCCCAGCCACGCCACCTCCCGGGACGGAGAGGGGAAGATGCCCTCGAAGCAGATCAGCGGGGCAAAGCGATACCGGCCGGTATCGAACACTCTGCGGCTGGAACCGGCGGTGTAGTCGAAGTCTCGAATGGGGTAGCGCTCGAAGAACCTGCACTTATCGCGGAAGGGCACATACTCGCCAAAGACTACCAGGTCCATCTTGTGGTAGATGCCGCCCACCTGGCCGTCAGGGCGTATGTACCACGCGCTGTTGAAGATGCAGTCGTCGCTCTCTTCCCCGGTGCCAATCAGCAAGTTCGCCTTCTGACTGCGCGCCAGTCCCTGCACCTGCCGCAGGAGCGACTTGTCGAGATTGATTGGTTGCACAATGGCCGTCTCCGGCCACACGATCAGGTCGGCACCGGTTGCCTTGCGGCTCTCAGCCATGTATGCGTCCAGCGCCTCCTGGGTACTGTAGTGCTCACCTGCAGGCGCGGGAGCGCCAAGTGCCTGAATGGCCGCGACTTTGATCTGCGGCTGCTCTTTCGGCCCCCGTTCGACCACGGTCAGCAAGTATAGACCATAGAAGTAGTTGGCAAATACCAGGATAAAGCACAGTACGCCGACGCGGCCCGCGTGCTTGTTGAAGAGCGGCAGCGGACCGGGGCGGTGCCACGTTGACGGCAGCATCGCCAACCCCGCGGTCGCCATCCCCGCCGCAAGCAACGCCATCAGGAAGCCGACGCCATAGTGTCCGAAGAAGCCCGCGATCTGGATGAACGGGAGTTGCAGGTACTGGCTGTAGGCGAGGTCGCCGAAGGTGAAGGCGATTGAGCCGGCATGGCCACGTGCCATCTCGACCAGCGTCCACGCGGCGGCAATGCCGAACACTCGCGGCAGGGGCCAGACGGTGCGCAGCAGCGAGGTAACAAGGCCGAATACCCCGTATAGCAGGGCCATCGCGGCCGTCAGGGCAAGCCAGGGGGCAAAGCCGTATTTGCCGACAAAGGACATGATGCCCGCCATGTAGATCAGGCCGAAGAGGCAGCCGTGCCAGAAGGCGCGGCGCGGAGGCATCTGCGTGAGGGCCAGAATCAGGGGCAAGAGGGCGAACCAGCCCAGGCCACTGACCTGTGTAGGCGGGAAGGCCGCCAGCGCGGCCAGCGCAGCGGCCACGACGAAGCCTGTCAGGATGTATGAACGACTCGCAGGCGGCTCGGGCAGGGCTTGTTGCGTCACGCGGTCTCAGCGCCTCTTTCCTTGTGCAGGCGGCCGACGAAGGCGGCCATGCGCTCAAGCGCCAGCTTCAGATTCTCCATGCTGGTCGCGTATGTGCAGCGGATGTGGCCCTCACCACAGGCCCCAAAAGCGGTGCCGGGGACGGCCGCAACCTTCTCTTCAAAGAGCAGGCGGCGGGAGAACTCCTTGGACGAAAGGCCGAATTGGCTGACTTTCGGGAAGGTGTAGAAGGCGCCCTTGGGGACGAAACACGACAGCCCTATGTCGTTCAATCCCTGCACGAAGAGCCTGCGGCGCTGGTCGTACTCGGCGACCATTCGGCGCATGTCGGCCTCGCCGTGGCGGAGAGCTTCGATGGCACCGAGTTGGGCCGACACCGGGGCGCACAGGGCCGTGTAAGCGTGGATACGGTTCATGGCGTCAACTATGGGGGCCGGTCCACACGCATAGCCCAGACGCCAGCCGGTCATCGCGTAGGCCTTTGAGAAGCCGTTGAAAACGACGGTGCGCTCGTACATGCCGGGCAGGGAGGCGATGCAGGCATGCTCGCCCTCATAGGTCAGGTGGGAGTAGATCTCGTCGGAGAAGACGATCAGGTCATGCTTTGCGCACACTTCCGCTATGGGCAGAAGCTCCTCACGGCTCATCGTGGCGCCGGTTGGGTTGTTGGGGTAGCCGACGAGCAGCGCCTTCGTGCATGGCGTGATGCAGGCTTCGAGCGCCTCGGCGGTCAGCTTGAACTCATCTTCCTCCCGCGTTTGCACACCAACTGCCTTGCCGCCGGCAAGCTCGACCGAAGGCATGTAAGACACATATGTAGGCTCGGGGACAATGACCTCGTCTCCGGGGTCTAGTACCGCGCGCATGACGAGGTCGAGGCCCTCGCTGACCCCTACAGTCGTGAGTATCTCCTTCTCGGCGCTGTACTGCACCCCATAGCGCTCGCACATGTCGCAGGAGATGGCCTCGCGCAGTTCCATCAGGCCGGCATTGCTGGTGTAGGAGGTAATGCCTTCGCGCATGCCAGCGATCGCTGCGTCACAGATGTCCCACGGGGTCGAGAAGTCGGGCTCGCCGACACCCAGGGAGATGACGTCATCCATGCCGATGACGAGGTCGAAGAACTCGCGAATGCCTGAGGGCGGCAGATCGCGAACAAAGCTGTTTAGGCGCCCTGAAAGGTCTTTCACGGAGACACCGCCAGACGGTGGTCACCGGGCTTGTCCTGCAGCATGATGCCTTCCATCTTGTAGCTCTTGAGCACGAAGGAGGTTGAGGTGGACCGGACACCCGGAGCCGGGGCGAGCTTCTCGGCCACGAAGCGTGCAATCTCACGGAAGTCTACACCTTCAACCACGACCTGTAGGTCAGCCGCGCCCGACATGAGATAGAGAGAGTGGACCTCCGGGAAGCGGCTGATGTAGTCAGCCACGGCGTCGAAGCCCTTCCCATGCTCGGGCACGGCCTCAACGTTTATGAAGGCGAAAACCTTGTTGTCCCCAGACTTCTCCCAGTTGATAAGTGCGCCGTAGCTGACGATCATGCCCTGCTCTTCAAGGGCGGCAATAGCCTCGACGACATCGGCCTCAGAGCGGCCGAGACGGGTAGCGATTTCGGCGGGGGCAACTCGTCCGTCCTGTGCCAGGATGTGTAGGATCTGCTGCATTAGGCACCTCATTTCATGGGTTGCGTGGGCTGGAACTGCCTCTGAGGCCTGGAGTGAGCCAGGCGTCCCTTGAGTTGGCAGATGCTCGAATCGCGCTCGGTCCGCGACCGGTTCGGGCAGTTGGCTTCGTCACAGGGCTCGACGTGGATGACCACGCGCGTCAGCGGGAGACGCGCCCGGATATCCTCTTCGAGATGATCAGCGACATCATGGGCCTCTTGGACCGTAACGTGCGGGCAGGTGACGAGGTGAACGTCAATCTGGCGCTCGCGTCCCGCCTTGCGGGCACGCAGGCGGTGGTAGTCAACGAACAACTGGTCGTGGTCGGCAAGCAGGCCGGTGATGAAGTCCATCTCATCCGGCGGAAGCGCCCGGTCGAGAAGCTGGGCTACGGCTTCCCTGCCAACTTGCGCGCCTTGCACCAGGATAATCGCTCCGATAATGACGGCCAGCAAGGGATCCAGGAACCGCCAGCCTGTAAACGTGATCAAAAAGAGCCCGGCGAGGACCGCGGAAGAGGTCCAAATGTCCACGCGGTGATGGGCGGCTTCGGCGCGAAGCGCAAGGGAATCGTGCTGCCGGGCCTTGCGCTCAAGGTACATCGAGACGGTTAGGTTTGTCAGCGCCGAGAGGCACATGACCACCAGGCCGATGCCGGTGTCGAACTCCGGGGGCTGTCCACTCAGCAGACGGCGAAGTGCCGCATACCCGATGGCAATTGCCGCAGCGATGATGATGAGACTCTCGAAGGCGGCAGATAGTGCCTCGAACTTGCCGTGGCCGTAGCGATGGTCTTCGTCCGGGGGGCGGTTGCCCTGACGCACGGCAGACCACGCAACTAGCGAGGTGATGATGTCGCCCGACGAGTTCGCGCCGTCGGCCAGAACGCTGATGGAGCCAGTGAAGTAGCCGACGCCCAGCTTCATGACGCTGAGAGCGACATTGGAAAACAGGGACAGTCCGGCGGCCCTGCTGGTTTGGGTGGCGGTTTGAGAAGTAAGCATCTGTAATCGAAGGGCCGGCGACAAGGTGTCGCCGGCCCCGAGAGGGATCTCTACGGGGCAGCTTACGCGCCCCGGGCTTTGCTGTGAAAGTGCCCTAGAAGCGGCGCTTACTCTTGCCCTTGGCCTTCCCGGCCTTGCGGCGCTCGCGACGTTCTGACCGCTTCTCTTCCTGTGCGAGTTCCTCGGCGCGGGCCATAGCTTCCTGCGCGCTGAGCTTGCGAGGGGCGGCGCCTTCGGCGGCCTCCTCCTCTTCTTCTTCCTCACCGTCAGTCTCGACCATGGTCTCCGAGCCCATTACGGTGCGGGCAGCACGCTCCCGCCGGCGGACCGTGGTAGCCCCAGCGGCACCCTTGCGGCGAGCCCGCCAGCGTTCCCACACTACAACGATCTGACTGGCGTTGAAGATCGAGGAATAGGCGCCGAGCACGATCCCGATGATCATGGCTATAGCGAAGACGCGAATGCTGCCGCTGGCGAAGACGGCCAGCGCGGCAAGCGTGATGAGCGTGGTCAGTACAGTGTAGATGGACCGGGCGAAAGTCTGCAGCAAGCTGGCATTTACCGTATCGGCGAAGTTCGCTCGCCGATGCAGCTTCATGTTCTCGCGTATCCGGTCGAAAATGACGATGGTGTCATGGACCGAGAAACCGACTACAGTAAGGATCACCGCCACGAAAGAGCTGTCTAGCTCAAGGCGCAGGACAGCCATGGCGCCGACCAGCAGGAGAACGTCGTGGACAAGGGCCGCTACAGCGGCGACGGCAAACCGGAACTCGTAGCGGATCGTGATATACAGCAGGATCAGCAGACACCCGAGGATCAGGGCGTGGAGGGCCGATTGGCGTAGCTGTGAGCCGACAATTGGTCCGACACTTTCGCGCCCCAGAGGAGTGATTGGACCGTAGTCCGCGGCGAAGAGCTTCTCGATCTGCTCTCGCACGACGCCTTCCTGGCGGAGGGCTTCCTCATCGTTCTCGACCATGGGCGTGCGGATGATAAGCTCATCGTTACCGCCGACGAGAACCTGGGCGTGCCCCAACTCGACCGCGGAGAGGGCTTCGCGGGTGCGGTTCAATACGTCAATCTGCTGCTGACGGTTGGCGGCGATGGGTCGCGCGAATTCGTAGCGGATCATGCCGCCGCCTGTGAAGTCGATGCCCAGGTTGAGCCCGAAGATGGCCCAGGAGGCAATGCCTATGACAAGCAGCACACCCGACAGGGTGAACCATATCCAACTTCGGCCAACCAAGTCCCAGTTTTGTCTGCGGAAAAAGTCCACGCCTGCAAGACCTCCTTAAGCTCGACGCTGGACGCGGAGCCTGAGAGAAGACGAAATCGGTTTGCACTGGATGAGGACGGAGTGTCCTCGGGGAAGCCGCCGGCTCGCTGCCAGCAACATCCGATACTACTGCGGGCGGTACATCCGCGGCGCGCAGGCTAGCTGCTGGCTTCGGACACACCGAACAGGTGGAGCTTCTGGCCGAGATGGCTGTTGCCAATCATGGTGACCATCCACCGGGAGATGGTGACTGCCGTGAACAGTGAGCAGACGACGCCAACGAACAGCGTGACTGCGAAGCTCTTGATCGAGCTGCTGCCCAGGAAGTAGAGCACCGCGGCGACGATCAGTGAGTTGACATTGGCGTCGAGGATTGCGGTCCAGGCTCGCTCGAAGCCGGCGTCGATGGCGGCGCGCATGGACTTACCGGCCCAGACCTCTTCCTTGAGACGCTCGAAGATCAGAATGTTGGCATCAACCGCCATACCGATCGAAAGGATGATACCAGCTATACCGGGCAGAGTGAGGGTTGTCTTGGTGAAGACGAGCACTGCCAGGACGATCAGTACATAGAGACAGAGCGCGACGTCAGCCAGAAGGCCCGGCAGCCGGTACATCACGATCATGAAGAGGGCAACGATGATGAACCCGACGATACCGGCCAGAATGCTGCGCTGAATGGCGTAGGTGCCAAGCGTAGCGCTGATGGTGCGGTTCTCCGCGATTTCCAGCGGCACGGGCAGAGCACCGGCGTTGAGCAGAAGCTTGAGGTCGCGGGCATCCTGGGTGGTGAAGTTGCCTTCAATGATGCCTGCGCCAGGGATTTCGCTCTTGATCTCAGGTGCCATCTGGACCTTACCGTCCAGGACGATGGCCATGGCCTTGCCGATGTTCTTACGGGTGAACTCACGGAAAGCCTGCTTGCGCTCGGGGCGAAGCTCGAAGTGTACGACCCAGCCGCCGCCGGACGAACCCGGCTCAACGGTCGCGTTGCTGAGCAGGTCGCGGCCAGTGAACTCGGCAGGCGACTCGGCCATGACGCGTTCCCACGGAATCGTCTGCTGCGTCTGCTTGTCGCGCCACTCCTCATACTCGTCCTGCGCCGCGCCCGGTGCTTCATAGCGATCCGGAATCAGGCGGAACTCGAGCATGGCGGTGGACTTAAGGATGCTCACGACGCGCTCGGGATCGCTGACGCCCGGCAACTCGACGATGAGGCGGTCCTTGCCCTGCGTCTGGATGACGGGTTCGCGGATCTCGCTCATGGCGTACAAGCGGCGGTCAATGACGTTCATGACCTTCTCCGCCGTGTCAGCTTCCAGGAAGACCGACTGCGGGTCAGCCGCGGTGATCTCTACACCGGGGTAGTTCGCGGTGAGGTAGTTTTTGACCAGCGTCTGCTGCTTGCTGGCGAGATTCTGGTTCTCCGCGCGAGTGCGGACTACAACCAGGTTGTCGCCGGGGAAGGAGACGTCGATGTCCTTGGCGTTGGCACCGGCCTTAACCAGCACGGCCAGAAGGCGCTCGCGAAGCATGTCGCGGGTCATGTTTGAGGCCGTGATCGGCTTGCCAGCGGCAGTCTTGGCGGCGGTCGCGGGAGCCGTGGCGCCCGGAGCGGGAGCCTCGGGCTGCACCAGCGGACGCTCCTCGGGTGAGGTGAAGGTCAGCGTGGTCTCAGGCATGGCTCGCAGAACGACGTGAGCGCCGCCCAGGAGGTCGAGGCCCAGGCGAACCTGCGGCACGGGCTTGTAGAGCGCAAACTGCCAGAACGTGGCAATGGGCTTTGTAGTGGTCTCCTCATCCGGCAGAGCCATGGCAGTGACGCCAGGGTACTTCTGCTGGAGCTCAGAGAGCAGGCGCGACCGATCCGACGTCTCCTGCGCCGCATCGAGTGCGAGAGTCTCGATCTCGAGCACGTTCAGCTCTTTGAACTCGACGCGCTCGAGCTTGAGACCCTTGTCGGTGAGATAGGTCTGAATCTCAGCGGCCTTGGCCGGAAGCTGAGCCTCAGTTTCCACCAGAGGCTTGCTCCAGGTGTAGCGGAAGACCGCTTCGACCACGCGCTCGGCAGGCTTCAGGCGCAGGGGCTGGAAGGCGTAGAGGAATGAGAATACGAAAAGTAGTACGATGGTGATGATCCACCACTTGCTACGAGGCTGCATTGCAGCAATCTCCCTTTCCGGCGGGCGGAGCATGTCCGCCCCTACCTTACCGTCGCAGGTATTTCGCCCCTACAGGGGGCTTTTCCGGTCGTAATATCTCGCTCCGGGCGGCTCTGGCGACCAGCAGGACGCGAGGAGTTCGCCATCATGAGGAAGATGTGGCGCCGATGAGGGCACGGCGAGAAGACAACAAGCGGCGGGGCTACCGCCGCGCGAAAACCAAGGCATTATATGCGTTTGCCACTACCAGTGTCAAGTGAAGAGCCAAGGCTTCAAGGCTTTCAGATGAGAGGCGGCCAGCTTGTTCAGTGACCGCGGAAATGGACATCACAATGACGGCGCGGTCTCCAAATGGAGCAGACAAACGCTTAGCGGGCCGCTGTGCCATGAGAGCACAGACCGGCCCGTAGGCCGGCCTGTGCAAGTCTGCGCACTATTGGGCGCCACTTTGGCTGTTACTTCGTCAACGAGGCGATGCAACTCGCGCAGTTACCGTCGCCGTCTGTGGCCTGCAGGCGCACAAAATACTGCCCCGCAGGGACCTTCGATCCTGTCCTGCTCTTGCCGTCCCACAGCAGCGTGTTCAGGCCGGCCTCCAGGTCCTGGGGCGGCAGTACGGCGATGGTGCGGCCCGCTAGGTTGGCTATGGCTGCCGAGACGTTCGCGGCCGAGGTCAGGTTGACCGTGATCTGCGTCAGATCGCCCTTAGTCGGCACCGCAGCGGCCTGCATCGCGAGCGCGGCGGTCGAGGTCGCAGTGGTGAACTTGAAGTTGTCGCTGTACCAATATGCCGGGCCGCTGAGCGGCTGCAGGCCCGCTCGCGCCCAGACCGTGTACTGGGTATTCGAGGCCAGTGTGACGCTGGGATTGAAGACCATCACTCGGTTGGCAGTCGGCCAGGTGAAGGTGCCCGCGATAGTGGCGCCGCTTGGCGACTTCATCGCGAAGTGACTCTGGGCACTGGCCTGGTTCACGGGATACCGGAAGGTTACAGTGATGTTGGTGGTGCGGCTGATGCCCGTAGCGTTGCGTGCAGGCACCGTGGTCCTCATCAAGGTCTGGAGCTTGGCGAAGTTCAGCGAACCGGAATAACCATCGTACTTCGTCACTGTCTGATCTGGGTTGTAAGCATGGGCCAGTGGCGCGGCATAGGCATACAACTCCTCCGCGCTGAACCAGGAGTCCTTATTGCTGTCCGCGGTTCCTCTGTTGATGCCCTGGATCACATAGTAGGCAAAGACGCCATTCTGAAGCGCACTGTCTTCTTGCGAGTACTCATCAACATCGGAAGCCGTGATGACGACGCCGGAGGCATTGTCGTCGAGGTCGCGAGTGCCAACTCCGCCCTCAGAGCCGCCGCGGTTGATGTCCGGGCCAAAGTCGAAGGTCGAGCGGCTCTTGACCATCCCGCCCGAGAAGCAGGTGTCAATCAGCACGACGTACTTCTTGGTCCGCAGCTTGCTGAGCCAGATCCCAAGCTCGTCATCGCGGATTTCAGTGCTCGTGCTTGCGGTGGTATCGTAGGTGCAGAGATACTCGTCGTAGCCGTCGCTCTCGTCCAACGGTGCCATATCCGTATTCTGATCGCCATGGCTGGAATGGAAGTAGAGAAACACATCGTCGGCATCGCAAAGGGCCATTTTCGCCTCGATGGCGGATTTGATGGCGGCCTTGGTAGCCTGGCTGTCTTTCAGCAGGGCGATGTTGCTGGAACCCCACCCGCAGGCGATGAGTGAGTCGCGCATGTCTACTGCGTCATCGACGCAGTAGGTCAGATTGTTGATATTCTGGTACTGCTCGATACCAACGCATACTCCATAGTAGCGCACAACGCCGTCGCCGGTGGCGCTGGCGGCGGTGAAGTTAGCATTCACGGTCGAGCTGCCGAGGGTCACTGTCCGTGAGGTTGGTGTGAATATGAAGCCGGGCTTTTTGGGGGTTACCGTGTAGGTGCCTGCCGGGGGCCTTACCGAGGCTTTGCCGTCGGCGCCGGTGTAGGCGTAGAGGCTGCTGTTCGACAGCGTCAGGGCTGCTCCCTGAACCAGGGAACCTGATGATGTCTTGATCAGCGAGTTGATCGCGGGAAGAGAACCAGTGCTGAGGCTGAACTGGTCTATGTAGACACCTTCGTAGTTGATGGTGGCATCGCTGTAGAACCAGAAGCTGAAGTAGACCTGACTCTTTCCGGTGTATGTCCCAGTGAATCCGGAGCTTTTGAGCGGTACTTCGGCGGTGATCCAGCCACCGGAATCCCCGCTCCAGGTCAGTCCTTCGTACTCTACGTCGTTCAGGGACCAGCCTGCCTTTACCTCGTCATAGCCACTTTCGGTCTTCACGCGGATCTTGAAGGTGGCTCGCCCGTCGGTCACGCTGGAGGTGCTAAAGGGCCCGTAGGTGACCCAGTTGGCGTCAATGTTAGCGGGATACGTGTGGCTGCTCGCACCATTGCCGGGGCCGGTCTGGGCGCAATAGAGGCTGTAGCTGCCGGCAGAATGCTGGTAGCTGCTGCGTCCCCAATTGGGATCGTTGTCAGAATCGTTGTTCCACAGCGACCAACTCCCGGGGAAGGAGCTCTCGAAGCCGTCACTGAAAAGCGTCCCCTTGGTGCCGACCTGCTTGGGCGTGACAGTCAGGGCCTTTGTTCCCGCCGGCTTCGTCCATCTGGCCGGGGTGACCTGCAGCGGACCGCAGGTGCCTTTGGGCGTTGCACTGATGGCCGCCCCTGCAATCAAGGAGCAGATCAGTGCGAAGGATGCGACCATTGCGGCGTGCTTGAGGCGGTTGTACATAGGGCTCTCCCCACAATTAAGGTGTGTATTCAGCATGCTTCGGGCACGTTTTCGTCAACCGCAGGCCTGGGACCTTCTTTGCTCGGAAACGCCTCCTACGCTTTTTGTAGCTTTGGGGCGCTCGGGACTGACGCGCCGAGGAATGAATGAGAGACCCCAGGGGAGGTGAACGGACCGAGAGGCGGGAATAATCCTGATACGTCCATGCAGAGAGGATGCTGTGCCTAGTGCCGGATGAATTCGACCCCAAAAAGTTCGAGGACGAGCCCGTTGAGGATGAAGAGAGCGTGGAACCGAGCTTCGCGCTTGAGATAGCTGTTGAGCAGGGCGCGGAGGAGTTTCCGGTCCTGCCGCTGCGCAATGAAGTCGTGTTTCCGCACATGCTGGTACCGCTCGGCGCCATGCGGCGACGCTCGGTGCGCGCCTTAGAGGAGGCGCGGCAGGCGGAGACGGCTATCGTGCTCATAACCCAGCGCGATGCGAACGTGGATGATCCCGAGATTGCTGACCTGCACACCGTAGGGACGCTCGGGCGAGTTGTGCAGCTTCTGGACCTTCCCGATGGCAGCGCCCGGGCGATGGTGGAGGGAATCGCGCGGGTTCGGGCGCGGCAGTTCACCAAGGGGCCGCAGTACCTGACCGTGAAGATCGAGCCGTTCATGGAGACCTTCCGCGAGAGCAAGGAAATCCGGGCGCTCATGCGGACAGTCGTGAAGCAGTTTGAGGAAGCGGCCTCACTGGCCCGCAATATCCCGCCGGAAGCCATTGTCACGGCGATGAACGTGGAAGATGCAGGCCGCCTCGCCGACCTCGTTGCAGCCCACATCCGGCTGCGGGTCGAGCAGCGGCAGGAAATCCTCGAGATCGACAACACGAATGCCCGCCTGCGGCGGGTTGAGCGCTTCCTGGCACAGGAGTTGGAGTTGCTGCGGCTCGAGCAGCGCATCCAGCAGCAGGTGCAGGACAAGATCGAGACCTCGCAGCGGGAATACTTCTTGCGGGAGCAGATGCGCGTCATCCAGGACGAACTGGGCGAGCGCGAGGATGTGGCCCAGGAGACGAGCGAATACCGCGACAAGATCCTGGCTGCGGACATGTCGGCGGAAGCCACGGATAAGGCCTTGCAGGAGCTGGCCCGGCTGGAACGAATGCCGCCGATGGCCCCCGAGCACAGTGTGATCAGGACCTGGCTGGACTGGCTGGTGGAGTTGCCCTGGAAGACGGCGACGGCGGACAAGCTGGACCTGATCGCCGCAGCGGAGATACTGGACGAGGACCACTACGGGCTCGCCAAGGTTAAGGAGCGGGTGTTGGAGTTTCTGGCGGTGCGCAAGCTCGTGGAGCATGCTCGCGGGCCCATACTGTGCTTCATGGGACCGCCCGGCGTAGGCAAGACCTCGATCGGCAAGTCTATCGCACGGTCGATGGGGCGCGAATTCATCCGTGTGTCGCTCGGCGGGGTACGGGATGAGGCAGAGATCAGGGGCCACCGCCGGACCTACATTGGCGCCCTGCCGGGGCGCATAATCCAAGCGCTACGGCGGGTGAAGAGCAACAACCCGGTGTTCATGATCGATGAGATAGACAAGATCGGGGCGGATTTCCGCGGCGACCCCACCTCGGCGCTGCTGGAGGTGCTGGACCCGGCACAGAACGACAGCTTCCGGGACCACTACCTGGAAGTGCCCTTCGATCTGTCACGGGTGATGTTTGTCGCCACCGGCAACGAACTCGGGCCCATTCCCCCCGCGCTGCGGGACCGGATGGAAGTAATCGAATTCCCCGGATACATTGAGGAAGAGAAGCTGAAGATCGCCAAGGGGTTCCTGGTGCCCAAGCAGCGGACGGAGCATGGGCTACGAACGCGACACATCCGGTTCAGCGACCCGGCGCTGCGGAGCATCATCCGGCACTACACCCACGAGGCAGGAGTGCGGAATCTGGACCGAGAGATCGCGTCCATCTGCCGCAAGACGGCCAAGAAGGTGGCGTCGGGGGATGAGCAACAGGTACGAGTGGAAGTCAAGCAGGTGGAGGAATTCCTGGGGCCGCCGCGCTTCCGGTCAGGGGTGAAAGAGAAGCAGGACCGGGTTGGCGTGTCGACCGGAATGGCATACACCGAACAGGGCGGCGACGTGCTCTCAATTGAGGTCAGCGTAGTTGACGGTACCGGAGAACTGCAACTGACGGGGCGGCTGGGCGAGGTGATGAAGGAGTCCGCGCAGGCGGCTCTGTCGTATGCGCGGTCCATAGCGGCCAACTACGGGGTTCCCCCGGAATTCTTCCGCAAGCACGACATTCACATCCACGTGCCGGCCGGTGCCGTGCCCAAAGAGGGCCCCTCGGCCGGCCTCGCGCTCGTGACGGCACTGGTATCGGCCATCAGCGACCGGCCCTGCCGCAGCGACACGGCGATCACCGGGGAAGTGACGCTGCACGGCAAGGTACTGGCAATCGGCGGAGTGCGCGAGAAGGTGCTCGCGGCGCACCGGGCGGGGATTACCCGCGTGATGCTGCCGAAGGACAACGAGAAAGACCTCAGTGACCGCAAGGAATTGCCCGAGACCGCATGGCGAGACCTGAGCTTCATCTTCGTCGAAACAGCAGAGGAGGGGCTGCGCGAGGCACTGCGTTAGGTTGCTACGAGGATCTTGACGGAATCCTGAGGCGAGGCCCGCAACAATTTCGTCAGCGGAATGTTAGCCATACTATGGCTACCATTTCGGGAGATGAGCGCGCACACATACAAGAGCGGGCGGGGGCATATTCGATGGGTGAGACTGGCAGGGACAGCAGGCTTTCGCCGCAGTTCATGCGGAAGCTGACCAGGGCCCTGAACAACATCAAAGCAATCGGCTACCTGAGTGTGATGGGCGGGACGTTCACGCTTGTCTACATGCTGCTGTCTGCATACGAGCTTGGGTTGGGCGTGCTGAACATGGCGAACGTGGGGTATCTGGCTGGCGGAGCGGTCGGCTTTGCGATCGGGATCGGACTGCTGACCTTCTCAGAGCCTGCCCGCGCAGCCGGTATGATGTGGTTCCTCGCCTGGGGCATCCTCAACATCGTCGTCGGTGCCAGCGCCGCCTTCCGCGGCGACATGATGATGGGCATTTTCGCGCTGGCAACAGGAGTGGCACACGTGGTCTTCGCTGACCTGCTGCACCTGCCCGCAGAGATGTTCGTTACTATGGTGGGGGGAGATCTGTCGCCGGTGATGGTTGAGGAGGGTATTCTGAAGTCCCAGGGCGACGAAAGAAACCCGACACTGCGCGAGTTCGTCAAGAAGTCGCAATTCGGAACTGACTAGCACGCGTTCGCAGACGCAAATTGGCTCATAGGGCTCCGGTAACGGAGCCCTTTTTGCTTTCTCAGGGGGACACGCTGCCGGTGGTCAGAACCCGCTGGACTGTCTCGGGCGAGAGGCGGTCGGCGGCATTGCCCGGAGCTGAGGCAACCAGGGCGCCGCAGGCATTGCCCCACTGGAGGCATTCCTGCGGCGTTTTGCCCTGCAGCCACGCCGTAAGGAAGCCAGCATCGAAGGAATCGCCGCAGCAGGTGGTATCGGCGACGACGACGCGGTAGGGCTGAGACGAGAACGCATTGTCCGCCGTAACGAAGTGCGACCCCGCCCCCCCGAGCTTGAGAGCCACCCCCGGGCCCTCGGCAGCAAGCTGTTTGGCGCCGGTAAGGGGGTCGGAGGCGTGGGTAATGGCGCTGATTTCGATTTCATTCGGTAGGAAGAGGTCCACATGGGGGAGGACCTGCGACAGGCCGGTGTCCCAGGTCTCGTATGGGTCATAGCCGGTGTCGAGGGAGGTGAGAGCCCCGGCGGCATGGGCGCGTGCGAGGGCGCCCGGCAAGTCCGGCTGGAGCTTCTTCTGCAGGAAATAGCTGCCTACGTGAACGAGGCGGGTCGCGGCCAGGAGTTCGTCGGGCAGATCCGCGCCGGTCAGGGAGTCAATCGTGCCAAGATGAGTGACGAAGGCGCGGTCGCGGGGCCCCGAGAGGGAGACCGTGACGCCAGTGCTGAGGGTATCGTCACGGACGATGTAATCCGTGCAGACGCCGATCTCAGCCATGCGGGCGAGCAGGAAATCGCCGAAGTCATCACGGCCAACCCGTGAAACAAGAGCGACCTTCAGGCCCAGGCGAACGCAGTAGGAAGCAAAGTTGGCCGCGACACCGCCGGCGTGCTGGCTGAGGGAGCTCGCCAGCACCTCCCGCCCAAACTCTGGCAGGGCGTTAACACCGAGGATGAGGTCTATGTTGAGATCGCCAACGGCGAGGACGTCGAAAGCAGGCATGATGGGTGATCCTCAGATAGTATCGGCGGATGCGCCCGTCGAGGCCTGCGTGGGACACGCGACGCTGGCTTCGCGGGCAAGGCGGCTGTTGCGGCGGCTAGAGAGGACGTAGACGAGCAATCCCACCACGAGCCACACGCCAAGGCGGAGCCAGTTCTCGGTGGGTAGCGAGAACATGAGTATGAGACAAAAGAGGGTGCCCAGGATCGGAATGACTGGTACCCACGGACAGCGAAGTGGGCGCTCGACGTCAGGGTTAGTGCGCCGCAGTACCAGGACCACGACGCAGACGATCACGAAGGCGAGCAGCGTGCCGATGTTAACCAGTTCGGCCAGGGAGTGCGGAAGCGGGAGCAGGCCGACCACCACAAAGGGTCTTGCAGCGGAAGGGCTGGTTCATGGTGCCACCTTCCGTTGTTGAGTGCCCGTCAACCGCCGGCTGACTGCTGGACTCTACCGGGTCCAGCCCTTGGGATACGTGTTGTACTGCTCCATGATGCGAAGCAGGTTCCCCCCCAGTATCTTCCGCTTGTCTTCTTCACTGATATTGGCGTACATGATCTGCCCCATCCCCCACCCTATCGGGAGGTCGGTCAGGTCTGAGCCGAAGAGAATGCGGTCGGCACCGTAGAGATCAACGTACTGCTCGGTCTGGTTCCACGCCAGGAACGGACAAGTGCAGATGTAGACGTTGTCCACTTCCTTGCACAACTCCACGAAGGCCGTGGTGGAATGCCCGGAGATGAAGCAGGCGTTGGGATAGCGCGTGCAAAGGTCGCGCAGGCGGTCAGCGCTGCCCCAAGTGTGGCTGAGGATGATCTGGTGGTGCTCATGGGCCCAGCGGACCGGGACCTCGATGCCGGGACCGTCCACGGGATAGGCGCCGTATGAGCTGGGCAGCAGCTTGACGCCCTGCATGCCGAGGGTCACGCCGCGCTCCAGCTCCTCAAGCATCAGACGCTCGCCGTAGTTGGGGTTGATGAAGGTGAAACCAATGAAGCGGTTGGGGTACGCGGCGAGCATCTCTGCGGTTTCGTCATTGGAGAAGTTATTGTCGCCCATGATCTGCATACCGAAGACGCAGCAGGCGTCGAGACCGAATTTGTCCATCTCGGCGACCAGGTCGGCCGGGCTGTCGTTGACCACGTGGTAGGGATCGGCCCAGCCGATGTGGCCATGGCAGTCGTAGAACTTCTCGTCGTTCAGGGGCTCGCGAAGTCGGACCTTGCGGTGCAGCGTATCAACTGGCTCGGGTAGTGCCACCTCATCGGCAAAGCTGAGGTTCGGATTCCAGCCCATCATGCGGCGGAGGTTGCCCCCGGCGATGTCGGCGAGGTCGGTCTCATTCAGATCGGAGTAGTTGAGCTGCATGAGTGGCGAGCCGGGGGTGCGGTCCGGCAGATGGGAGGCCCAGACGAGGCGCTCGGCGCCAAACTCGCGCGCGATGAACTCGATGCGGTGGTGCAACCAGATTGAGGAGAGATCGACGTGAAGATTCGGGCAGGCGGCGAGGGCCTCGTACAGCGCGCGCTGGCTGCGATAGATGCGGCTTTCGCTGACAATCACCTGCAGGGTCGCGTGGCGACGGCAGAGGTCAACAACCCCACGCCAGTCGGTACGATCCGTGCCTCCGTCCATGGTGCTGTCGGGGCTCAAAAACAGGGGCACTCCTGCCTGTGCTAACGCATCCAGGAGTTCGTCGGTGGCCCAATCGGTGAGCGGCAGGGCAAAGTGGTTGTAGAACAGCCACGCGGCCCCAACGCCCGCCTCCCGCATCTCGGCCACAAGCTCGTCTGCCGGCGGAAACTCACGGCTATGCGGCAGCAGCAGCGTCCACGCCGGGTGCAGGCGCGGCTGGCGGCGTGTGACCTCGACAATGCGGCGGTTGCCCTTCATCGGGTTCGTGAAGGACATACTGTCGAGGACGAGTGCCTCCTGAACACCAAACTGGTCCAGAGCGGCCAAAAGAGTGTCTGGGGTGCAGGGGGCACCGTCGGACGTTCGGAGGGACCGACCAAGAATGCAGCACGCGTCGAAGTACTTAACGTCAGTCACGACAATCGCCACCTTGTATTGAAGGGGAAACCATCCATCGATGTTGGCTTCCTCGGATGCGCAGTCTACTTGCCCTCAAACCTGATCGTCGGCGCGGCCGTGAAGTCTATGATGTACTTGCCGCCACTGGTTGGGTATTCGAACGTTCCGCCACGGGTGAAGTCGCTGGGACCAGGCGAGGCCTTGGCATACTTGCCCGCTTCTTTGATGTACTCATCCGCAAACTTGACGACCACCTGCTCGCGGTCGCCCACCGCGTGGCCGGTGGTGGTGATCACTGCTCCGTCTACGTCGGCGGCGGTCAGGAAGTGCGCATCGGCCTGCAGCCCCGCTTCGATCATGTTGGAGTACTGCCTGATCTTGGGGACGACCGGGCAGCTACCGTCCTCGGTGCCGTGGACGATCACGATCTTGAGGTTCGGATTGGCCGCTTTGAGCAGCTTGCAGTGAGCGAGATTGCCGAAATCGCGGATTTCCTGCATGTCCTGGCTCAGGTAGGCCGGGCTCTTGGGGTCCTTGGAGTAGCCCGCGTTGAGGCTGGTGCCCCATTCGCCGGTACCGTAAGCGATCCCGTCTATCAGGCCGGGCATCCCGCAGATATCCACACCGCAGGCGAAGGTATGCGGAGCAAGCTTCATCACCATCTCGGTCACATTGCCACCCCCGCTGCCGCCCATCGAGTACACGCGGCGCTCGTTGAAGGCGATGCCCTTGTCCTTGAGCTGCTTCTGGACCGTGTACAGGGCGCGGATGCAGTCCATGGCCTGTAGGTACCCGTGGTCATACGGCAAGGCGGCTTTCCAGTCCTGGCCGCTCTGCAGATAGTTGACCGACATCGCGACCACGTTGTAGCGATCCGCGAAGGTCTTGCACCACTTCAGGTACTCACCGGAGTTGTAGACCCCGCCCCAGTTGTGCAGCACCAGCATCAGGCCGGTGTTGCTGTTGATCCCGGCCGCTGGCTCCTGCACGAACATCTTGACCTTGCGCTCACCCGGCTTGATCGGCCACTCCTGAGCGACGAATTCCTGTTCCTGGGCTAACACGTTCTTGGCTCCTGTAACTACTGGCTGCGTTGCGGGTGTGGGTGCGGCCGCGGGGGCATCGCCAACCTTGAGCAGGACGAGGCCTCCCTTGGCGAAGTCGCGGAATTCGCCCTTCTCGGGCGGATCCGGGAAGATGACAATACTATAGGGTAGTCCACTGCCGCCGCCTGGCGGCTCGATGCTGAGCTTCTGGCCGGTGTCCTTGATCTGCGGGTAGCGTTTCTGGAACTCAGCCAGATCCCCATCCGACACCGCCACGGTGACTTGCTTCGTCCCGGGCGGCAGGACGAGGCTCTTGGCCTCGCAACTCTGCTGCGGCACAGGCGGGAGGTTGGCGTAGTCGGCCGGAAGCTTGTTGATGACCCACCTGCCCACCCGGTCATGCCATGGTGCGGCCTGGTTGGCAGGGGCATAGGAGCCCGCCGTGACAGACTGCGGAACGGCTGCAGGCGTTACCGCGGGCTGCACGGGAGCGGTGGGAGCCGTAGTCCCTGCGGCCAAAGGCGGCTCCAGCGCCAGAAGAATCAGCCCCGCACTCATCCACGAGTGCTTGAGTTCCGCCTCGGGCTGCTCCACGGTCACTATGGCGTAGGCAAGGGTGGCAGCGCCGGACTTGATCTCCAGCTTGTCCCCCGTGTCTGTAGCACGCGGCTGTTTCTCAAGGAACTCGGCGAGCTGCTTATCGAGCACGGCGAGAGTGATCTTCGTGGTACCCGCAGGCAGCACCACATTCCGGGCATTGCAGCTTTGCTGGGGAATTGGCTTGTCGGTGGCGTACTTTTCCGGTAGCACGCTGATGGCCCACTGATTGACGCGGTCGTGCCAGGGGTATGCGCCGACCTTCGGCGTATAGGCGCTGGGGGGCTGCGCCAGACAGAGAGCACAGGCAAAGATGGCTAGGCTGATGGCTGCGGCGCGCTTCATGGTGGCCTCCCAGAAGGACCGGACTTGCTGGCAACGGTTCGCCGGAACCACGGGCACAACCTGCTTGCGGCACCGCTCAAAAACGCACTTGAACTTTCTTGACTAGGCTATATCGTTTGGCTATACTATACTGCACGCGGCGGCCAAGGGCTTATTCGGGGCGTGGCGCAGTTTGGCTAGCGCGTCGGCTTTGGGAGCCGAAGGCCGTCGGTTCGAGTCCGACCGCCCCGACCAGGCGTGTCATAAATAGAGTATGGGCCGGCGTGTCGGCTGCGCTGGCTTTGTTGTTAGTGTGCTGCGGGTGTAGCTCAGTTGGTAGAGCGTCAGCCTTCCAAGCTGAATGTCGCGAGTTCGAATCTCGTCGCCCGCTCCAGAAGTGACCTGCGCCCGTAGCTCAGAGGATAGAGCAGCTGCCTTCTAAGCAGCTGGTCGCCCGTTCGAATCGGGCCGGGCGTGCCATTTCAGTCTACAGTTGGCAGTTTCCAGTTTTCAGAGCTCGGCCCCAGCAAGCTCCTCCCCAGAACTGACGACTGATGACTGGCAACTGACAACCGACCAATGGTGGACGTAGCTCAACGGCAGAGCACTTGACTGTGGCTCAAGGGGTTGAGGGTTCGATTCCCTTCGTCCACCCCAAAGATTTTGCCGGCCCCGCGGGGCGAAGTTCGGCCGCGTCTGTAGCTCAGTGGATTAGAGCACCGGACTTCGGATCCGGGTGTCGGGGGTTCGAATCCCTCCAGGCGCGCCATTTTTCGATGCGAAGATGGGTTGTCTTTTGCGGAGAGATGGGGTAAAATAGCCCCGTCAGTGAGACGAGTGCACCGGTAGCTTAGCTGGTAGAGCAGGGGACTCTTAATCCCAAGGTCGTAGGTTCGAATCCTACCCGGTGTACCAAACATGATTTCAACTCCACAACCCCAGGTTGTGGAGTTTTTGTTATGTATGCTATACTCGATGCAGTTCTGGGCGCGTGATGGAATGGCAGACATGCATGATTTAGGATCATGTGGGGCAACCCGTGGGAGTTCAAGTCTCCCCGCGCCCACCAGACGTTCGCTAACAGGGCCCCAAAGGCTGGAAAATGTACTGGCATGTGGTGAGTGGCTTGTGGTATAGTAGGTAGTCTTACGCAGACCTGTAACGTCGCCCACCCGCGGGGCGGCGTAAGTTTCTATGCCCCCCGAGTTACGGGAACAGTTGGGAGAGATTACGTTGGAGCTGTCAACCTCTAAGCTGCCAGGCAGTCGCCTGGACATGACGTTCAAGTTCGATGCGCAGGACGTTCAGGCTACCTTTAGCAAAGTCTACAACGAATTTGCACGGGACGCCGCCATTCCGGGCTTCCGCCCCGGGAAGGCTCCCGCCTCGGTGATCAAGCGCCGCTACAAGCCGGAGATCATCCGCAGCGCCTTCTGGATGAAGGCCGTGGAGACCTACGTCCAACCGGAGCTTGACAAGGAAGAACTCCAGGTCATTGACGAGCCCGAGTTCCCCGAGATGGACGAACTCGAGGTAGTCGAGGGCCAGCCGGTCGAACTGAACATCAAGGTCACCGTGCGACCCGAGCCCGCGCTGCCCAGCTACGAAGGCCTGAAGCTCTACCGCAAGGACGCCACCGTAACTGATGAGCAGGTCGCTGGCGTGCTCGAGCAGATGCGCGAAGCCGCCGGGAAAGTCGTCCCGGTCGAGGACCGCGAGGTCGTCGAGAAGGGCGATATCGTCGAGGCCGAAGTCAAGATGGTCATGGAGGGCGAGGAGGAGCCGGAGAAGGGTTCCGACCAGGAGATCGAGGTCGGCAGCGGCCGCTATCAGCCCGCCATTGACGAAGCCATGATCGACCACAAGGCCGGCGAGACCGTCGAACTGCCCCGCGAATTTGCCGAGGATGACGAGAACGAGGAACTGCGCGGCAAGAAGGGCGTCATCAAGGCCACGATCAAGACCATCAAGCAGAAGATTCTGCCTGAGCTGGACGACGAATTCGCCAAGTCCCAGGGCGACTACGAGAGCCTCGAGGACCTGCAGACCAAGACGCGCGAAGACCTCGAGAAGAAGAACGTCGAGGAGAGCAACAAGGCGCTCGAAAACGACGCGCTGGGTGCGGTTGTACGCGATACCGAGATCGACATGCCCGAGACGCTCGTCAAGCGGATGGCGCGGAGCAACCTCGGCGGTCTGGTACAGGAGTTGCAGCAGAGCGGCATGAGCCTGCAGGACTTCATGCAGATCGTCGGCGTTGACCAGGAAACGCTCGAACAGCGCGAGATGGTGCGTGCGGAGATGGCTGTAAAGGTGGAACTGGTGCTGGACGCGCTGACCAAGGCCGAGGGGATCGAAATCGGCGATGACGAGATCGCCGAAGAAGTCACCCTGTTTGCGGCAGAGAACAATCTCGAGACCGACTTCGTGCAGCAGTCATTGGAGTTGCGGGAAGACTTCCAGGACCAGCTCAAGACCCGTGCTGAGCGCCGCCTGACGCTGGCCGCGCTCATCGCCAAGGCCGACATCGAGGACGTATCGCGCGAGCGGTATGACGAGATCAAGGAAGAAGAGCGCAAGGCTGCCGAAGAGAAGGCCAAGGCCGAGGAAGAGGCTGCTGCGGCGGCGGCAGCGGAAGAAGCTGCTAAGGCTGCGGCGGAGATAGCCGAAGAAGCGGAAGAGGCTCCGGCGGAAGAGGCTCCGGCGGAAGAGGCTCCGGCGGAAGAGGCTGTAGAAGCCGAGGAGAAGCCAGCCGACGAAGCCAGCGAAGAAGCGTAGGCGGGATAGAACTTGCGGTCCGCGCTGACTGTCTGATTCAGCGAAGCGCGGGTGCGCGGCTCCCGAAGAACCTTAGAGATGAAGCGGGGATGAAGAGCTAATGTTGATACCGAGTGTCATCGAGCAGACCCCTCGTGGGGAACGGTTTTACGACATCTTCAGCCGTTTGTTGCGTGACCGGATCGTGTTCATTGGTACACCTATAGATGACACGGTAGCAAGCCTGACAATCGCGCAGCTGCTGTTCCTGCAGAGCGAAGATCGGACCGAGCCGATCCATATGTACATCAACTCGCCGGGTGGTTCAACCACGGCGGGATTGGGTATCTATGACACGATGCAGTACATCGGGCCGGAAGTCCACACCTGGTGCGTGGGCCTGGCAGCCAGCATGGCAGCGGTGCTTCTCGCAGCTGGCGAACCCGGAAAGCGACATGCTCTCCCCCACGCCAGGGTCCTGATCCACCAGCCGTGGTCACCCGGAATCGCCGGGCAGGCGACCGATCTGAAGATCCAGGCGGAAGAGATCCTGCGCACGCGCGAGAGCCTGAACAAGATCCTGGCGCACCACACCGGCCAGGCGCTGGACCGCATCGAGAAGGATACGGACCGGGACTACTACATGAGCGCGTCCGAGGCCAAGGCATACGGCCTCGTGGATGAAGTGGCTGAGCGGCAGCCGGATAGCGCTGAATAGCTACGCTTGTAGCGGTCAGTGACCGCTCCCTCTCAGCATCGATGAACTGCATCGCAGCAATCAGGAGAAGTGAATGAACACTACCAACGGAGGCAGCAACCGCACCTTGCGGTGCTCGTTCTGCGGGCGTGAGAAGCCGCGGCAGGTCAAAGAGCTGATCGCCGGGCCGGGAGTGTATATCTGCCCCGATTGCGTGGCACTTTGCAACCAGATCCTGCGCGGCAAAGAAGATCAGGTCCACAAACCTGAATACCAGACCAGTGACATCCCCAAGCCGCGGGAGATTTTCGACTACCTCGGCCAATATGTCATCGGCCAGGAGCGCGCCCGGCGCGTCCTGTCGGTGGCTGTGTATAACCACTACAAGCGTATCCGCATCGAGAGCCTGACGGACGAAGTCGAGTTGGACAAAACCAACATCCTGCTCGTCGGGCCGACTGGTTGCGGCAAAACGCTGCTGGCCCAGACCCTGGCGCGGATGCTCGATGTCCCGTTCACGATTGCCGACGCGACCTCCGTGACCGAGGCGGGGTATGTGGGCGAGGACGTCGAGAACATCCTGCTACAGCTCCTGATCGCCTCGAACCACGATGTGGAGCGGGCGGAGCGGGGCATCGTCTACATTGACGAAATCGACAAGATCGCGCGGCGGGCGGACAACCCCTCCATTACCCGCGACGTCTCGGGCGAGGGCGTGCAGCAGGCTCTCTTGAAGATCCTCGAGGGCACTGTGGCCAACGTTCCGCCCCAGGGCGGCCGCAAGCACCCGCAGCAGGAATTCATCCAGATCAACACCAAGAACATCCTGTTCATCTGCGGCGGGGTATTCGACGGGCTGATCGACATCATCCGGCGGCGGACGCACAACCGCGCCATCGGCTTTGGCGCCGCCAGCCTACAGGAAGCCGATCAGAGCAATGATCAGATCCTGGCGCAGGCGATGCCGCAAGACCTGGTACAGTTCGGGATGATCCCCGAGTTCATAGGCCGGCTCCCAACCCTCGCGACGTTGAGTTCTCTCGACCAGGCGGCTCTGCGGCGCATCTTGGTGGAACCCAAGAACGCGCTGATCCGGCAGTACCAGAAGACGATGGAGATGCTGGACAACGTGGAGCTCGTGGTCGAGGACGAAGCGCTGGAGGCCATCGCGGCTGAGGCGATCAAGCGCCAGACCGGGGCGCGGGCACTGCGCACCATCATCGAAGAGTTGATGCTGGACGTGATGTTCGATGTGCCGAGCGACCGCGATATCACCCGCTGCGTGATCAGCGCCGAGACTGTCACGGAACGCAAGCCACCGGTGCTTGAGCGCGGAAAGCGCAAGAGTGCGGTGACGCGCCAGAAGACGGCGTAGTCTCGACGAAAAGCAACGCAAAAGGGCTCTCGATAATCATCGGGAGCCCTTTTTTTGCGCGTGCATACTATGGCCGGCTCTGCAGGAGGCCCTCCGTGCGGGCCACAAGTGCGCGATGCAGCTCTGTAGCGCGCGGATCGTGGTCGTTGTGGAGCGGAAGGATGGCTTGGAGATACGTCCCACGGAGCTCTTGTTGAAGGCCTTCGGGTGCGACCGCAATCCTGAGCTGGCGAATTTCCTCAAAGCTGACATTTGGCACCGCTACGCCGTTGATCAGGCGGTGAATCTGTCCCCAGCCGTACCGCGTCTTCAAAAATAGGGCCACATACACGGAATCGAGCCCCTCTAGCCGAACGAGGTCAACAAATGAGCCGACGACGGCCGGGCAGTCCTCGAAGAACACTGCCAGCCGGTTCTTCCCAAGCGAACCCACGCCGGAGCGGGCGATCAACAGGTCCCCATGTTGCACGCGCGCCGAGGGGCGGTCCCAGTCGCAACCCGGCGGTATGACCGCGGCTCCTCGAAGGTCCACCCCCGCGTCGCCCAGTTGCCCCTGATTCACAAGCGCCAGTGCAGGCTGTCCCGAAGCCGTTGGCAGCTTACGGCCAACGATGATCGGGCCATAGGTAATATGGGTGATGAAGTCTCCCAGGCGGGCGAGCGGGTAGGCGACGGCTTCCAGCAGTCGCCCATAGGCCGGGTGCCAGTAGGCAGGATCGGCGCGGTTGAGCAGGCGGCGGTCGGACTGCGAACGGTAGGTGATGAGCATCGTCTAGCGCAGGCGGCGGATAGTGATTGACCAGTCCATCAGATCAACAGAATTGCGCTGTTGGGGTGTGGTCGGGCCTTCGAGGGTGCTGTCGTTTGCCCCCTCCTGCTCAAACAGACCGGAAGAGTTGTTGATCGTCTGGAACTGTGTGGTGCGGAAAGTAACATAGCGGTTGCCGAGGCGACCGAGCGCATCATAGGTGTGATCATTCGGGTCCGTGATCTCAGGGGCGAAGATGAGTTCGTTGGTACTGATGAAGTTGATGCTCAGGTCGGGTATGTTGCTGCCGAGCGTGGCGAGGTCGATCGTGACGCGCAGGCTATTGCCGCCGCCGGGAAGGGTATAGTCGAAGGGAGGGCCTACCAGAATGCCGGCGGGTGAGATGTCGAGCCGGACGGTAGCAGCGCCGCCAGCGACGAAGTCGGTGACTGTGACGGTAGCTCCCGGCAGCGCGGTGTTGGTTCCGGCGTTGGCCGTGTTGGCCTGCAGTGTGCCGGTGGTCGTGGTGGTCGCGCCCGGGACATTCTCGCCCGGAGTGAAGACATTCCTGATGGTGGCAGTCGTAGGAGCAACGGTCAGTGTCTGAGAGCCAGGCACGGGGGTGCCGAGGGTCAGGTTGAGACCCAAAGGCTCCAGCGAACTGGCGGTGAGAGCAACGCCACCTGCGTTGAGGGCGGTGACAGCAGCCCGCTCGGCGGTGTTGAGAGCGCGGCCTCCAGACGTGGCCGGTGTCCAGACGACAGAGCCCGCCGTGACTTCCCCGGCGGCGTTGGTGGCGAGTGCAAGAGTCCCCGCTGCCTGCAAGCTTTCATTACTCACGGAGGCGATGGTCGCGGTGCCGGAGACGGTGACGGCGCCATAGTTGATCGCCTGGACGGTCAGGACGCTGGTCCCTACCGTAGAGCCGGTGGCGTTGCCGGAGACGGCGATAATGCCGCCGCCGGTGCTTTCGAGTGACGGCACGAAGGCGGTACGGTAGATGTTGTACTGCCCCTGATGGTATTCGACATAGTGCGAGAACGAGCCCGTGCCCCAGCCGTTCTCCCAGTGCGGGCCGGCCGCAACCGGCACCGGCCCATCCTGGCCGAAGTCTCCGTCGGTGTCTATGGGCATGAAGTAATAGAAGGCGTCATTGATCGGCCCGGCGTAACGCGCATACAGGTCAATGACCACCTCGGGGCCGGTGGTGCCCGCTTCGCCGCCTCGTGCGCAGCCCGTAAGCACCAACGCCGCGAGCGCCGAGATGAGTAGCAGGGCCTTGGTCACGCTCCTCATCTCCGTGCCTCCGCCCGCGCAATCAGCTCCTGGGGGTTCCGTACGAGAATCCCCTCCAGTTCCGCCTCAGCCAGCCCCGCGCACAGCGCGACGTGGCGGGCGAAGGCCTCGCTTAGGAGCTGGCCCGGGACGTGCGTATCGGTATTGATCAGCATCTTCGCCCGGGCAGCGCTGGCAACGCGAACGACATGCCCGTTCCCGAGCGAGTGGCCGTCCTTGGCCGTGATCTCGATGAACACCCCGTTGGCAGCGGCAGCCTCGGCGGCCTCGGCACTCAGTAGACCGGGATGGGCAAGGATGTCCACGTCAGGGCAGGAGGCGGCGGCGAGGTTCGTGCCGGGCTCGACCGGCTCAACCGGGGATTCGCCGTGCACGACTACGTAGTCAGCGCCAAGCCCCTTGGCCTGCGCCGCCAACTCCGCGATCGAGGCGGCGGGCACATGCGTGAGTTCCACGCCCGTCAGCACAGTGAAGTCCCAGTAGCGGCGGGCCAGGTCGGCGTCCTTACGGACCTCGCAGATGATCCGCTCCAGCGTGCTGGCGCCGCAGTGGTCCGCGATGCCGAGAGCCGTGTAACCGTTGACGATGCAGCGGCGGATCAGCTCAATCGGCGAGAGCACCCCGTCCGAGAGAAAAGTATGGGTATGGAAGTCGTAGAGCATGGACGTCTCCTCTGAGGCGGAAGTGATAATGACTGGTGTGGCCGCGGCCTTGCTGGGTAGGTGGGTCATGCCGCTCCTGGCGGGTTGGGGTGTCAGCGGCCGGTCAGCCAGCGGACACAGCCGCTGAGCAACTCGCGGAAGGACTGGCTCTCATCGATGGCGCCTTTGCCCGTGGCTGGCAGCAGAGTGGCGGCATCGAAAACGATGATGCGGCCACGACCGACCTCATGCGCGGCAGCGATGGCGCGGCTGTCCACCGTGGCCAGAGGCCACTGCGCCACTGCCCATACGGCGCTGCCGGCCGGGGCCTTGCCAAGGGCGGTGAGCCCTGCTGTGGCGGGATGCTGCTGCAGCGTCGCTTTACCTGCCGGGCGCCCGTAGGTGAAGCCGATGCCGAACTCCCCGAGCAGGCGGTTCAGCGCCGTGACCTTCGGGATCTGGTTGGTCGCACCGTAGCCGAGGACCAGTAGCGAGCCGCCGGAGCGGACGTACTCCACCAGCATCGGCCCCTCCGCCTCTTCGAAGTCACGACTGCCACTGAGCACGATGAGAGACGGCCGCGCTGCAGCCGCCTGGGCCAGCGTGTCGGTGCCCTTCTGGTATGTCACCATCACCACCGGCAGCGTCACCGGCAGGAGAGCGTCCTGAAGGCGGGAACCAATCGCCTTCCACGGCTCCACGTCCGGGACGTCAACGATGATCCTGGGCGAGAGATTGGCTTCCGCGGGAACTGCAGTTGCCGGAGAACCGGGGCCGATGTCAGGACCGGTCACCGCGCCTTTTTCCGCGACCCACTTGAGCGACTGCACCAACAGCTTGATCTTGTCAGCCTCGGGGGCACGATTGGTGTTTGAGCCGGCTCCGAGAGCTGCAGGCATAAACACCGTGCGACCAGTGCCCATTCCCCCCGCAAGGGCCACGGGCTCGTCGCCCTGAGTAGCCAGAACGTCCAGGCTGTCACTCGTGAACCTCAGCGGCACGGCCCCGAAACGCGTCTGCTCAAGGCCGGCTGAAATCCGGTGCCGCGCCAGTTGCACTTCGCCGACGCGCTTGATCTGCTCAACCTTGACGTTGAAGGGTTTCAGAAAACTCTGGTTCTCCTGAAGCTGTTCGGAGTAGCCGCCTGCCAGGTAGACCAGCCCCCCGCCCTTTTGCACGTAGTCGCTCAGTTGCACGTTCAGTTCGCGCTGCACAGTGGCGCCAGTGGAGCACAGTACCGCGGCGGCCTCGCGTCCACGCTGCTCGGGCTCATGGACCCGCAGCCACCAGACATCGAAGCCCTCGGCTCGCAAGGCGGTGTAGAGGGAAGCCGCGGTGCCCGATAGGGAGCCCGTAGTGGGCAGGTCGATCACCACAAGTGGACCCGGCTTCTGCGCCTGCAAAGGCGCCAGCAGTAGCAGCAGGCACAACGAGCAGGCTAGGCTATTCTTCATTTGGACCCTCACCGAGGACATACCCCGCCAGGAGTTTCCCGACATTTTCGATCGCCGCCACAGGCGCGACTTCGAAGCCGTGAGTGTTCTCTGTCGCGAACCCCACGCAGCCGGCGCGGCCGATGAACCCATATTTCGCAACGCTGCTCGTGTCGCTGCCGAAGCACCGCACCACGACCTGCTGGTGCCCAAGGCTCAGACGGTCGGCGGTACGCACCAGTTCTCGGCATAGGCCGGGGTGGTACATAAAGACCGCGTCCTTCATTAGGATGACCGGGCGGCCGTCAAGTTCCGTCGGATATTCCTCCGCCACCGGCGCGACCTCGGCGGCGATAACGGTATTGATGGCATGACGAGCGGTGAGAGTGCGGGTAACATACGCTCCGCCCGAAATCCCCAGTTCCTCCACGCCCGTAGCCCCGAAGTACACGTCAAACCGTGGCTTGCGGCCGCTCGCCTTTACCTCCTGCATGGCTACCAGGAGACTGACGATCGCAGCCTTATCATCGAGGGCATACCCCCCGACGTACTTGTCCCGCAGGTAGAAGGGTTGCTTGCGCCTGCGCGAGACACAGGCCAGGCTGCCGATGCCGATGCCCTTCTCGGCCAGTTCCTGCTTGTTCAGCTTGCAGTCCAGGTAGCAGGTCTCCCAGTCAAGCGGCTTCTCCACCTTCGCCTTGTGGATGCGGGCAGAGAGATGGCTGACATGGGTGCTGCCCACCGAGAGAATGCCGGTCACGATCTCGTCACCAAGCACGTCGTACGGCCCCTCACCGTAGCGCCAGGGCAGCGTGCCGCCAAGCGGCTCCAGCCACATTTTGCCGTCATCGTCCACCTTGCGAACCATCGTGCCGATCTCATCCTTGTGGGCGAGAAGCAGCGTACCGTCCTCCGACGATTCGCCGGCGATCTTACCGATGACATTGCCGTTAGGGTCCTGCCAGACCTCGTCGCAGTGCTCGGCAAAGCGGCGCAGGCAAATCGCCTCCACCTCCTGTTCCTGCCCGCAGGGCGAGTGGGTCAGGAGGATCTCATCAAGCAAAGCTCTCGTGTTCTCGTTCATGTCATTTCATCCAATGTGATATACGCGCCGCCGCCACACCGTGCCCGCCGTCTGACCCCAAAGGGGTCACCGACTATAGCCAGGGGTGAAGCCCCTGGTACCATCGCCATACCCCTCCCTGACCCCGAAAGGGTCTCGAGACACCGCCGGGGAGCGCTCCGCCAAACCCACACCGTTCCCGCCGTCTGACCCCAACGGGATCACCGACTATAGCCAGGGGTGAAACCCCTGGTACCATCGCCATACCTCTCCAGGACCCCGAAAGGGTCTCGAGACACCGCCAGGGAGCGCTCCGCCAAACCCACACCGTCCCCGCCGTCTGACCCCAAAGGGGTCACCGACTATAGCCAGGGGTGAAACCCCTGGTGCCATCGCCATACCCCTCCAGGACCCCGAAAGGGTCTCGAGACGCCGCCGCCACACCGTCCCCGCCGTCTGACCCCAACGGGGCATACGCGTAAACTTAAGCGCTCAGCTGGTCCCAATCCAGCCCGACTTGCTCAAGCGAGCGGCGGCGGCGGTCGTGGCGCGGGCTGTCGCAGAGCGAGCGCGCGATCTTCGCGCTGTTGAGCC